>JAEEIJ010000013.1 GCA_016281315.1 Bacteroidales bacterium
CCAGACATAATCCTGCTTGCCTTCCTTGTTGGTGAACTGGACGTCGAAGCACTTGGCGAAGATCTGGCCCAGGAAGTGGGACGTACCGGCCTGCAGGGCCTTTCCGTCCTGCATCAGGGCCTCGATGGTCATCGTGTCCAGGGCGCCGGCAAAACGCTCGCCGGGGCTCTTGTGGCCCACCACCACGGGCAGGGCCATCACCTCGCGGGCGAATTTGGCATAGACGTTCACCATCCGGGTCTTTTCGGCCTCCGCCTCCTCTGCCGTGGCGTGGGCGGTATGGCCTTCCTGCCACAGGAATTCGGCGGTGCGCAGGAACAGGCGCGTGCGCATCTCCCAGCGCACCACGTTGCACCACTGATTGCACAGGATGGGAAGATCCCGCCAGCTGTGCACCCAGTTCTTATAGGTATTCCAGATGATGGTTTCCGAGGTGGGACGGACGATGAGTTCCTCCTCCAGTTTGGCATCCGGATCCACTACGATGCCGTTGCCTTTAGGGTCGTTCATCAGCCGATGGTGGGTGACCACGGCGCACTCCTTGGCGAAGCCCGCCACGTGTTCGGCCTCCCGGCTGAAGAAACTCTTGGGGATGAACAGGGGGAAGTAGGCGTTCTTTACGCCCGTTTCCTTGAACATATCGTCCAGGATGCGCTGCATCTTCTCCCAGATGGCATAGCCGTAGGGCTTGATGACCATACATCCGCGCACGGCGCTCTGCTCCGCCAGGTCTGCCTTCACCACCAGGTCATTGTACCACTGCGAGTAGTTTTCTTCCCTTCTCGTTACCTCTTTTGCCATAGTATCGTTTGCTTTTTTGCTGATTTGTGCTTAATATTGTGTGCCGGAAGCCGGGGAATAGGTACGGATATTGCATTAATCCTTTTCTGCCGGGCCTTTCCGGCCACAAAGATACTTATTTTTATTGATATTAAAGGAGGAAGTACAATGAAAAAGCACATTCTGGCATATGCGTCCTGCGTGTTTGCCGCCCTTTCCTGCTCTTCCATGTCCGGTCTCCAGACACAGGTCTACGACGACGGCATTTACTCCGCGCCTTCTTCGTCGGTCGCACAAGTAGTCGTGAGCGATGAAGAGGCCGATAATCTCCTTGCGCTCAGCAAACAGTCCCCAGCCTATATTCTCAGCGAAGGCGACACCCTGGTGGTGCCTCCCGGCAGCCAGGTACGCTTCTCCACGGAGAGTCCCTCGACGGTGCTCGCCGTCGTGGATACCGATCCTCTCTGGGCCTATGATTATTCCTGGGCCTACAGGCCGTGGTACCTGAGGGACTACTATTATTATTGGGGCAGCCCCTGGTATTACCGGAGCTGGGCCTGGGACCCGTGGTATTACGATTCCTGGTATTACAGGCCCTGGCGCTATTACAGCTGGGGCTGGGATCCCTGGTACTATCATTCCTGGTATCACTATTCGTGGTACTATGATTCCTGGTACTACAGGCCCTGGCATCACCACTATTACGGGTATTACGGATTCCACAGCTATCCCGGCGGATACTATCACGGATGGAACCGTCACTATGTGGGACCGGAACACAACGGCCGCCAGAGCGACCTGCGCCGCAGCGCTTCCGCATCGGCCTTCGGGTCCGGGGTGCGCAGCAATTCCTTCCGCAGCGGCAACGTAGCACGCGTGTCTTCGGTTTCCCGGACCGCTGTCTCTTCCCGGGGCGCCGGTACAACCCGCTCAGGCGTGGCTTCCACCCGGAGCACCGCCACCACCCGGAGCACCTCCGCTACCCGTAGTGCGGCCACTTCTTCCCGCAGCACATCCGCCACGCGTTCCGCTACAACCAGCCGCAGCGCGGCCCAGAGCGTATCACGCAGCGGCAGCGCCGTTCGTTCCACTTCCGGAGGTTCTTCTTCCGGCCGGTCGGTCAGCAGTTCCAGCGCCAACCGTGCGGCCAAGAACAGCTCCAACTACCGCTCCTCGGGCAGCGGCGCCAGTCGTTCGACCTCTTCCGGCAGCAGCAGCCGTTCCTACTCGGGCAGCAGTTCCAGCCGTTCGACTTCGTCCGGCAGCTCATCCAGCCGCTCCTATTCAGGCGGCAGCAGCAGCCGTTCGTCTTCCGGGAGCTCCAGTCGTTCTTCCGGTGGTTATTCTTCCGGCGGCAGCCGTTCCTCCGGCGGCAGTTCCCACTCCTCCGGCGGTCATTCTTCCGGCGGCGGCTCCCGTTCCGGCGGACACCGTTAACAGATTACACGTATGAAAAAGATACTGACTATCACGCTGGGCGCGCTGGTCGCGCTCTCGGCATCGGCCCAAAGCTGGCAGGATGCCCTCCTGTTCTCGGAGAATGAATATGGCGGCACGGCCCGCGCCGTGGGTATGTCCAACGCGCTCACGGCCGTGGGTGGCGATATGGGCTCCATCGGCATCAACCCTGCCGGGTCGGCCGTCGCCGGTTATTCGCAGATTGCCCTGGGTATGGGCCTGAGCCTCTCGGTGGCCAATGCCACCAGCGCAGATCCCGAGCTGGCATTCGGCGATCAGGTGAAAACGAACTTCGCCCGGATGAAGATGCCCAATATCGGCTTCGTGATGGGGATGGAGACCGGCCAGCGGCACGGGCTCCGGCGCATCACCTTCGGCTTCCTGTCCAATTCCACGGCGGATTATACGGGCCGGATGTATGCCTCGGGCGTCAATTCCACGAACTCTTACTGCGGTTCGGTGGCTTCCCGCGCCGCCGGTTACCCGGAGTCGGCCGTTTCCGGCTCCGACTGGTGGAACCTGGACCAGGCCGACGCCACCTACGGACTGCCCTGGGATGCGATGACTTCCTATCGGAGCGGCGTCATCGGTATGGTCGGCGGCCAGTACCTCGGCCTGACGGACTGGGACAAAGGCGGCGGCAAGACCGGCGTCGTAGCCCCGCTCTATCAGAAGTACGGTTTCCAGACCAAGGGCTTCAAGCACGATATGGTGATCAATATGGGCTTCAACTGGAGCGACAAGTTCTACCTGGGCACCAACCTGGGCATCACCCGCCTCAGTTACGGCCAGGGCGAATACTGGTATGAGGCCCCCGACGATCCTTCCACCTTCCCGGACATCGCCTTCGACGAGAATCCGCACGGCCGTTTCCAGTATCTGGAAGGCAAGCGCATCTTCGACGCCAAGGGATCCGGCGTTTACTTTAAGGTGGGCGCCCTGTGGCGTCCGGTGGCCGGTCTCCGCGTGGGTGCGGCCATCCAGACCCCTACCATTATGAACGTGGAAACCCGTATGGCCGTTTCCAATCAGGCCGTGGTGTCCGGCGTTCGCCTGAACGCCTCCTCCTCGCCGGAATGGGACGACAGCTACACCCTCGTAAGCCCCTGGCGCTTCAACGCCGGTGTTGCATATACCCTCGGGAAGTGGGCCTTGCTCAGCGCAGACTGGGAAGTGGTCAACTACGGCCGCTCCAAGTTCCGCCTGGAAGATGAATCGGCCGTCTACTATGGTCAGCCCCAGTATATCCTGGATGCCAATGCCGATATTCACGATGTCCTGGGCGCCAGCCATATGCTTCGCGTAGGCGTGGAGGGGAACCTGACGGACGCCCTGTCGCTTCGCGCCGGTTACGGCCTCACCACTTCCGGGGAGCACGCCTTCCTGGCCTATGACGACAACGGGGAACTCCGCGTGTATCCGCTTACTTCGGATGAACGCGCCGCTCTTATGAAGCACCAGATCACTCTGGGAGCCGGCTACAAATGGGGCGCTTTCTTTGCCGATGTCGCCCTCCGCTACCGCATCCGGCCCAACCAGTACTTCGTCCCTTATCAGTACTACGACTACGATGCATCGGCCGGCACCTATCCCTACACAGACAAGTGGGTGAGCGACGATCCCGCCTACCAGCTGCCCGAAGTGACAGCCCGCTATAAGGGATTCGATGCCATTGTAACCCTGGGTATGCGCTTCTAACGGCTGCTTTTCTGCCATTTTGTCAGCATTCGGATAGCTGGCACGAAGTTCGATTAATTCCTGGCGTCGCCTCAAAAAGGTGGCGCCAAGTTTTTTTACGCAAACAATTAAAAGGAATTATACTATGGGTAAGATTATCGGCATCGACCTGGGAACCACAAACTCCTGCGTCGCAGTGATGGAGGGCAACCAGCCCACCGTCATCATCAACAACGAGGGGCAGCGCACCACCCCTTCCGTGGTGGCTTTCACCGACGGCGGAGAACGGAAAATCGGCTCTCCCGCCAAGAGGCAGGCCATCACGAACCCCAACAACACCGTTTTCTCCATCAAGCGTTTTATGGGGGAAACCTTCGATCAAGTGACTACGGAAGTGAACCGCGTGCCCTATAAGGTGGTCCGCGGAGAGAACAACACCCCCCGTGTGGATATCGGCGGCAAGCTCTACACGCCGCAGGAGATATCGGCCATGATTCTTCAGAAGATGAAGAAGACCGCGGAGGAGTACCTGCGTCAGGACGTGACGGAAGCCGTCATTACGGTGCCCGCCTATTTCTCGGACTCCCAGCGCCAGGCCACCAAGGAGGCCGGCCGCATCGCGGGTCTGGACGTGAAGCGTATCATCAACGAGCCCACGGCCGCGGCCCTCGCCTATGGCCTTGATAAGAAGGACAAGGATATGAAAGTGGCGGTGTACGACCTGGGCGGCGGTACCTTCGATATCAGTATCCTGCAGCTGGGCGACGGCGTGTTCGAAGTGCTCTCCACCAATGGCGACACCCACCTGGGCGGTGACGACTTCGACCAGGTGATCATCGACTGGCTGGCCCAGGAGTTCGCATCCGAGAACGGCGGCCTGGACCTCAAGAAGGACCCGATGGCCCTCCAGCGTTTGAAAGAGGCGGCCGAAAAAGCCAAGATTGAGCTCTCCAGCCAGACCTCTACGGAAATCAACCTTCCTTATATTATGCCCGTGGACGGCGTGCCCAAGCACCTGGCCAAGACGCTCACCCGCGCCAAGTTCGAGCAGCTCTCGGACGCCCTGTTCCAGCGCAGCATCGCTCCTTGCCGTCAGGCGCTCTCCGATGCACACCTCAGCCCCTCGGACATCGACGAGGTCCTGCTGGTGGGCGGCAGCACCCGTATCCCTTACGTGCAGGAACTGGTGAAGAACTTCTTCGGCAAGGAACCCAACAAGAGCGTGAACCCGGACGAGGTGGTCGCCATCGGCGCCTCCATTCAGGGCGGCGTGCTGGCCGGCGACGTGAAGGACGTCCTCCTGCTGGATGTTACTCCGCTGAGCTTAGGTATCGAAACCCTGGGCGGCGTGATGACCAAGCTCATCGAGTCCAATACTACCATCCCGGCCAAGAAGAGCCAGATCTTCTCCACCGCGGCCGACAATCAGCCCGGCGTGGAAATCCGCGTGCTGCAGGGCGAGCGCCCGATGGCCAAGGACAACAAGCAGATTGGCATCTTCCACCTGGACGGCATCGCTCCCGCCCCGCGCGGCGTGCCTCAGATTGAAGTTACCTTCGATATCGATGCCAACGGCATCCTGAACGTGTCGGCCGTAGATAAGGCCACCGGCAAGGAGCAGCACATCCGCATCGAGGCCTCCAGCGGCCTGTCAGACGCCGAAATCCAGCGCATGCGGGACGAGGCCAAGGCCAACGAAGCGGCCGATAAGGCGGAGAAGGAACGCATCGACAAGATCAACAATGCCGATGCCCTCACCTTCCAGGCCGAGAAATTCCTGAAGGAGAACGGCGACAAAGTGCCCGCCGATGTGAAGAGCGAGGTGGAAAGCGCCTGCAATTCCCTGAAGGAGGCCGTGAAGGCCCAGAACCTTGCCGATATCGACAAGTACTCCGAGCAGCTGAACAAGGCTTTCGAGAAGATGTACCAGGCATCGGCCGGCGCCCAGCAGGGCGGCCCTCAGGGTCCGTTCCAGGGCGGTCCCCAGGGACCTCAGCCCGGCGGCCCGCAGGACCAGGGTCCGGACGAACAGTAAAAAAGTAAGCGACGCCCGAAAGCGTCGCTTACTTTTATTGCCTGTATTTGGCTGCCTGTTCCGCGATGAGCGCTGCGTCGTCGAAGTAATTGATCTTCATCGCATCCTTCATCCGGTGCAGGGTTTCGGCGGCTACTTCCCGCGCGGCTTCTGAGCCTTTCCGGAGAATCTCATACACGCCTGGAATGTCCTGTTCGTAGACGTGGCGGCGTGCGCGGATGGGATCCAGACGGTCGTGCAGCACCTGGATGAGGAACTTCTTGCATTTCATATCCCCCAGGCCGCCGCGGCTGTAATGGTCCTTCAGCTCGTCCAGGTTGGCGTAATCCGACCAGAACTTCGCGAAATCACCAGGTTCGCAGAAGGCGTCCAGGTAGGTGAACACGGTATTTCCTTCCACCTTGCCGGGATCTTCCACCCGTAAATGGCCCGGGTCCGTGAACATCCCCTTCACCTTCTGCTCCATCTCCTGGGGCGTATCCGAAAGGTAGATGCAGTTTCCGAGGGACTTGGACATTTTGGCTTTCCCGTCCGTTCCGGGCAGGCGGCGGCACACCAGGTTGGAGGGCAGGAGAATTTCCGGCTCCACCAGTACGTCGCATTTATAGGTTCCGTTGAAACTGCGCACGATTTCCCGGCACTGCTCGATCATCGGCTCCTGGTCCTCGCCCACGGGAACGGTGGTGGAACGGAAGGCGCAGATATCGGCCGCCTGCGAGATGGGGTAGGTGAAAAAGCCTACCGGCAGGCCGCGCTGGTTGTCGTTCTCCGTCTCGCCGTTGAACCCGCGCAGGGCCATCTCGGCCTTCACGGTGGGATTGCGCTGCAGGCGCTGCACCGTGACCAGGTTCGAGAAGAACTGCGTCATTTCGTGCAGCTCCGGAATCTGACTCTGAATGAAGATGGTAACTTTCTCCGGGTCCAGGCCGCAGGAAAGATAGTCCAGGGCCACCTCGATGATGTTCTGGCGCACTTTCTCCGGATTGTCCGCGTTGTCCGTGAGGGCCTGCACGTCCGCGATGAACACGAACATACGGTCATAGTTGCCCTCGTTCTGCAGGAGGACGCGGTTGCGCAGGGACCCTACATAGTGTCCTAGATGGAGTTTGCCGGTGGGGCGGTCTCCTGTGAGGATGATGCGGCCCATTATTCGGCGGCGGGGGCTGCTGCGGGAGCGGCGGGTTCGGCCACGGGTTCGGCGGCGGGAGCCTCCTCAATCACGGGAGCTTCCTGGATAGCTTCCTGGGCGGCGTTGGCGGCGGCTTCTGCCTGCTGGGCGGCCTGGGCGGCAGCCTCTGCTTCGGCCGCAGCCTTGGTGGCGGCTGCTGCTGCCTCAGCAGCCTCGCTGGCGGCCTTATGCGCCTTCTTGCTGTCCTTGACGTCCTTCTTCGCGGCCTTCACGTCTTTCTTGGCCTCCTTGATGTCCTTCTTGGCGGCCTTAATCTTCTTCTGGGCCTCATTCAGGGACTTCTTGTTCTCGTTTACCTTCTTTTCGGCGTCCTTGTAGTCCCTCTTGGCGGCCTTGAGTTCAGACTCCAGGCCCTTGATTTCCGCCTGCAGGCTGGAAAGCATCGCCTGATCCGTGGCGTCCAGGACACCGTCGTCCACCTTGCGGGATTTCTTCTCCAGCTTGAGGGCCGACTTGCGGGCCTTGATCACGTCCTGCTTGGCCTTGATGGCCTGCTTCATCACGGAAAGGTTCTTCTTGCCGGCGTTGTACTGGTCCTTGGCTACATCGGCCTGGCGCTCCAGTACGTCAATCTGACGCTGGCTCTCGCGGATTTGTTTGTCGGCTTTCTGCTGGGCCTGCTGCAGGTCTTTTTCTGCCTGCTGGACCTGCTGCTGAGCCTGCTGAACGGTGGGGTTCTGGGCAAATGCGGCCACGGCGATACCCATGGCGGCCAGGGAAGCGATGAGACGAATGGTTTTCATATCAATGATGTTTTTAGTGTTTTCTAATCCACAAAGATAACATTTTTTCGTATATTTGGGAAGCAAAAATCAAGTTATGGCACTTGCAGACAGACAATCCCTGATGGCCGGCCTCCTGATAGGCCTGGGCGCCTGCGGTTTCCTGGCCCTCGGCGGCCTTCCCGGCGCCATCATCTTCGCTTTCGGCCTGGTGGGCGTGGTCCTTTCCGGGACGCTCCTCTATACCGGCAAGGCCGGCGTGATGACGGACATTCCGGCGCTGGTGAAAATCTGGCTCTGGAACGTAGTGGGCTGCATCCTGCTGGGCCTGCTGGTGGTGGCCATCGGCGGGGAGATGGGGGAAAGGGCCCAGACCGTCGTTGCCGGCCGCCTGGCACAGGGCCCCTGGCGGAGCCTCATCCGCGCCATCGGCTGTGGCCTCATCATCGACATCGCCGTGTGGCTGTACCGCAGCACCAAGTCCATCGTGCCCGTGCTGTTCGGCGTGCCGCTTTTCATTGTGTGCGGCTTCTATCACTCCATCGCCGACGTAGTTTACCTGGTCGCTGCATGGAAATGGGACAGCGCCATCCTGTGGTACTATCCCATTATAGTCATAGGTAATTATATCGGTTGCAACGTCCGGCGCGTGCTGCTGCCGGAAACCAATAAGTAGCTCTTATTTCAAACCGTATTTGCGGAGAATCTTCAGGATTGGTTTCTCGATGCTGCGGGCCCACAGATAATAACCGTAGTCGTCCGGGTGCGTGCCGTCCACGGAGGTTTCGTGGAGCGGGGCGGTGGCGTTGGTGGGGATGAAATACACGTCCTTGTACTTTTTGACGGCGATTTTCATCAGGCTGTCGGCCATCTGCTGCTTGGCAGACTCGGCGGCTTCCACCTTGGTGTTGAAGTTCCGGCGCTCGCGGTAGATGGTCTGCTGGAAGATGAGGGGCTTGCCCGGATGGGCGGCCCTCATCCGTTCGATGAAGGGGAAGAGACGCTCCTTAATCATCTTCGCGTCCGGGTTGGAGAAGGCGTCGAAGACGAAGGCATCGGCCTCGACATCGGCCAGCACATCCGCGAAATACGGCTGCATCTTGCAGTTGCCGCTGCAGCCCAGGTTCAGCATCTGGATGCCGGTGTGGCGGGAGAACTGCGAAGGATAGGCCATTCCGCTGCGGCTGATGGAGATGCCCTGCGTGTAACTGGAGCCGAAGATGGCTACGCGGTGGCGGAAGGGATTCTCCATCGGCTCGATATGGCAGCCCTCTTCAATGCCGATGACCACGGACGAAACGTCGGTGTAAATGGGAAGATACAAAAGGCACTCGCGCTCCACGCCGGGCTCCATATCCTTGACGACGGCGATGGGCTCATCAGGCTTGTTCTGGCGCTGGCAGTCGGCCCCGGCCCAGAGCCACTGCCCGTCCTTGCGGATGTAGAGGTCGAAGCCGATGTAGGCCATCTGCATCGTGTTGCGTATGCTCCACTGGAAATTGCCGATAGCCTTTGCCCAGATGGCGGGGGAGTCTGTCTTGAAGGCGACGGCCACCCCGGCGGGGCAGCGCACCTGTTTGTTCTCACCCTTGGTGAAGCCCTTGTACTTGACGGTATCCACCCGGTGATAGGGGTTCGGGGTGGGCATCAGCTTGCCCACGAGCGTGAGGTCCGAGGCCTCGGTAAACACCTGGCCGAAAAGCAGTTGGCCGCACATCAGCGCGGCCAACAGGGTGATGAGGATTCTTTTCATTATTCGGCTTTTCCGTTAGAACCCAGCACGTTGACGATCTTGTGAATATAGAGCTTCTTCATCTCGTCGCGGGCGGGACCCAGGTATTTGCGGGGGTCGAACTCGCCGGGCTTCTCGTTGAAGACCTTGCGCACGGCGGCGGTCATCGCCAGACGGCTGTCGGAGTCGATGTTGATCTTGCAGACGGCGCTCTTGGCGGCTTCGCGGAGCTGTTCCTCGGGAATTCCAACGGCATCCGGGAGCTTGCCACCATTGGCATTGATGATGTCCACGTATTCCTGGGGAACGGAGGACGAGCCGTGGAGGACGATGGGGAAGCCGGGGAGTTTCTTCTCGATCTCGTGCAGGACGTCGAAGGCGAGCGGCGGAGGAACCAGGCGGCCGGTCTTGGGGTCGCGGGTGCACTGCTCGGGTTTGAACTTATAGGCGCCGTGGCTGGTGCCGATGGAAATGGCGAGGGAGTCGCAGCCGGTGCGGGTGGCGAAGTCGATCACTTCCTCCGGACGGGTGTAGTGGGATTCCTCTGCGGAAACCTCGTCTTCCACGCCGGCCAGAACGCCTAGTTCGGCCTCAACGGTTACGTCGTACTTGTGGGCATAGTCCACCACCTGCTTGGTGAGGGCGATGTTCTCCTCATAGGGCAGGGAAGAGGCGTCGATCATCACGCTGCTGAAGCCCATGTCCACGCAGCTCTTGCACAGCTCGAAGCTGTCCCCGTGGTCCAGGTGCAGGACAATCTGGGGGTGCTCCCAGCCCAGTTCCTTGGCATACTGGACGGCACCTTCCGCCATATAGCGGAGAAGGGTCTGGTTGGCGTAGTTACGGGCCCCCTTGGAAACCTGGAGGATGACCGGGCTCTTGGTCTCCGCGCTGGCCTGGATGATGGCCTGCAGCTGCTCCATATTGTTGAAATTGAATGCGGGGATGGCGTAACCGCCGGCAACGGCCTTCGCAAACATCTCGCGGGTGTTCACCAGGCCGATTTCTTTGTAGGATACCATAATTATAATGTAGATTAAAAGGTTCTTAAGCCCACAAATTTAATAATTTTTAAGAAAAGAACAAAGCGGGTGCCCTTGGGATGCGCAGATAGCCGTCCGGAACGGCTAAATGGCTGGTGGCTCCGGTGAGCCCGGTGGTCATTGGCAGTTTTGTGGTCCTGGCGCTTCTGGTAGCTTTGGCGGTTCTGGTGGCTATTGGACCTGGTCCAGGCCATGAATGGACGTGGTTTCCACCATATTTGGACGAGGTTGAATTTTAGGTGCTGGACCTGGTCCAACGATAGTGCATTCTAGGACCCTCCAGTGCATTAGTGCTGGACCTGGTCCAGCACATTAAAGTAAACCTCGTCCAAAAACCCCCTGGACCTGGTCCACCTTCATCCTCACCCTCACCCTCACTCTCACTCTCACTCACTTCACACTCTTTCCAGCCTATTGTCAGGCATGAGGTTCATAATCATTTTTTCAGGAAAGCATCCACCATGGCCTCTGCATGGCGGTAGGCCTCTTCCAGTTGATCGTTCACCAGCACTTTGTCGAACTTGGGCGCGTAGGTCATTTCCTCGGCGGCTTTGGCAACCCGGGTTTCGATGGCGTCCATCGGGTCCGTGGCGCGGGCGATAAGCCGTTTGCGGAGTTCTTCGATGGACGGGGCCTGGATGAAAACGGAGAGCGCGGCGTCTCCAAAGTACTTTTTGAGGGACACCCCGCCCTTTACGTCCACGTCGAAGACAATCACGTGCCCCTTGGCCCAGATGCGGTTCACCTCGCTCTTGAGCGTGCCGTAGAAGCGGTCCGGGTACACTTCCTCGTACTCCACGAATTTATCTTCGGCCACCAGTTTCCGGAAAACGTCGGCGCTGTAGAAAAGATACTCCACGCCGTCCTGCTCTGTCCCCCGCGGCGGCCGAGATGTTGCACTTACGGAGAATTCAATCTCCGGATGCAGGCTCAGGATATGGCTTACGATGGTGCTTTTTCCGCTGCCGGAAGGGGCCGAGAAGATGAGAACTTTGCCGGACATAGTCAAATTGCTAAATTGTACAAATATACGAAAATTTCGGCGCCCCTTCCCCCTGAGATGGTGAGTTTCGACAAAAACCCCGCTTTTTGTGAAAAATCAACCACCAACGGTGACTCAAATTCATCAAAAAGGGCCACTTTTGTCAATTCTCACCCGCTGGCGCCGGGGCGCACCTCGGAAAAAAGTTGTATCTTTGCGTGGAATGAACATCGCCGTCTACAGCGGGAGTTTCAATCCCCTTCACAAAGGCCACGAGGCCATCATCCGTTTCCTCACACAGGAAGCCGGATTTGACAAGGTGTATCTGGTGGTGACTCCTCAGAATCCCTTCAAGCAGCATCACAGCCTTCCGGCGGGGGAGGCCCGTTTCGAGGCGGCGGTGGCCGCCGTGAAAAGGCATCCGGACCTCAATGTGCAGGTTGAGGACATCGAACTCAGGATGACACCGCCCCAGTACACCATCCGTACGCTGGATACGCTCCGGGAACGGGAACCGGAGAATGATTTTACCCTGGTGATCGGCGCCGACAACCTGGCCTCTTTTGCCGGCTGGCGCTTCCACGAGCGCATCCTGCGCGAATACGGTGTGGTGGTATTTCCCCGGAAGGGCTACCACCGCGGTCATGACCGGGCCCGTCTCCTGCGCGAAGACCCTTCGTACCGCATCCATTTGCTGAAAGCCCCCCTCGTCACCATCTCCTCAACCCAAATCCGCGAAGGCCTTGCCGCCGGCAGGGACATGTCCCGCTGGCTGATGTAGTTTTTCCCGGGGACGATCCCCTTTAGCGCCGAGGAGGAGCCTGATATTTTTACGGGGCATCCGGCGCGATTTAAAAAGATTTTCCTTATATTTGTATGCTTGTGAAATAAAAGATAACGCTATATGAAACTGACCATCTCCAGCACCAATCTCCTGAAGGCCCTTATGGATGTATCCAAGGCCATTCCGTCCAAGTCTCCGCTCCCCATCCTGGAGAACTTCCTCTTTGTTCTCAAGGGCGGTAACCTGGAAATCACCGCATCGGATTCGGAACTTACGCTCCGCACCGCCATCGCCGTGGACGACGCCCCGGAAGACGGCTCCGTCGCCATTCCCGCCCGTCACCTGATGGACCTCCTGAAGGAACTGCCGGACCAGCCCCTGGGCATCAAGACGGTGAGCGACAGCTCCATCGAGTGCACCTGGGCCAGCGGTCATTCGGCCCTCCCGTATTTCCCGGCGGACGATTATCCGGAGATCAAGGGCACCGGGGCCGATGCCCTCAAGGTGGAATTCCCCGCAGGAAGCCTGGTGGACGGCATCCAGAGCACGGTATATGCCACGGCCGACGATGAAATCCGTCCCGCGATGAACGGTATCTTCTTCGACATCGCCCCGGAAAGCACCACGCTGGTGGCCTCGGATTCCCATAAGCTCATCTGCTACACCACCAAGGACGTGAAAGCCGCTGAGAAAGCTTCCTTCATCCTGCACAAAAAGCCCGCGAACGTGCTCCGTTCCATCATCGGCAAGGATGTGGAGACGGTGGAGATCGCCTTCGACAGCAACAATGCGCAGTTCACCTTCGGCAGCACCACGATGGTGTGCCGTCTGGTGGTGGGCAAGTATCCCAAGTACCGCGACGTAATCCCGATGAACAACGCCAACGTGCTGCAGATAGACCGTCAGCTCCTGCTGAACACCGTCAAGCGCGTGGCCGTATGCGCGAACAAGGCCTCCAACCACATCAAGTTCACCCTCAAGGAAGGCCAGCTGGAAATCAGCGCCCAGGATCTGGGCTTTGCCCTCGCCGCCTACGAAAAGATCAACTGCAACTATGCGGGCGATGAACTCACCATCGGCTTCAAGAGCACTTTCCTCACGGAAATCCTCGCCAATATGGGTTGCAACGGCCTGGTGATCAAGTTCGCCGATGCCCGTCGCGCCGCCCTCATCCTCCCCGCGGAAGAGGAGGCCGAAAGCGAGAAAGTCTGCGGCATCCTGATGCCCATCATGATCCAATAAGCATATGGAACTCAACCTTCAGCGGCCGCTGCTTTTCTTCGACATCGAAAGCACCGGCCTGAACATCGCTACGGACGGAATCATCGAACTGAGCTTCGTCAAGGCTATGCCGGATGGCGAGGTGAAAATCAAAACCTGGAAGATCAAGCCCTGGGATTACGAAAACCGCAGGCAGATTCCCATCGCCCCGCAGGCGTCGGAAGTGAACGGCGTGAAGGACGAGGACCTGGTGGGCTGCCCCAAATTCATCGAGTTGCTTCCGGAAGTGATCGAATGGATGGAAGACTGCGACCTTGCCGGCTTCAACAGCGCCAAATTCGACCTGCCCCTGCTGGCCGAGGAAATCGAGCGCGTACGGGCCTATTGCGTAAGCCGGCTCCAGAAACCGGAATCCCGCGAGAAAGCGCAGGAAATGCTGGACCTTCTGAATAAAGTGGACCTGCACGGCTGCAAGATGGTGGACGTGCAGAACATCTACCACCACTTCGAACCCCGGAATCTGCGGGCCGCCTACCGTTTCTACTGCGGCGGCTCCGATTTCGAGAACGCCCATACGGCGGAGGCCGATACCCTCGCCACCCTGGAAGTGCTGAAATCCCAGCTGGATCGCTACAAGGAGCCCACGGAATACCAGCAGGAAGTGCTGAAGAACGATGTGGACGCCCTCTCCAAGATCGGCGGCCGTCCCCGTACGGTGGACTTCGCCGGCCGCCTCATCCTGAACGACGACGGCGAACCCTGCGTGAGTTTCGGCAAACACAAGGGCCGTACAGCCCGGGAGGTGTGGGAAAGCGATCCTTCCTATTATACCTGGATTGAAAACGGGGAGTTCACCCTGGACACCAAGCGTCAGTTCGCCCGCCTCAAGGCCCAGTTCCAGGAAGAGCGCAAAAAGGCCCTGGACCGCCCCGCCACGGAAGAGGAACTCAAAGGCCTCGCCGGCAAGTTCAACGGACGTCTGTTCTAGCCCTTCTTGGCATAAGTTTTGAAATTTATCCCTGCGGAAAATTTTAAAACTTACGATACTATGAAAAGAGGATTTTTGACCGTGTTGCTTTCTGTTCTGGCAGGAGGCCTTACGGCGTTTGCCGTGGTGAAAGTTACCCAGCCCGCACCCATCGTGACGGATACCGCCGGAAACGTGATTGAAACCCGCACTGTCAATTTGGCAGACAGCGATTATCCGGACTTTACCTATGCGGCAGAATCGGCCGTGGAGGCCGTGGTTTACGTGGAAGTGACGGTGCGGCAGCAGTACCAGCTCAACGATCCATTCTTCCGCTTTTTCTTCGGCGAGGAATACGGCCAGCCCCAGTCCCGGGAGCAGAAGGGGAGCGGCAGCGGCGTGATCATCCGCCCGGACGGCTACATCGTGACGAACAACCACGTAGTGGCGGGCGCCACCAGCATTCAGGTCACCCTGAATAACAACCAGCAGTACGAGGCCACCGTCGTGGGCACGGATCCCGTCACCGACGTCGCCATCCTGAAAGTGGAGGCCGAGGGGCTACCCACCCTCCCGATGGGCGACAGCGACGCCCTGCGCCTGGGCGAGTGGGTGCTTGCCATCGGCTCACCCCTGGGAGAACAGCTGCGCAGCACCATCACCGCCGGCATCGTGAGCGCGAAAGGCCGCTCGATGCCCAACTACACCGGTGAGTTCAAGATCGAGTCCTTCATCCAGACGGATGCGGCCGTGAATCCCGGCAATTCCGGCGGCGCCCTGGTGAACAAGAAGGGCGAACTGGTGGGCATCAATACCGCCATCATCTCGCAGACCGGCGCCTATACCGGTTATTCCTTCGCCGTTCCCGTGAATATCGTCAAGCGCATCGCCGAGGATCTGATCGACTTCGGCAGCGTGAAACGCGCGATGCTGGGCATCACGATGGGCAGTGTGGATAAAAAGTTTGCCGACGAAATGAAACTTTCCTCCGTCTCGGGCGTATATATTAACGAGGTTTTGAAGGGGAGTGCCGCAGACAAAGCCGGCCTGAAGAAGAACGACGTCATCGTGGCCATCGACGGCCAGAAGATTACGGACGCCTCTTCCGTCCAGGCAAAGGTAGGAAGCTATCATCCCGGCGACAAAGCCACGCTCACATACATCCGCGACGGTAAGGAGTCGCAGGCCGAAGTAACCTTCCAGGCCGCCGAGCAGGCGAATGGAACCAAGGATGCGGAAGGCACTGTGGCTTTCTACGGAGCCCGCCTCAAGGCGGCGTCGCCGGAAGTGCTGAAGGCGAAAGGCTTGAAGAGCGGGGTGGAGATTGTCTCCCTTGCGGCCGGCAAGATGGCCGATGCAGGCGCCCAGGCGGGCAGCATCATCGTCTATGTGAACGACGAACCCGTTTCGAAACCCGAAGATGTCGTTGCCAAGGCAAAGAAGGCTTCGCGTGGTATCTATATAGAAGGTATCGATGCAAACGGACGCACTTTCTACTTCGGCTTCGGCAAGTAAAGTAGAAAAACCGTTTACGCAATGAGGCAATTAAAAATCACCAAGTCCATCACCAACCGCGAGAGCGCGTCGCTGGACAAGTACCTGCAGGAAATCGGCCGCGAAGAGCTGGTTACCCCCGATGAAGAAGTGGAACTGGCGCAGCGCATCCGCAAAGGAGACCAGGAAGCCCTGGAGAAACTCACCCGCGCGAATCTGCGTTTCGTGGTGTCCGTCGCCAAGCAGTACCAGAACCAGGGACTGAGTCTTCCGGACCTCATCAACGAGGGGAACCTGGGCCTGATCAAGGCCGCGGAGAAATTCGACGAAACCCGTGGCTTCAAGTTCATCTCCTACGCCGTGTGGTGGATTCGCCAGAGCATCCTGCAGGCCCTCGCAGAGCAGAGCCGCATCGTCCGTCTTCCCCTGAACCAGGTGGGCTCCCTGAACAAGATCAACAAGGCCCTCACCCGTTTCGAGCAGGAGAACGAGCGCCAGCCCACGAACGAGGAACTCTCGGAGATGATCGACGTCCCCAAGGACAAGATCTCGGATACCCTCCGCGTCGGCAGCCGCCACATCAGTGTGGACGCTGATGTGGCAGGCGAGGACAATAGCCTGCTGGACGTGATTCCCAACGACGATTCCCCGTCGGCGGATAAGGGCCTCGTGAACGAGAGCCTCAACACCGAAATCGAGCGCGCCCTCTCCACCCTTACGGATCGCGAGCGGGAGATTATCAAGAGCTTCTTCGGCATCGGCTGCCAGGAAATGACGCTCGAAGAGATTGGCGAACGTTTCGGCCTCACCCGTGAGCGCGTGCGCCAGATTAAGGAAAAAGCCATCCGCAGGCTCAAGAGCCCGTCCCGCAGCAAACTCCTTAAGGGCTACCTGGGATAATGAGCGCGGAGAGTTTCATCCAGCAGAAGGCCGCACAGGCCATCCTGGCTATTTACGGAACTGAAGTGGCGGAAACGTCACTTCAGGTTTCTGTTACCCGGAAGGAGTTCGAGGGGGATTATACCCTCGTCACCTTCCCGCTTCTGAAGATCACCCGTCAGGCGCCGGACGTCACCGGGAATGCCATCGGTCAGTGGCTGGTGGACAACGTTCCGGAGATATCGGCCTACAACAGCGTGAAAGGCTTCCTGAACCTGTCCTTCTCGCCGGTCTACTGGAACGAGGTCCTGCAGGGGATTGCGGCCGATGACTCCTTCGGGCAGCTGCCCTCCACCGGCAAGCGCATTATGGTGGAGTTCTCCAGCCCCAACACCAACAAGCCCCTTCACCTGGGCCACATCCGCAACAACCTCCTGGGGGACAGCGTTTCCCGCATCCTCAAGGCCTGCGGAAACGAGGTCATCAAGAGCACCATCGTCAACGACCGCGGCGTACACATCTGCAAGAGTATGTACGCCTGGGAGAAGCTTTTCGGCGGCGCCACGCCGGAAAGCACCGGCAAGAAGGGCGACCACCTGGTGGGAGACTGCTACGTGGCCTATGCCAAGCTGGAAAAAGAGCATCCGGAGGTGCTGGAAGAGGTGCACAAGATGTTGGTAGCGTGGGAGCAGAACGAGCCGCACGTGCGGGAACTCTGGGCGATGATGAACGGCTGGGTGTACAAAGGCTTCGACGAGACCTATAAAGCCCTGGGCATCACCTTCGACCAGGTGGACCACGAGAGCGAAACCTACCTGCTGGGTAAGGAACTGGTGCAGAAGGGTCTGGAGATGGGCGTCTTCACGAAAGACCCCGACGGCAGCGTGTGGTGCGACCTCACGGCCGACGGCCTGGACCGGAAGCTCGTGCTAAGGGGCGACGGCACCTCCGTCTACATCACCCAGGACCTGGGTACGGCGGAGCGCCGCTTCAATACCTATAACCTGGATTCCCACGTCTATGTGGTGGGCAATGAGCAGGATTATCATTTCCAGGTGCTGAAGCTCATCCTCGCCAAGCTGGGCTTCGACTGGGCCTCCCGCATCTACCACCTCAGCTACGGGATGGTGGAGCTTCCGGAAGGCAAGATGAAATCCCGCGAAGGCACCGTGGTGGATGCCGACGACCTCATCGAGAGTATGTATCAGGAGGCGAAGAAGACCTCCGAGGAAAGCGGCAAACTGGCCGATGTCCCCGAAGAGGAGAAGGATCGCCTCTACCATATGATCGGCCTGGGTGCCCTGAAGTATTTCATCATCAAGGTGGACCCCAAGAAGACGATGCTCTTCAACCCTGCGGAGTCCATCGACTTCAACGGAAACACCGGCCCCTTCATCCAGTACACCCACGCGCGCATCTGCTCCATTCTCCGGAAAGCCACCGTTCCCTTCGGCCCGGCCGACGCCCTGGGTGCGGAGCCCTCGGCCAAGGAAATCCGCCTCACGCAGCTCCTTTCCCTGTTCCCGGTGAAGGTCTCCGAAGCCGGCGCCGCCCTCAGTCCCGCCGTCATCGCCAACTACGCCTACGACCTGGCGAAGGAGTTCAACCAGTATTATCACGATACGCCCATCCTGAAGGAAGCGGACCAGGCGGTACTGAAATACCGCCTCGCCCTCATCGCTGCTTTGGCGCGCACGCTGCGCTCCGCGATGGCCCTGCTGGGCATCGCCCTTCCGGAAAGGATGTAGTTTAGAATTTCCGCAGAACAGCTTTCAGCAGCTCAGGCATCTCCGGGGAGGTTTCCAGGGGGAAGCCGAAGGCTGCCACGTGGTAGGCGGAGCCGGGACCGGAGCGGGCCGGGCCGTCGTACCAGACGGCGGCGGGGATGCGGCCTTCACGATAGCGCATCAGAATGGAGGCGCTGGAAGAGGCGGGCTTGATGCCGTCCGGGCTTTCCACGCGGTAGACGGCGGGAGACCAGTCGCGGTTGTAGGAGGCGGCGGGAAGACCGCTGCCGCGGGCGGGGACGACGCGTCCGCCGTGGTCGCCGAAATTCGTCACCCACTGATAGCCCAGCACTTCTTTCACGAAATCACGCGTGGCGTCCGGGGCCTTGGGAACACCCTGATAGACGGCGTCCCAGGCGTCCGTGCCGATGTAAGAACCGGAAATGACCACGTTGCCGCCGCCGGAGGTGAAGCGGAGAAGGGCTTGTTGCAGTTCGGGCGTGAATACAGAATAGCGGTTGGGCACCGCCCCGCGACCCACGACGGTGGTAAGCTGTTTTCCGCAGATGACATCCACGGCAAAAGCCTTCGAGGTTCCGTCGAAGGCGGAAGCCGAAGAGGATTCTACGTTGTACCCGGCTGCCAGGATGGCTTGCGCGTGCGGGAATACGAAATCGAAACCGTTCCCGGCCACGGCCTGTCCGGCGCGGTCCGTATAGGATCCGCCAAAGCCGGGGTTCGCGTCTTCCGCCCAGTTGCTGGTGCGCATAAACTGGAAGACTTCGCCGGCGACGAGATAGTCCGTTCCCCACGGCACGCCGCTGTCCAGGTTGTCCAGGAAGCCGGCATACTGCGTCGTATCGAACCAGACCGGTGCGGAAATGCGGGTGAAATTGTTTACCACCCATACGTCGGGACTGGGTCCGCCGGCATCCGAGAGGCCTGCGCAGAGAATCTCCGAGGGGAAGCTTTCGCCGCCGCCGTTGCAGGCCGTAATCTTGAAGGAATAAAGCTTTCCGGGCTCGATGGGCAGGGTTACCTCCGTATCCGACACCTGCTTGCCCGCATCGAACGCGCCGTCGTCCACCCGGGTGTAAACCCGATAGTAGGCGGGTTCGGCGGTGGGCTCCAGCGGGTCGCTGACGGGGGCCCAGCTCAGGACGGCCTTCCTGTCGGCCAAAGCCACCTTGAAATCCTGCACCGGCAGGGGCTGCACGGCATAGGAGCAGCCGTAGCGTGCGGAAAGGTACTTCAGGATGCCTTTATAGACGGCGCGGGCCGCGGTGAAGCGGAAGGTCGGGTCCAGCCCGTAGCGCATATCGGCGAAGTTCAGGTGCGAGTGGATTTCCAGCAGGAGGGCCGGCACGTTGGGCGTACGGCTCTCGCTGTAGGAACGGTCCCAGATCTGGCGCCGTGTCCAGAGGGGCTCGTACAGGGTCCGGATGTCGTCCACCACCTGCGACTGGACGATGTCGCTGAGCAGGCGGCTGGACATCCGGTCTTCGTCGTTCGGGAAGACGTCCTTGTTCTTGTTCAGACGGGTATAGATGGCCAGCGTGCCGATGATGGAGTCGTTCGGGGTGATGCCTGCGTCCGAGTGCCAGGCCAGCGAAAGGTCCACGGGGATGTGCCGTCCCGTAAGCTTGGGATTCACGCGGGAGCCGCCCGCAAGATCCTGCACCCATCGGCCCCGGCCTGCGAAATCCTTCGTGTAATCGCCCTCCCACTCGTCGAAGAGAGAGAGGTCCGTTCCGCCGTACTGCATACTGTAGAGCGCGCCCTCGAAGTAGGCGGCCTGGCCGGAGATGCCTTCTCCGCGGGAGACTTTGCCCATTCCGCCGCCGAAGCGGACGGCATCGGCCGAAACGACGCCCATTCCGGAACTCTTGGCACTGAGCTCCACGTACCCGTCCGTCCCCTTGTCGAAAAGGAAGGTGCCCAGGTACACCCACATCCCGCCGCCCATCTTCTGGTTCACGTGCAGGAGGGTTTCCCCGCCCAGGTGATGGACCGTATAGCGGGCGTCGGAGGTGCTGCCAGCCAGGGTTTTATAGGAGACGTAGACGGCGTATTCGCCCTTTTCCGGGATGTCCGGACGCCAGACGGCGCGGGGGGCGTCCTGTGAAGAGACGGCCACGCAGTCGGTCTTCCGGGCCGATCCCATCGTGAAGGGATTCTCGCCCAGCTCGTACACTTCTTTGGCATCGGCAAAGCCCGTTCCGGCGTCGCTCCAGCTGCCTTTTTCGCTGTAGCGGCCTTTCCTTCTGACCGTGTCTGAGCGCTTGCCGCCGAAGGCGTCGTCGTTGTCGCAGACCACCTCGTTCCGCTGCGGGTCCCGCTCGCGCGGGCACAGCAGCACGGCACCGGCGTTCTCCAGCATGGGCATCAGGAAGGGGACCACGTAGCTCTGCGTGAAGATGTCCTCCACGGTGCGGTGGTTGGGAGAGCGCTGCCACACCCAGCTTTCGACTTCCTCCTTATAATAGAAGCCGTGACTTTGCCAGAGGGCGATGTGGCGGCCGCTCAGGCCCTGGGGCCAATTGTCCGACCCGCGCACGAGGGCGGGCGTCTGGCCTTTCAGGTCGGCCACCCTATAGGCGGCGGTAAGGGGCTTTCCGTTGGCTTTATTGGCCGGAATGAGCAGTTCCTCCAGCTCCTGTTTGCCGGCGAAGATGCTGCCCAGCTCATACCCTTTGTATTTCTTGCCGGCGAGTTTGTCCAACTGCTCGCGGAACCATTTCTCGTCCCCGGGCCGCCAGGGGAAGGCGGTGAGGTTCTGGGAGAAATACAGGTCCAGCGCCTTTCCCCGCACCAGCGCTTTTTCCAGCTTGAAGTCGCTTTTCACGCCTGTCCGGCGGAAAAGACGCTGTCCCAGGGAGTCCGTCGTCTCGCGGAAGTCCGCGGTGCGGGGCTGCGCCCAGGCAACAAGGCTGGTAAAAAGACCGAGTATGAGGAGGATACGCTTCATTTTTTCTGTTTTCTAATGTCCCAGAATGTGACGATGCCGGAGCTTGTAAGAAGGCTGAGGGAATCGGCCAGAAAGTCCAGGGGCTCTCCGCTCCGGTAATCCGTCAGGGCGGCCTGCCCCCATTCGGTGAGGCCGGCGAGCATCAGTCCCACGGCCAGCGTGACGCCCACGAAGGCGAGCGTCTGCTTTGCGGTCTGGGTGAACTGGTCGAAGGCCAGGAACGCCAGGATGGGGAAGGGGAGGAACATCGCGAAATGCACCAGTTTGTCTGCGGGAATGCCCAGGATGGCCGTAGGGGCCGACGGCAGGCTCTTGAAATGGCCGAAGCACAGGAACAGGATTCCCGCCAAGTACAGGAAGAACAGGATTCGGAAGGTTATTTTCTGTCCCTTCGTCACAGGGCCTGCATATCGTTGAGTTTCTTGTAATAGCCGCCCAGCGCGATGAGTTCCTCGTGCTTGCCGCGTTCCACGATGCGGCCTTCGTGCATCACGATGATTTCATCGGCATTCTTGATGGTGGAAAGCCGGTGGGCGATGGCGATGGTGGTGCGGCTGGACATCAGTTTGTCCAGGGCGTCCTGCACCATCCGTTCGGATTCGGTGTCCAGGCTGGCCGTGGCCTCGTCCAGGATGAGGATGGGCGGATTCTTCAGGATGGCCCGGGCGATGGACAGGCGCTGGCGTTGTCCGCCGGAGAGTTTGCTGCCGCGGTCGCCGATATTGGTCCGGTACCCTTCCTCCTTCTCCATAATGAACTCGTGGGCGTTGGCGATCTTGGCGGCGGCGATCACCTGCTCTTCGGTGGCGCCTTCCACGCCGAAAGCGATGTTGTTGAAGATGGTGTCGTTGAAAAGGATGGGCTCCTGGTTCACGTTCCCCATCAGGGCGCGCAGGTCCTTGACTTTCACCTCGCGGACGTCTTTCCCGTCCAGGGTGATACGGCCGCCCGTGACGTCCCAAAAACGGGGGATGAGGTCCACCAGCGTGGATTTTCCGGCGCCCGATTCGCCCACGATGGCAATCATCTTTCCGCGCGGAATCTCCAGGCTCACGTTGTCCAGGATCTGCCGGTTGCCGTCGTAGGAGAAGGAGACGTTCTCCAGGGAAATCCGGTCTTCGAAGGACTTCAGCGGGAGGGGATTCGCAGGGTCCTGGATGGGATTGTCGGCCTCCAGGATCTTGTTGATGCGTTCCATCGAGGCCAGACCCTTGCGCACGCCGTAGGTGGCTTTCGAGAGTTCCTTGATGGGTTCGATGACTGAATAGAGGATGATGAGGAAGAAGATGAAGGTGGGGGCGTCCAGGAAGGTGCCTGCCCCCAGGATGGTCTTGCCGGCCACGATCATCGCGCCGCCCACGCACAGGACCACCATCAGGAGGATGGTTCCCAGGAACTCGCTCACGGGGTGGGCGAGGGCCTGCCGGGTGCTCACGCGGGCGATCTTGCGGCGCATCTTGTCCGTGATGTCGTGGAAACGGCCGCGCATTTTCTTTTCGGCGTTGAAAGCCTTCACCACGCGGAGGCCGCCCAGGGTTTCATCCACCTGGCTCATCGTGTCGCTCCAGAGGGCCTGTGCCTCCAGGGACTGTCGTTTGAGTTGTTTGCCGATTACGCCCATCACCCAGATGAAAGCCGGGGCGAAGACAATGGTGAACACCATCATTTCCGGGCTCACCCAGGTGAGGAAGCCGAAGTAAATGACGATGAGGATGGGGTCTTTGATCAGAAGGGACAGCGACGCGATGATGGAGTTTTCCACCTCGGACACGTCGCCGGTGATGCGGGCCACGATGTCGCCCTTGCGCTCTTCCGTGAAAAAGCCGATGGGAAGGCTCAGGATCTTGTTGTAAATGCGGCAGCGCAGTTCCTTCACGATGCCCGTGGAGATGGGAATCATCACGGCGTTGGAGCCGAAGTAGCAGCTGGTCTTGAGGGCGGTGAAGAAAATCATAATGCCGGCCAGCAGGAAGAGCGTGGTCACCACGCCGTGCGCTCCTGCGAAGGCCGATACATAATAGTAGAAGTTATTGATGAGCTTTTCCTTGAACGCCAGGGCGCTGTCCCAGGGGATGAACTCATAGACGGTTTCGTCCACGCGGAACAGGATGTTGAGGATGGGGACCAGCAGGGCGAAGGAGAAGATGTTGAACACCGCGCTGAAGATGTTCAGGGCCACCGCACCTACCAGGTGTCCCTTATAGGGAGAGGCGTACTGCCTCATCAATTTCATGAAGTCCTTCATAGACTACAAATATACAAATTTTTCCCTACAGCACCAGCAGGGGCGAAGCGATGCCGCGCCTGAGGACCCGCAGGGAAAGCGTTCCGGGCTCCACGCCGGCCTCCTCCAAGGCCGCACGGGCGCTCTCGAAGGCCAGTTCGGGCGTATTGTTGTTCCCGCTCAGATGGCATAGGAAGATGTTCCGAAGACCGTCGTGGAGGAACAGCGGAATGGCCTGGGCGCAGGCGTCGTTGGACAGGTGGCCGATGCCGTGGGAAATCCGGCGTTTGAGTTCCTCCGGGTAGAAGCCCCCGAGGAGCATATCCATATCGTAGTTGGATTCGATCACCACCGTGCTGGCCCGGGAAGCCCATTCCAGCGCTTCGGGCGTGGTGTGTCCCATATCGGTCATCAGGACGAAGAGTTCCTCTTCGCAGCGGATGGCAAAGCCGATGCATTGCGTGGCGTCGTGCGGCACCACGAAATAGCGCACGTCGAAATCCTCGGTGACGGGATTCCATATGCCCTGGAGCAGGTCCTGCCGGCAGGGGCCGATCCAATCCCGCGTGAAAGGATGCCACAGCAGGGCGTCGTGGATGGCGCCGCTGGTCCACACCGGCACGGTGAGCCGCTTGCAGAAGGAGCCCAGGCTGCGGATATGGTCCCCGTGGTCGTGGGTGATGAGGATGGCCGATATGGCCGAAAAGTCCAGGTGAATCGCCTCCAGTTCTTTCTTGATGCGGCGGATGCCCACCCCGGCGTCGATGAGGATGCCCGAATGCGGGCCCAGCAGGAGGGAGCAGTTACCGCAGCTGCCGCTGGAGAAGCTCACGAAACGCATCATAGCTGGCCGTCCTCCTTGTCGCAGTAACGGGAAATGACGTTATATGCTCCTTCCACGCCCAGTTCGCCGGCGCGGGACAGGTCGATGCAGCCCTTCTCCTTATCCTTCAGGTAAATGAGCACCAGCCCCCGGTTGAAGTAGGCGCTGCCCATCCAGGGATACAGCTTGATGGCTTTGTCGTAGCAGTCGATGGCCTCCACCAGACGGGAACTCAGGCTATACAGATTTCCCAGATTGTATTGGATGTAGGGCAGTGAAGGCAGGATTTCGGCGGCGGCTTCCATATCGGAGAGGGCTTCCGAATAGTCGTATTCGCGGCTTACCTGCTGCTGAACCCTGGCCTTGGTGTTGCCTTTATCGTCCATCGTGAGGGTCTGTACGTTGGATTCGAAGGAGGCGATGAAGTCGATCATCTCGGCCCGGAGCGCCCCGCGGTTCATCAGGTAGAACGCCTTGTAGTAGGCGCCGTAAGGGCTCTCGGCCGACGGGCTGTCCACCGCATCGGTGTAGTGCTGCAGCGCCAGCGTATACTGCTTCTGCGACACGTCCTGCAGGGCTTTCACGAAGGGATCGTCGGAGACGGCCGCCTGGACGGTTTCGGCCGCTTCCTGCGTCACCGTCATCGGAACCGGAGCCTTGGCCAGATAGTCGTCCAGCAGGCGGTTCTCGTAGCGGTGCTCGATCAGATAGCTTCCGCCGGCGTCCCGTTCTTTCGCCAGGGCAAAGCGATAGAGGGGCTTGAGGTTGATGTCCACGTCGCGGTGGCGCAGCATCTCGTCCTCGAAGCCGCCGCTGCGAGCAAAATCGGCATCCAGAGCCAGCAGATTGCTGTATTTACGCGTGGTATCGGAGAAATCGGCCCCGCCGGACGTGGCGCTTTCATAGGCGGCCACCTTGGCGCGGGCGGTGCGGTAGTCTTCCTTCGACGCCCGCTTCATCCCCATCTGCAGTTCCACGTAGGCGCGGTTCATATAGGCCTTCGCGAAGTCCGGATACAGTTCGATGGCCTTGTTGTAGTCGGCCAGCGCGTCGTCCCAGCGGGCCATCTCCACGAAGAATCCGGCGCGGTTGAACCAGGCCAGCACGTTCCCCGGGTTGATGGCGATCACGCGGTCCATATCGGCCAGCGCGCTCTCGAAATCCCCCATCTGGGCGCTCAGGAGGCTCCGGTTGTAGAGGGTGAGGGCATTGCCCGGTTCGTATTTCAGCACCGTGTTCAGGTCCGCCATCGCGTTCTTGACGTCCCCCGTCTCACAGCGCACCAGGGCGCGCTGGAAATAGGCCAGGGTGACGGTGGAGTCCAGTTCCACGGCCTTGTCCAGATCCTTCAGGGCATCGGCGTGCTTCCCGCGGGCTGCCATTAAGGTGCCGCGGCGGATGTAGCCTTCCGGCTCATAACGGTCCAGCTTGATGGCGCGGTTGTAGTCGTCCAGCGCTTTCAGGGAATCGCCCAGGAACAGATAGGAGGCTCCGCGGTTCAGGTAGGTGGACGCATCCTTGGGTTCGCTGCGGATATACTTGTTGAAATCCTCCACGGCCCGCTCGAACTGCCGGCTCAGGAAATAGGTGACGCCGCGGGTATAATACAGTCCCGGAGAGCCCGGCCTGAGCTCGATGGCCTTTTCCAAATCCTTCAGGGCTTCGTCGAACTGTCCCGAGCGGCTCTCGGTAATGGCACGATAGTGGTAACCGGATGTGAAGACGGGGTTCTGACGGACGGCCGTGGAGAAATCGGCCCGGGCCCCGCGGATGTCGCCCAGATTGTATTTGGCGATGCCGCGGTAGAAGAAGGTCCAGTAGTCCGTGGAATCCAGCCCGGCCAGGATATTGAAATTGGAAACCGCCTCGTTCAGACGACCCTCCTGCAGGGCCAGCCGGCCGCGGAAGGAAAAGACCTCCTTGTCGTACTGGGCCGATGCTGCCAGCGACAGGAATAACAGGAGAACGGTGAGACGGATTTTCATTAAAAAAATTTTCATTTCCCGGCCGAAATAGCTAATTTCGCGCCAAATGACAAAGTTACTAAAAATAATTGTCATATCCCTCGTGCTGGTAAGCGCACCCGCGCGGGCACAGCGTTTTTCCATCTCTCCGGTGAACGCGGACCCCATCCTCAAGACGGAGCACATCCGCGCCAGCGTGGATTATCTCTGCGATCCGGCCCTCGGCGGCCGGGCCATCGGCACGGAGGGCGCCCGCAAGGTCGCCTCCTGGCTGGAAGGGAACTTCCGCGTGCTGGGTCTCCAGCCCCTGGGCGGGGCGTGGCTCCACGGCTTCAACACCTCCGACGGGATGGGGCGCAATGTCATCGGCCTCATTCCCGGCAGCGGCACCCGATATGTGGTTCTGATGGCCCATTTCGACAACCTGGGCACCCTGAACGGCACTTTCTATCCCGGGGCCGACAGCAACGCCTCGGGCGTAGCCGCCCTGCTGGAGCTGGCCGGGATGGTGAAACATATGAACACCTGCCACAAGATATACGGCAGCGGCCTCATCGTGGTAGCCCTGGACGGTAAGGAGAAGAACCAGGCGGGCGCGGCGGAACTGTGGCGGCTCATCGACCAGAAAAAGCTGCTGGATCCCGTCTCGGGACAGCCGGTCACCGCATCCCAAATCAGCCTCGTGGTGAACCTGGACCAAATCGGCGGCACGCTGGCTCCCTTAACGGACGGCAACCCGCGCTTCCTGATGATGCTGTCGGACGATGCCGCCGGCCGGCGCGGCGCACTGGAGAACGCCAACAAGGGTAAAGGCTTCGGCCTGGAACTCGCCTACGACTATTACGGAAGCGCAGACTTCACGAAACTCTTCTACCGCCGCATCAGCGACCAGCGCGTCTTTCTGGAGCACGGAATTCCCGCCGTGATGTTCACTTCCGGCATCACCTTCCTCAACAACAAGCCCACGGATACCCCCGCCTCGCTGGACTACGATGTCCTGCACACAAGAATCCGCCTCATCTTCCACTGGCTGGACAAGGTGCTATAATGCTATGACACCGCTGGAGGTATTGCAGCAATACTGGGGCTACGATAGCTTTCGCCCTATGCAGGAGGACATCATCCGTGAGGCCCTGGAGGGCCGGGATGTCCTGGCCATCCTGCCCACGGGCGGCGGCAAGTCCGTCTGTTTCCAGGTGCCGGGGCTCCTGCGGGAAGGCGTGGCCCTGGTCATCACGCCGCTCATCGCCCTGATGAAGGATCAGGTGCAGAACCTGAAAGAGCGGGGAATCAAAGCCCTGGCCATTCACGCCGGGATGGACCGGCGGGAGGTGGACCTGGCCCTCAACAATGCCGCCTACGGAGATTACAAGTTTCTGTATCTGAGCCCTGAACGGCTGCAGACGCAGCTCTTCCAGTCCTATCTGGACGTTCTCCGGGTTTCCTATATCGTCGTGGATGAGGCCCACTGCATTTCCCAGTGGGGCTATGATTTCCGGCCCAGTTATCTGCAGATAGGGGCGCTGCGTAAACGCGTGGATGCGCCCGTCATCGCCCTCACTGCCACGGCGACGCCCCTGGTGGCGCGGGACATTATGGAGAAAATGGGATTCGCCGGGCCCAACCTGCTGCAGGCAGGTTTCGAGCGGCCGAACCTCAGTTACATCGTGCGGAAGACGCAGGACAAGATCGGCCAGATCCGCAGCATCTGCGAAGGGGTTTCCGGCAGCGGTATCGTGTATGTGCGCAGCCGCTCCCGCGCCCAGGAGATGGCCGCGGCGCTCAGCGCGGCGGGGGTATCGGCCTCCTATTATCACGCCGGTCTGGGCGCCCAGACACGCGCCGACCGCCAGGAAGACTGGAAAGCCGGCCGCACCCGGGTGATGGTGTGCACCAACGCCTTCGGGATGGGCATCGACAAGCCGGATGTGCGCTTTGTAGTGCACGCCGATCTTCCGGACAGCCCGGAAGCCTATTTCCAGGAAGCGGGCCGCGCCGGCCGTGACGGGCTGGAATCCTTCGCCGTCCTGCTCTGGAACGGAACGGACAGGCAGCGCCTGAACCAGTTGGAGCAGGTCTCCTTCCCCACGCTGGCGTACATCGAAGACATCTACGAGAAGGTGCACGTCTTCTTCCAGATTCCCTACGATACCGGGATGGGCCGAATGCTCAAGTTCGACCTCGCAGCCTTCTGCAAACAGTTCAAACTGCAGCAGTCGCCGGCCTATTATGCCGTCAAATACCTGGAACGGGAAGGGCACTGGACCCTGGCGGAGGATATGGACATCCAGACGCGCATCGGCATCGACGTGCCCCGGCAGGCGCTCAACGACGTCATTCTCCCGGATCCGGCGATGGCAGTTGTCCTGGAAGCCCTGATGCGGATGTACACGGGCATTTTCTCCTATGCGGTGCCCATCGACGAAGAAGCCGTGGCCCGGCGCTGCGGGGTGACATCGGCCTCACTTCGCCAGCTTTTATATCAGCTCAGCATCAACCACATCGTCCGCTATATCCCGGCGGACCACGCCACGGTCCTGCTCCTCCACCACGACCGTCTGCGGCCAGGAAACGTTCAGCTGAGTCCCAAACGCTACGAAATGCTCCGCAGCACCTGGCGCGAAAGGGTGCAGACGATGCTCGACTACGTGGAGGAGGCCGATGAGTGCCGCTCGCAGTTCCTGCTGCGCTACTTCGGCCAGGTAGAGAGCGCCCCCTGCGGCAAATGCGACCTCTGCCGGAGCGGCGCCGCCCGGCCCGTGGAGCTGGCCGACGCCCTGAAAGCGTGGATATCGGCCCGCAGCGGCGAATACTCGCTGAAGGAACTCCGCGCCGCATTCGGCACGGCGGAAGACTCGTATCTGGAAGTGCTCCGCTCCCTCATCGACCGCGGCGAAGTGCCGGCGTACCGGGAAAATCGTTAACTTTGCACAAAACTACTGCGAAATGTACTACGTTTGCAAGCGACTGGAGATATCATCGGCCCACGCCCTCAATCTTTCCTATGAGAGCAAGTGCGAGGCCCTGCACGGCCACAACTGGATTGTGAAGATCTATTGCCGCAGCGAAAAGCTCAATGCGGACGGGATGGTGACGGATTTTACCCACATCAAACGGGATATCACCGCCGCCCTGGACCACAAGAACCTGAACGAGGTCTTCGATTTCAATCCCACCGCGGAGAACATCGCCCGCTGGATCTGCGAACACGTGGAGAACGCCTACCGCGTGGAGGTGTGGGAGAGCGAGATGAATATGGCCGCGTATGAGATTTAGGGTAAACGAAATCTTTTACTCTTTGCAGGGGGAGGGCTTCTGGACGGGCACGCCGATGGTGTTCGTGCGCCTGAGCGGCTGCAACCTCCGGTGTCCCTTCTGCGACACGGACCACGCGTCTTTTTCTGAAATGTCAGCCGATGAAATCCTTGCCGCCGTCCGCGCCGCGGGAGGGGAGTGCCGCCGCATCTGCCTCACGGGCGGGGAACCGGCCCTGCAGGTGGATGAAGCCCTGGTGCGGCTGCTGAAGGCGGAAGGGTATCGGCTACACATCGAAACCAACGGAACGAAAGCGCTTCCCGAAGGGCTGGACTGGGTTACCCTGAGTCCCAAGGGACCGGTGGTCCTTGAAAAGGCCGATGAACTGAAGCTCGTCCTCGCGCCGGGCGTGGAGCCGTCGGCCTGGGAGCATTTCGCCGCGCCGAATCTCTTCCTGCAGCCCTGCGACGATAAAGGCCGCACCAACGTGGAAGAGGTGACGGCCTATATCCTGGAACATCCGCAGTGGCGCCTGTCCCTTCAAACCCATAAGCTTTTGGGAATCAAATAAAAAATAGCCCGGCAGAACGCTCTGCTGGGCTGTTTTCCAGAGCCACTCAGGAGGCTCGAACTCCCGACCTGCGCGTTACGAATGCGCTGCTCTACCGACTGAGCTAAAGTGGCCTGACCGATCGTGGTGAATCGGGACTGCAAATATACGAACATTTTTTGTAATTTTGCAAACAAATCTTTGTCGTATGCGTTCTGATATTATTGTCGTGGGCGGAGGAGCCGCCGGGCTGATGGCCGCCGTGGGTGCGGCGAAAACCCTGGCCCGAAGTGAGAACGGGGGCACCGTCACCGTGCTGGAAAAAATGCCCAAGGCAGGCCGCAAGGTGATGATCACCGGGAAAGGCCGATGCAACTTCACCAATGTAAAACCCTGGCAGGAATTCAGCGACCACATCCGGACGGATGCTGCCTTTGTCAGCCCCGGCTGGCACAACCTTACGCCGGAAGGCGTCATCGGCCTCCTGAAAGAATACGGCCTCAGAAGTGAAGTGGAACGCGGCGACCGCGCCTTCCCGTCCAGCCATATGGCGGGCGACGTGGTGGATACCCTCCTCAGAGCCTGTACCCTGAACGGCGTGAAAGTGGTGACAGACTGCGAAGTCAAGACCATCGACGCTACGAAAAACGGCTTCAGCCTGGACTGCGTACAGACTTCCCGCAAACAGGTGCGCATCCCCACGGACCGTCCCCCGAAGCCCGGAAAACCGGCGCCCACCAGGGAGGAATTAACCATCGAACCGGTTACCTACAGCTGCCGGAAACTCATCATCGCCACCGGCGGTCTGTCCTACCCCGGCACCGGCTCCACCGGCGACGGCTATCTCTGGGCGGGGGAACTGGGACACGGCGTGGAACCCTGCTTCCCGGCGCTCACAGCCCTTGTTCCGGCCGGCTACAAAGATGCGAACCGCCTCGCCGGGGAAATCAAACAGGCCTTCCGGGGACGAACCGTCTACGGGAAGGCGAAAGAGCGCAAGATCGCTCCGCTGCCCGCCTGGTATCCCAAGTTCGAAAAGCATATCGAGCGTATTACGCCGCTCTCCGAACTGGGCGAGCTTTTCAACGGCAACAACCTGGACAACATTCAGTTGACCCTGCTGGTTAACAACCAGGAGGTGCAGCAGGAATTCGGAGACATCGAATTCACGGACGGAGGCCTTGAAGGGCCGTTGGGCTTTATGGTGAGCCGCCGCGCCGTGAAGGCTCTGAACGACGGACAGAAGGTGTCGGTGGTCCTGGACCTGAAACCCGTCGTGGAACTGGAAAAACTGGACGCGGACGTACACGGGAAGTGGGAGGAAATCATCCACGACGAGCGTTCCAAAGGACAGTCTTTCCAGCGTTTGTTCCGCATTATGCTCGGGAAGTTCATTCCCTGGAACCTCACCCTGGCTTTTCTGAAGGCGAATCCGAAGGTGAGCGTGGACTCGCTTGCCGCGGCAATGAAGGACTGGAAACTGGAGATTGCCGGCTTCGTGGGCTTCGAGCGCAGCGTCATCACCGCCGGCGGCGTCTCCACCGACGAAGTGGTGGCCAAGACCCTGGAATCCAAGAAACAGCCCGGCCTCTATTTCGCCGGAGAAGTGCTGGATATGGATGCCGATACCGGCGGCTACAATCTGCAACTTGCATTCTGCACCGGCTATCTGGCCGGAGAATCAGCAGCCAAATCACTATAACTATGGATAAAAAATCGTATGCATTCGGAATGAGCGTGGCCTCGAGCTTCTATCAGCAAGGGATTCACGTGAACAATGTGGATGACTTCCTCGCGGGCCTGAAGGCGATGCTCACGGGCACCCAGCCTGCCATCTCGCTGGAAGAGGCCGGAGAAGCCCTGGAAGCCTTCTACAAGGAACTGGAAGATGAAACGTCGGAGCGCGCTGCCGCAGCCGGCGCCGCCGCCAAGGCCGAGGGGGAGAAATTCCTCGCCCAGATGGCCAAGGACCCGGCCGTGAAAGCCACGGGCAGCGGCCTGATGTATAAGGTCATCAAGGAAGGAACGGGCAAGAAGCCCAAGGCCACGGACAAGGTCTACTGCCACTATGAAGGCACCTTCCCGGACGGGACCGTCTTCGACAGCTCCTACAAGCGGGGCGAGCCCATCGAGTTCGGCCTCAATCAGGTGATCAAGGGCTGGACGGAAGGCCTGCAGCTGATGAGCGAAGGCGCCAAGTACGAACTCTATCTGCCGTATCATCTGGCCTATGGCGAGTCCGGCACCCGCGGTATTCCGCCGTGCAGCGCCCTGAAATTCGTCGTGGAACTGATTGAAGTTCGCTAATTGACATTCTTCCAGTACATAGAACTGTTCGCTATGCTCACCGGCGTCGCGTATGCGGTGCTGGAGATTCTGCAGAAGAACGCGATGTGGGTGGTGGGCCTGCTGACGGCCTCCGCCTGCGCGTTCAGCTTCGCCGTGCAGCACGTATGGGCGTCGATGGGCCTGAACATCTATTATCTGGTCATGTCGGTGGTGGGCCTCATTCAGTGGCGGAAGGACGGACAGCAGGTGGGGGAGGGCGAGATTCATCTGGCCGCACTCCCGAAAAAGGTGCTGCTCCTGAGCATCCTGCTGCTGGCAGTGGGTATCGGGGTGATGACCCCGGTGCTGAAGGCGGCCGGCGGCGCATATGCCCCTCTAGACGCCGTAGCCGTCACCATCAGCGTCATCGCCACCTGGTGGCTCACCCGGAGCTACCTCGAGCAGTGGTTCCTCTGGATGGTGGCCGATGTCTTCACCACCACCCTCTGCATCCTCACGGGCCAGTACTGGATGGCGCTGCTCTACCTCTGCTACATCGGCAGCGCGGTTTATGGCTATTTTCATTGGAAAAAACGCGGGAAATACCTAACTTTACCCGGTTAATGGCGTACAAGGAAAACTACCCGTCGGCCCTCCTTTCAGAAGCGGTGGAGGCGATCGGCTCCCTTCCGGGAGTCGGCCGCCGCAGTGCGCTGCGTCTGGCCCTGCACCTGCTGAAGCAGCCGGCGGAGAACGTGCACCATTTCACCGGGGCCATCGACGCCCTCCGCGACGGGGTGCACTATTGCTCCCGCTGCAAGATGATCGCCGACGACGAGATCTGCTCCATCTGCTCGGATCCCAAGCGCGACCAGCGCACCATCTGCGTGGTGGAAAGCGTGCGCGACGTAATGAGCATCGAGGCCACCGGCCAGTATCACGGCCTTTACCACGTGCTGGGGGGCATCATTTCCCCCATTGCCGGCGTAGGGCCGTCGGATCTCACCATCAAGGAACTGGTGGAGCGGGTACAGGCGCTGCCGGAACCCGAGACCGCGGAGGTTATCCTGGCCCTGAGCGGCGATGTGGAGGGGGAGACCACGGCGTTTTACATCTATCGGCAAATCGAAGCGTCCGGCATCCGCGTGAGCGCCCTTGCCCGCGGCCTGGGCTTCGGGGACGACCTGGAATATGCCGATTCCCTCACCCTGGGCCGTTCCATCACCAACAGACAAGCATTCAAGGTATGAATCCGGAAGCGTCCCGTTGTCTACTTTGCAAGAAGCCGAGATGTTCGGAAGCCTGCCCCGTGCACACGCCCGTGCCGGAGGCAATGGCCCTGTATCGGGAAGGGAAGCTCTCCGAAGCGGGGGAACTCCTTTTCGAAAACAACCCTTTGTCGGCCGTCACCTCGCAGGTGTGCGACTGGAAGCAGTTCTGCCTGGGCCACTGCGTGCTGAACGTCAAGCAGGTGCCCGTCCGCTGGCACGAGATCGAGGAGGAGATTTCCGGGGCGTATCTGCTGGGGGGAGTGTCCCTGCAGCGGAAGTCGCAGGAACTCTCCGGCCGGCGCATCGCTTTGGTGGGCGCCGGGCCCGTGGGCATCGCCGCGGCCGTCTGGCTCTATGAAGCCGGGGCCGATGTTACCCTCTACGACGCCAATCTCCGTATGGGCGGCGTCCTGCGTTACGGCATTCCGCCCTTCCGCCTCGACAGAAAGTACTGCGACGCCTACGAAAAACTGCTCACGGATGCCGGGATCTCCTTCCACGGCGGCGTGGAGGTGGGAAAGGACGTGAAACTGTCGGCCCTTTCAGCCTCCTACGATGCCGTCCTGGTGGGCGCCGGGGCTGAAAAACCGGCCACCCTGGGCATTCCCGGGGAGGAGCGCGCCGTACAGGCCCTGCCCTTCCTGAAGAACCCCGATGCCTTCACCCTGGGCCGCAAGGTCATCGTCATCGGCGGCGGAAACGTGGCGATGGACGCCTGTCGCACCGCCGTCCGTCAGGGCTGCGAAACCTGGGTCTATTACCGCAAGACCTTCGAAAATATGCCGGCCAATCCCGAGGAAGTGAAGGAGGCGAAGGCCGATGGCGTCCAGTTCAAAGTCTTCCAGGCGCCCGTAGAGGTGCAGGATGGCGGCGTGGTGTTCCGCGACTGCGAGAATGTGCAGCCGGAAGACGGCGGCCGCGTGGTCACGCGCATCATCGACGGGACGGACCACTTCGTCGCGTGCGACACCCTCCTCGTGGCCATCAGCGAACGGCCGGAGTTCGGCCTGTTCGCAGGCACCGGCGCCGTCCTGGACCAGTGGGGCTGGCCCGTCCTTGCCGAGGGTCAGCGGGTGACCGGCCTTCTGAACGTCTGGGTGGCCGGGGATTTCTGCTCCGGGCCGCGGACGGTGGTGGAAGCGGTGGAATCGGCCCGCAAGGCCGTTGGCGGCATACTGGCTAAGTTATGAAAGCACTGATTATCTATTCCGGCGGGCTGGACAGCACTACGCTGCTCTATGAGTACAGGGACAGCATCGCGCTGGCCGTCACCTTCGACTACGGCTCCAAGCACAATGCGCGGGAAATCGCCTGCGCCAGGGAGCACTGCAAGCTACTGGGAATCAAGCATCTGGTGATTCCGCTGGCGTTTATCGGCGAGTATTTCAAGAGCGATCTGCTCCTTGGCGGCGGCGAGATTCCGGAGGGATCCTATGCCGATGACAATATGAAAAGCACGGTGGTTCCCTTCCGCAACGGCATAATGCTCTCCGTAGCGGCCGGGCTGGCGGAAAGCTATGAACTGGATACCATCCTCATCGCCAACCACAGCGGAGACCACGCCATCTATCCGGACTGCCGCCCGGAGTTCATCGAGGCTTTTGCTGCGGCGGCCGCCGCCGGAACCTACAACGGCGTTCAGGTCCTTTCCCCCTACTGCAACATCACCAAGCGGGACATCGCACTCCGCGGCCGCGCCCTGGGCATAGATTATTCCAAGACCTATTCCTGCTACAAGGGTGGGGAGAAACACTGCGGCAAGTGCGGCACCTGCACGGAGAGAAAAGAAGCCCTCGAGGGCTTCGATCCAACAATTTACGAAGAATAGGAGGGGAAACTCCCTCGGTCGCTGAATAGAAGGCCGATGCTCTCGCGGGAATGTCGGCCCTCCTATTACAGGAGTTTCTTTCGCCTGAAGAGCACAAACACCAGCAGGCAGCTGAGGGCCATCAGACCCACGATGATCACCCAGTTCCAGAAATTGGCGTTGGGGTTGTCCGCGGCGATGATGGGCAGCCGCACGTTCATCCCGTAGAATCCGGCGATGAGGGTGGGCGGCATCAGGAATACGCTCACCACGGCGAGGATCTTCATAATCTTGTTCTGCTCCAGGTTGATAAGACCCACCACCGTATCCTGGAGGTATTCCAGACGCTCGAAGCAGAAGTTCGTATGGCTCAGCAGGGACGAAATATCCTGCAACAGCACGTTCAGGCGGTTTTCCAGCGTGCGCGGGACCTTGGTGGAACGCATCAGGTTGGAGATGAGACGCTGCTTATCCACCACGTTCTCCCGCACGACCATCGTGTTCTCCTGCATCTGGGAGATGTCAATCAGGAGTTCCTGGTCGATGTCTTCCTGGTCGTTGATCTGCTTGGCGTACTGGGAAATCTCCTTCGAGAGGAGCTCGATCATATCCGCATCCAGGTCCACGCGTTGATCCAGGATACTGGCAAAAACGCTGAAGCCGGAAGGATACTGCCGCGGATTCACCTGCATACGGCGCTGCAGTTCCGTGAAGGAACGCAGGGGTACTTCACGGAGTGTTGTGAGGGTTTCGTCCACGATGGTGAACGAAACGGGCTGCATCATATACTCGTCCTGCCCCGGGGTGAGGAAGTTCGTGTTCGCGAAGATGGCATCATCGGTCTCGAAGTAACGGGAGGAGGATTCGATTTCCTCCGCCTGCGCGCGGCTCTGGATTTCTGTGCCCAGGAAGGCCTCCACGGCACGTTTTTCCTCCCCGGTGGGATCCACCAGGTCAATCCATACCGCGTTTTCCAGCGTGATCTTCGGGAAGTCTTTCTCCGACTGGGAGAGGAGAATTTTTCCGTTTTCCTTGTAGAAGATACTCAGCATATCTCTGTCTCTGTTTTAGCTCCGGGCCAGTCGCTCCGGATGGGATTATGAACTTTAACCAGCCGACATTACGGAAAAGTCAGCCTGCAAAAGTACGGAAAAAATCTGAAACTGCAAGTTTTTCTTTGAAAAAAGGAAGGCCGACACCCCCGAGGGAGCATCGGCCTTCTTTTCAGCGACCGAGGGGGTGTCCCCTCCTATGATTAAAAACTGACGGTGAAGCCAATCCCGGACGGGGCGGGGCCGAAGGCCACTTCCACGGCGGGTTCTTCCAGCGTGGGGTCGGGCAGGGTGCCGTTGTAATCGGCCACGATGCGGTTCATCCGCTTGCAATTCACTACCAGCACGGGAATGCCCGCGCCCAGGGCCACGGCGCCTACACCCATCGCGATGAGGCCGCCGGTCATGATGGGCTGCCCGGCTTTGACGCCGGCTTCGGCCCCGGCCTGAGCGCCGGACTGTGCACCTGCACTGCCTCCTACGGATCCTCCGACGGCACCTCCGACGGCACCGACTGCTGCGCCCAGCATAGAAACCAGGGCGCCGGTCAAAAAGGTGATGGCTCCGCCGCCGGCCACGACGCTGCCGCCGATGGTGAGTCCGAGGCCGGTCTTGCGCCAGCCGTTGTAGTCTTTCCAGACTCCATTGTAATCTATGCCGTTAATGTCCGAAAGGATGAGCTGCTGCTCCTCCAGGGCGATTTTCTCTTTGTCACGGGTCATATGTCCGCCCCTGCGGTGAACATACTGCGCGCTGGCCGCCAGGGACAGCGTGAGCAGGAAAAGTATGAGAATACAACGTTTCATAGCCGTGTAATTTTTTACAAAGTTAATCAAATTTTCCGGGACGGGACGAAGGCCATCACAAAGCCGATGCCCGCCACGCCGATGACAGTCCATAGCAAATCCCTTGCCTGAAGCGCCACGGGGTAGGACGAAACGGCAAAATTACCGGGCATCGATACCAGGCCGAAGCGCTGCTGCAGCAGCACGACACCGATTCCCAAAACAAGGCCTACAAGCATCCCCAGCAGGGAAACCAGCCAGCCTTCCGTGAGGAAAATCCGGCGCAGAAGCCCTTCCGGAGCGCCCAGGCTGCGAAGGGTGTCGGAATCGGCCTCCTTCTCGATGATGAGCATCCTCAGGGAACTGAAAATGTTGAAGGCGACGATCACCACGATGAAGACCAGAATGAGATAGATGGCCAGTTTCTCGTAGCGCATCATCCGGTAGATGCTCTGGTCCTGCTGCTGCCGGTCCAGGACGCGGAAGGCGGGCCCCAGCTGCTCCTGGAGCTCTTTTTGGAGGGCCGATGCCTCTCCGCCGGGCCAGATTTCGAGGGCCGATACCTCCGTGGGGTATTCCAGCAGGTCCCGCATCACTTCGATGGGAACCACCAGCAGCGAGGCGTCCAGGTTGGCGTTGACGCTCACCACGCCGCTCAGCTTCACGCTTGAGGAGCGCAGGGAGGCGGCGGGATTGGTCAGGGAAACGGGCTCCGTACGGGACGGATAATGCAGTTCCAGGGGCGTGACGAACTGGGGCCGGGCGCCCAGGGTATAGGCCAGCGTGGCGCCGGCGACGGCCTGGGGAAGGTCCCCGCGGTGCAGTTTCCAGGCGCCGTCCACCAGGTGGTCCTGCAGGGGAGATCCGGCTTCTCCGGCCAGATCTACTCCCCGCACGCGGGCGAGGCTCTGTTTCCCCTCATAGGAGAGGAACACCTGCTCTTCCAGCACGGCCGAGCAGCGCTGAATGTCTTCGCTCCCAGATATCCAATCGAAGGCAGGGCCTTCCGGCGTGAAGACTTTCCCTTCCGCGGGACGCACCACAAGCGGTGCGCCGGCGTCCGAGAGGGACGTGGCTACCAGGTCGTTGAAACCGTTGAAAACGGAAAGGACGATGATGAGCGCCGCCGTTCCGAGCGCCATCCCCGCCGCCCCGATGATCGAAATCAGGTTGATGATTTTGAACGATTTCCGGGCGAAGAGATAGCGGAAGGCGAATATGAGCGGCAATCTCACTTCTTCAGGAGTTCTTCGATATGCTCCGCATAGTCCAGCGAGGTGTCCAGCAGGAACACCAACTCCGGCACGATACGGAACTGTTTGGCCACCACGCGGCCCAGTTCACCGCGGAGGGCCCGGTTGTTCTCCTCCAGGAGCTGCATCACCGGGGCCTGTTTCTCCGAGGGGAACACGCTCACGAATACCTTGGCGACGGAAAGGTCCGGGCTCACGCGTACTTCGCTCACCGTCACCATCGCGCCCCCGAAGGCGGCCATCCCTTTTGCGCGGATGATTTCCGCGAGGTCTTTCTGTATTTCACGGGCAACTTTCAGCTGCCGGGTGCTTGCGGGTTTTTCCATTACTTTACATTAATGATAAAGTAGTTCTTCTTGCCCTTCTGGGCCAGGATGTAGTGACCGTTCACGATATCGGCCTCCGTGACGGAAGCGTCGATGGAGGTCACCTTGTCCTTATTGATGGCGATGCCGTTCCCCTGGACCATCTTCCGGGCTTCGCCCTTGGATGGAAGGATGGAGGTCTTCACGGCCAGCAGGTCCAGGATGTTGCAGGGCAGTTCCGCGCGGGCCACATCGAACGAAGGAACGTCGCCGAAAACGGCCAGGAACGTGCGCTCGTCCAGCTTTTTCAGGGCTTCGGAATCCCCGCCGAAGAGCATTTGCGAAGCCGCGACGGCTTTCTCATAGGCTTCCTGTCCGTGGCACATCACGGTCACTTCACGGGCCAGGACTTTCTGGAGTTCGCGCCGGCCGGGATCGGCCCTATGTGCGGCGATGAGGCCCTCGATGGTCTCCCGGTCCAGCAGGGTGAAGATCTTGATGTAGCTCTCCGCGTCTTCGTCGCTCACGTTGAGCCAGAACTGGTAGAACTCATAGGGGGAGGTGCGCTCCGCATCCAGCCAGATGTTGCCTTTCTCGGTTTTGCCGAACTTGGTGCCGTCGGCCTTGCGGATGAGCGGGCAGGTGAGGGCGAAGGCGGTGCCTCCGTCCATCCGGCGGATGAGCTCGGTGCCGGTGGTGATGTTGCCCCACTGGTCGCTTCCGCCCAGCTGCAGTACGCAGCCCTTGTTCTTCCAGAGCCAGTAGAAATCGTAGCCCTGCATAAGCTGGTAGCTGAATTCGGTGAAGGACATCCCTTCCGAGGAGTCGCGGGAAAGGCGTTTCTTGACGGAGTCCTTGGCCATCATATAGTTGACGGTGATGTGCTTGCCGATGTCCCGGATGAAGTTGATGAAGGTATAGTCCTTCATCCAGTCGTAGTTGTTCACCAGTTCGGCCTTGTTGGGCGCGTCCGAGCTGAAATCCAGGAAGCGCGAGAGCTGCGCCTTCAGGCAGGCGACGTTGTGGGCGAGCGTTTCCTCGTCCAGGAGGTTTCTTTCGGCCGATTTCATCGAAGGGTCGCCGATCATACCGGTGGCGCCGCCCACGAGGGCGTAGGGCTTGTGCCCGCAGCTTTGGAAATGTTTGAGAATCATCACGCTCACCAGGTGGCCGATGTGCAGGGAATCCGCCGTGGGGTCGATCCCTACGTAGGCGGCCTGCGGGCCTTCCAGAAGTTTCTCTTCCGTCCCGGGCATTATGTCCTGAATCATTCCGCGCCAGCGGAGCTCTTCCACAAAGTTCTTCATAAAGTGTCGTTTAAGCCTACAAATTTACATATTTTTCCTATATTTGTGAAAACAAACTCTCTGTAGTATGAAGAAGGTTTTACTTACTATGGCCGCCGTCGCGGCCCTGGCCCTCACGGGCTGCTCACGCTATGAAAGCGTGAAGGGAGATCCCCTCCAGGCGAAAATCTACACCCTGGACAACGGACTCAAGGTGTATATGACCGTCAACAAGGACGAACCCCGCATCCAGGCGAGCATCGCCGTGCACGCGGGCGGAAAAGACGATCCGGCGGACAACACGGGCCTGGCCCACTACCTGGAGCATATGATGTTCAAGGGGACGGAAAGCTTCGGCACACAGGACTATGCGGCCGAAAAACCGCTCCTGGACCAGGTGGATTCCCTGTATGAGGTCTACCGCACCCTTACAGACCCCGCGGAGCGTGCGGCCGTCTATCACCAGATCGACTCCATCTCCTATGAGGCATCCAAGATTTCCATCCCCAACGAGTACGACAAACTGATGAACATCATCGGCTCGGAAGGGACGAACGCCTACACCAGCGAGGACGTCACCTGCTATGTGGAGGAGATTCCTTCCAACCAGGTGGAGAACTGGGCGAAGATCCAGGCCGACCGTTTCATCAACTGCGTCTTCCGCGGTTTCCACACGGAACTGGAGGCGGTGTACGAGGAAAAGAATATGTCCCTGACGGACGACAGCGAGAAGGCCTACGACGCCCTCAACGCGATGCTCTTCCCGAACCATCCTTACGGCACCCAGACGGTCATCGGCACGCAGGATCACCTGAAGAATCCTTCCTTGAAGGCCATCAAGCACCAGAAGAACACCTACTACGTTCCTAACAACGTGGCCATCTGCCTCTCCGGTGACTTCGATCCGGACGAGATGGTCAGGATCATCAAGAAATACTTCGGCGGCTGGGAGCCCAACCCGAATCTCCCGGACCGCAGCGTCAAGCCGGAAGAGCCCATCGCCGCGCCCCTCAACAAGGACGTCTACGGCGAAGAGGCGGAATTCGTGATGCTGGGCTGGCGCACGCCGAAGGTGGCCGACCCTGAGAGCGAGATCGGTGAAATCGCCGCTTCCGTGCTCTACAACGGCCAGGCGGGCCTGATCGATCTGGATGCCATCCGCACCCAGCAGATCCTGGGCGGCTACGTCTTCGACTACGGCCGTTCGGACTGGGGCGCCTTCATCGCCCAGGGTATGCCCAAGGAAGGGCAGAGCCTGGAAGCCGTGCGCGACGTTTTCCTGGCGGAGATCGCGAAGCTCCGCGACGGCGACTTCCCGGAGGAACTGGTGGAAGCCGCAAAGGCCAACTGGAAACTGAGCTATATGCGTTCCCTGGAGCGCAACCGCTCCCGCGCCGGTATCTTCGTGGATTCCTTCATCAACGGCACTTCCTGGAAGGATGAAGCCACCAAGGTCTCCCGTATCGAGAAAATCACCAAGGAGGACGTTGTGGCCTGGGCGAACAAGTATCTGGGAGCCGATAGCTACGCCTGCGTGCTGAAGCACATCGGCGAGGACAAGGACATCAAGAAGATCGAAGCCCCGAAGATCACCCCCATCGTCACCAACCGCGACAAGCAGAGTGACTTCCTGAAGGAGATCGCCCAGAGCGAACCGGCCCCCATCGAGCCCGTGTTCGTGGACTGGGAAAAGGATATGACCGTGAGCGAGCTGAACGGCCTGGAACTCCTCTATAAGAAAAACGAGAAGAACGACATCGCCCAGCTGGCCTTCCGCTATGACAAGGGTACCCAGAACGACCCTGTGCTGGGCATTGCCTCAGACTACTGGAGCTACCTGGGCTCCGAGGGCCTGAGCGGCGAGGAGTATGCGTCCAAGATGTACGGTTTGGCCTGCAGCGGCGGCATCCGCATTGGAGCCAATTCCTCCGTCATCTCCGTCAACGGTCTCAGCGAGAACCTGGAGGCGGCCCTGGCCTTGAGCGAAGGC
>JAEEIJ010000081.1 GCA_016281315.1 Bacteroidales bacterium
CCGAAGTACAAACATAGCATAGCCGAACGCGAGGAGACTCTTTCCCGGAACTCCCCGTGAGTCCCAATATATGTTTGTCTGAAACATCGAGGGGTCATAAAAAAGTGAAAATATATTTGGAAAAGTCTTAGAATACCCCCTATACTTGTCCGGGGGTGGACAAGCCCCCGGACGCCTGCCGCCCCTCCGTGTTGGGAATATACATTGGTTGTTATTCCAGCTCATTTTTACTATCTTTGTATTTATCCAAAACCATTACATAACTATGTCTGACATAGAACAGATTCAGGACGAATTGTGTCGTTTTAACCAGGAACGCGACTGGGAACAGTTCCATAATGGTAAAGACCTTGCGGTCGGCATTTCCGTAGAGGCGGCTGAATTACTGGAGGCATTCCTTTGGAAGAATCCCGAAGACGCGTCTGTTGACAAGATTCGCGAGGAGTTGGCCGATGTTCTTAATTACGCATTTCAGTTGGCCGACAAGTATGACCTTGACATTAAGGAGATTATGCTGGAGAAGATCCGTAGAAATGCCGAAAAGTACCCTGTCGAGAAGGCCAAAGGGAGTGCGAAAAAGTATAATGAGTTAAAATAATGTGCAAATGAATACAGCAGTTAAAATCGTAGATTTGGGATTTCCCGGAGAGCAAGAGAAACTTGTATCTATGCCGCACGGCGTGAATTGGCCTGTAGTCTATCTTATCCATAACGATAAGGAGATTTATGTTGGCGAAACTACCAGTGCACATACCCGCTATATTCAACACGCAGACAAACACGGTAAGTTTTATAAGGAACGGCGTCGTTTGAATCACATTAAAATTGTATTTGATGATTCCTTCAATAAGTCTGCAATCCTGGATATCGAACAAAGCCTTATTCGGATGATTGAGGCTGATTCGGCAATTCAGAGTGAACTCGGCCTTCCCAGCCACCAGTTGCAGAATAAAAATGCGGGCCAGTCTTACCAACACGATTATTACGACCGAGCCATATACCAACAGAAAGTAGAGGATATTTGGAAAAAGCTCTTTCAATATTATCACTTGGTCTCGAATTCATACGATACGATTAATAATTCCGACCTGTTCAAGTATTCTCCCTATACTAATCTGACTGCCGAACAGGAAGAGGTGTGCCGGGACACCATTCGTCATATGATTCATTGCCTTAGCTATGGAAAAAAGGGAACAACTATTATCAGTGGGGCCGCCGGAACAGGCAAATCCATTGTCCTTATCAATATGATGATGACCTTGTTAAAGAGTCATTACATTACGTATGATTACGATCCGGAAAAGGATTCGGAAGACGATCTTGATGAGCGATACGCACTTCATTGTGAGTTAGAAAAATTTCTTAAAACATGGAAGAAACAAACAGGGTATAAAGACTTGAAAATCGGTTTCATTGTGCCGATGGAATCGATTCGCAGCACTTTTAAAATGGTGTTCAAGTATTCCTCTAAATCTGTTAAGGGGATGAAGGTTAATATGGTTATTGGCCCGAACGAAGTCATTCCAAAGAAGGGGAAAAGAGGCTTTGATGTTGTGTTTGTAGACGAAGCTCATAGACTTAAGCGTCGCGCCGCAATGTCCGGAACTGAGATGCACGCATTTGACAATTGTTGTGCTCGATTAGGCCTTAACCCTAAGGTGGCCAACCAGTTAGACTTCATTCTGAGAAATACCAAGTATCAGGTGATGGTTTATGACGAGAATCAAACCATCAAACCCACAGATATTACTCCAAACGATTTCCAAGGTAGACTCAAAGGGAGAGACTTGCGGACAAGAGTATTAAGATCACAGATGCGCTGCAATGGTGGAGGTGAGTTTACAAAATATGTGAATGACATTTTTGATTGCCGTAATCCTAAAGTGAAATCATTCGAAGATTATGACCTTCGTCTATTCAGTGATCCGAATAAGATGATTAATCAGATAGTCGCGGATGATGCTAAGTATGGTCTTTGCAGAACAGTGGCCGGCTATTCATGGGAATGGGTCTCATCAAAAGAGAGCGTTGGTACTAAGAAAAATGGAACGCCAAAATATAAAAAGAGTAAAAAGGTATTTAACAGTATTGGAGAACTGGAAAAAGCGAGAAGAGATTATGACATAGTGTTTAAGGATAAAGGCTACTATTGGAATATTCGCTCTTCTAGATGGATATTAAAGAGTTCTCCGAAGGAAATCGGCTGTGTACACACTACTCAGGGTTATGATCTTAACCGAGTGGGAATCATCTTTGGCAAAGAGATCAACTATAATCCTGATAAGAATGAACTGGAGATAAATAGGAACAAGTTCTATGATGCTAAGGTAAAAGAGGGGACGGATGATGCTCAACTTAAGAGGTTCATTATCAACGCATATAAGGTTATGATGATGAGGGGTATTAAAGGATGCTATTTATATGCGTGCAATAAGGAACTACAGGATTACTTGAGTCGTTTCTTTCCTGTTGTATAAAGTATCCTATATCACTTGATTCTTTTTCGCGGTGCAGGTTCAATAAAAGTGTAGAAGCCTGCGCCGCGAATCTGCATTCTATGCATTACAGTGGCGCAGGATTACTGCAAAAAACAGAACCTGCGCCATTCGTTGGGTAAACCAGCGCCAGAAATAGGGGCTGTAATCCCATCCTTTTTGTATTGCGCAGCACTTTGGCGCAAGCTCGGTATATCTTTGTCGCAGAAACCAAGATATACCGAGCTATGTTTAAGATTGTTATTTCCGTTGCGTTGTATGTGGGCGCTATCGTTTTTCTGCTGAAAGGAGTTATTGCGTATTGCAACTGTGATCACTTTGTGACCGAGCCGTGAGGCGGCTTTGCGGGGAGGGAGTGTGGGGCTCCGGCGGGCTTGTCCACCCCCGGACAAGTATAGGGGGAGGGGCCCACAGCAGTGCCCGATAGGGCACGGCGCAATGGGAGGGGCCGAAGGAGCGGAGCGACTGAGTCCCGCCGGAGCCCCACACTTCCTCCCCGTTTAAAGAGCCTTCAACTCCTCTACGGTGAATCCGCTGCAGGCGGCGACGAGTTCGGGCGCAAGACCCTGTGCTAACATCGCTTTGGCCACTTCTGCCCTTCCGGCTTCGAGACCTTCTGCCCTTCCGGCTTCGAGACCTTCTGCCCTTCCGGCTTCGAGACCTTCTGCCCTTCCGGCTTCGAGACCTTCTGCCCTTCCGGCTTCGAGACCTTCTGCCCTTCCGGCTTCAAGTCCTTCTTCCCAACCTTCTGCGCGGCCTTCGGCCATTGCGACCTCCTTGGCAAAGTCTCTTTCGGCAATGATGTCTAATTCTGTTCTCATACTCTGGTTGTAATACTCTCTTGTTTCTATGGGCATCGTGGCCAGCTCGGTCGCCCGATAAAGGTCATTCAGCAACCCGTCCGTAAATCCTTTCGGCGGCTCGGTGAGCATATGCATATACTTGAGGGAAAAGATGAACTTTTCCAACAGGTCCCTGCACTTCTCGCCCTCATCCTCCTTCAGTTTTAATCGACCCAGTTCCACGAACACGAAGTTCAGGCTAGGCGTCATCAGCTCTGTGTTGTGCCGGTTGCGAAGCTCATATCGGCAGATATAACCATCCTCCAGGGCGTCTTCGCTGTCGTGCTTTAACGTGAAGTTGAGCAGGCTGATCACATACACCGGCTTCAGGCCATAATCCATTTTGCTCATCTTTTCGCCGTCCCGGATACGTGCCATCCTACCGGCCAACTGCTCCCTGATGGGATAGGTGGAATAGGACAGTGCGCGGTCCCGGAAACTGTTCTGGGGCGCGTTCTGCACCTCTACCAGAAACTCTTCTCCCGTCTTGGCATCCTTGCAAAGCAGGTCAAAATTAACTCTTTTTTCAGAGATAACCAAACCGTGTTTCTCCTTGTCGGAGAAAATGATTTGTGATATCTTTTTCCCGGGAATGAGCAGTTCGAGGATTTGAATGAGGAGATTCTCATTCTCCGGATTACAGATTACCACTTTGAAAGTGGAGTCGAACAGCAGGAACGCATACCGTCCCCGGCCGATGGGTGCCAATGCTTTTGTCATAGCTACATAATTAAAAGGTTAGTCCGGCCCTCCACCTTGGAGAACCGGACTGCAATTATGTAGTAAATAATCCGGGAATGCGAGTTGTTTTACATCATTTTTTTTGCGGTTCGGCTAAAACAGATAAAAATCGACAAATTTTTTAGCCGATTTGATTACAACCTCTCCTTAATAGCCTTGGTGGCCTCCTCGTAGCCGGGTTTTTCCAGGAGGGCGAACATATTCTTTTTGTAGGCCTCCACGCCGGGCTGGTTGAAGGGGTTCACGCCCAGGGCATAGGCGCTGATGCCGCAGGCGAACTCGAAGAAGTAGAGCAGGGCGCCCAGGTTCCGGGCGTCCACCTGCTCGAAGGCGACCTCGATCTGCGGAACGCCGCCGTCGATGTGGGCGAGGCGGGTGCCCAGTTCAGCCATATGGTTGCAGTGCTCCACGTGTTTGCCCGAGAGGAAGTTCAGCTGGTCCAGGTTCTGGGGATCGCTGCCGATGACCACGCTCCGACGGGCCTTCTCCACGTGCAGGACCGTCTCGAACATCAGGCGGGAGCCTTCCTGGATGAACTGGCCCATTGAGTGAAGATCGGCCGTATTGTTCACGCTGGCGGGGTAGATGCCCTTGCCGTCCTTGCCCTCGGACTCGCCGTAGAGCTGCTTCCACCATTCGGCCACGTAGGTGAGCTTGGGGTTGTAGTTGACGAGGATTTCCACGCTCTTGCCGCAGCCGCTGTGCAGGAGGTTCCGCATCGCGGCGTAGACCACGGCGGGATTATCGGCCGATTTGACCGCGAGCGCTTTCTCCGCCTCCTTCGCTCCTTCCAGCAGGCCCTTGACGTCCAGGCCCGCGGCGGCGATGGGAAGCAGGCCCACCGGGGTAAGCACGCTGAAGCGGCCGCCCACGTTGTCCGGCACCACGAAGGTCTTGTAGCCTTCCTGCGTGCTCAGGGTCTTGAGGGCGCCCTTCTTCGCATCCGTGATGGCGACGATACGTACGGCGGCTTCCGCCTTCCCGTAACGGTCCTCGATATACTGCTTGACGATGCGGAAGGCCACGGCGGGTTCCGTGGTGGTGCCGCTTTTGGAGATGACGATGCAGGCGACGTTCCGTTCTTCGGAGAGGTCCATCAGTTCCGCCAGGTATTCCTCCGAGAGGTTGTTGCCCGCGAAGACCACCTCCGGGGCATCCTTCTTAGCCAGTTGTTTGGCAAAATTGTGGCTCAGGGCCTCGATGACGCACTTGGCGCCGAGGTAACTGCCGCCGATGCCGATGGCGATAACAAGGTCCACCCCGCGGGCTTTCCAGTCCTTGCAGATCCCGTCGATATCCGCGAGCATAGAGGCGGGAACCTCCGAGGGAAGGTGTTTCCAGCCCAGGAAGTCGTTCCCGGCGCCTTTTTCGCTTTCGAGCACGTCGAAGGCGTCCAGGGCCTTTTTCACATAAGCGTCATACTGTTTGGCGTCCACGAAGGAAGCGCAGCCTTTTACGTCAACTTTAATCATAGTATTGAGAGTTTATATTTGCCGTGATCAATCTTCCAAAGTTACTCAAATTTTACTAAATTTGAAGTGTTATTGTGCAGAAAACCTACATTGCCATAGACCTGAAGAGTTTTTACGCTTCGGCCGAGTGCGTCGCGCGGGGGCTGGACCCTCTCACGACGAATCTGGTGGTGGCCGATGCCTCCCGCACGGACAAGACCATCTGCCTGGCCGTCTCGCCCTCGCTGAAGGCCTACGGCATCCCCGGCCGTGCCCGCCTCTTCGAGGTGAACCAGAAGCTGAAGGGAACCGGCGTCCAGTACATCATCGCCCCGCCGCGGATGAGCTATTACATCGAGGTGAGCAGCCGCATCTACAGCATCTACCTGCGTTTCATCGCCCCGGAGGACATCCACGTCTATTCCATCGACGAGGTGTTCATCGACGCCACCCAGTACCTCACGCTGTATAAGACCACGCCCCACGACCTGGCGATGCGTCTGGTGCGGGAGGTCCTGAAGGAGACAGGCATCACCGCCACCGCCGGCATCGGCCCCAATCTTTACCTCTGCAAGGTGGCGATGGACATCGAGGCGAAGCATAGCGCACCGGACAAGGACGGCGTGCGTGTGGCAGCCCTCACGGAGCTGAGCTACCGGCAGAAATACTGGACCCACAGGCCCCTGACGGACTTCTGGCGCATCGGGAAGGGGACCGAGCGGCGCCTCGCGGCCCTCGGACTCTACACCCTGGGCGACGTGGCCCGCCGCTCGCTCACCGACGAAGAATCCCTCTACAAGGCCTTCGGCGTGGCGGCGGAGCTGCTCATCGACCATGCCTGGGGCTGGGAGCCCTGTACGATGGCCGATATAAAAGGGTATCGGCCCGTCACCAACAGCCTCTCCAGCGGCCAGGTGCTCACGCGCCCCTACAGCGCCGACGAAGCCGCCCTCATCGTGCGGGAGATGACCGACCTGCTCACGCTGGACCTGGTGGAGAAGAAGCTCGTCACGGACCAGCTGGTGCTGCACATCGGCTATGAAAACGGCCCTGCAAAGGGCTACAAGGGGCCGATGGTGACCGACTGGTACGGCCGTCCCACCCCGAAGCCCGCCCACGGAAGCGTGAACCTGCCGGGCGCTACCTCGTCCACCACCCTCATTATGCGGGCGGCGATGGAACTCTTCCACAGCATCATCAATCCCGCGCTGAAGGTGCGCCGCATCTTCGTGGTGGCTTCGCACGTCTTCCCGCAGGAGAAGGCCGGCGGCGTACAGCTGGATCTCTTCGACGAGCGCCCCGTGGACCTGGAGAAGGAAAGGCGGCAGCAGGAGGCCATCCTGGAGATCCGCCGCCGCTTCGGGAAGAACGCCATCCTGAAGGGGATGAACTTCGAGGAGGGCGCCACCACCAAGGAACGCAACAACCAGATAGGAGGACATAAGGCGTGATGAAAGGACTTTACGACGATATCATCGGCCTGGAGCATCCCGTCTCCAAACGGCACCGGCCGATGTCGATGGCCGACCGGGCGGCGCAGTTCGCTCCGTTCGCGGCTCTGAGGGGCTTCGACGACGAGATTGACCGCACCCGCGAGGAGGAAATGGCCGATGATGCATAATTTTTGCTTATCTTTGCACTCGTGAAGAAAATCGCGTTCATACTGCTGTCGCTTCTGCTGTGTGCCTGCTCCCAGGCGCAGGTGAAGCAGTATAAGGTGAAGGTGGTGAAGGAGTATCCCCACGAGGAAACCGCCTACACCCAGGGCCTCTTCTTCCACGAAGGCGTGCTCTATGAGACCACCGGCCAGTTCGGGGAGAGCGCCATCCGCACCGTGGACCTCCGGACCGGCAAGTCCCTGCAGCAGAAAAAACTGAGCGGCAAGTACTTCGGCGAGGGTTCCGTCATCCTGGACGGGGATCTGTACATCCTCACCTGGACCAACAAGGTGGCCTTCCTCTATGACCCCGAGACCCTTACCTACAAACGCACGGTGGGCTATCCCCGCCAGGGCTGGGGGCTCACCACCGACGGAAAGCAGCTCATCGCCAGCGACGGCAGTGCCAACCTGTTTTTTATGGACGCGGGGTTCAAACTGGAGAAGAAACTGCCCGTCACCCTGAACGGCCGCCCGCTGAGGAACCTGAACGAACTGGAATGGATTGACGGAAAGATCTGGGCCAACGTGTACCTCACGGACACCATTGTCATCATCAATCCGAAAGACGGCAAGGTGGAAGCTACCGTGGATTGCTCCGGCCTTCTTCCCGCCAAACTCCGCGCCGTGGACACCGATGTCCTCAACGGCATCGCCGTAGATGCGGAAGGACGCATATACATTACGGGGAAGAACTGGCCCCGGCTCTATGAAATAGAATTAATGAAGCGATAACCGGTTGTCTTTCCCCAAACCTGTGCCACCCTCGGCATCATAAGAGGGAGGGGCCCTTTGGGAGGGGTCGCGAAGCGACGGTTTGGGGAAAGACACCGGTTATCGCGAAATGATTAGGGGTATCCGGAGAATTCCGGATTGAGATTATACCCTCATAACTTGATGCGGTTGATACCGCCGTAAGGAAAATGAAAAGAACACTGTTACTGGCGGCGCTTTGCGCGCTGCCCATTCTTGCGGGAGGGCAGGAGCGGCTGGATTCGGCCGTGGTGAGCGCCTCCCGCGCCGGAAAAAACACTCCCGTCGCCTACGAAAACGTTTCCCGCGATGCCCTGCGGCAGTCCAACCCGCAGCATTCGCTGCCGATGGCCCTGAACCTGTTGCCCTCCGTGGTGACCTACAACGAGGGCGGCACCGGCCTCGGGAATTCGGCGATGACCATCCGGGGTTCCAAGGGCTCCCAGATCAATGTGACGCTGAACGGCATCACCCTCAACGATGCCGAATCCCAGGAAGTCTTCTGGGTGAACATCCCTTCGCTGACGGCCCTGCTCTCCTCCGTGCAGGTGCAGCGCGGGCTGGGGACATCGGCCGGCGGAGCGGGCGCCTTCGGAGCCAGCGTCAATATGAACACCGCCTTCGTGGGGGCCGATCCCTCCGCCGCCCTCGAATGGAGCGCCGGCTCCTACGGGACCCTCATCGGCTCGGCCGCCGTCTCGACAGGTCTGATGAAACGCGGATTCTACGCCAGCCTGGCCTGGAACGTGGGCGGGACGAACGGCTACATCGACGGGGCCGATGTCTTCTCCTCCTCCCTTTTCGCCACCCTGGGCTGGCTGGGCGCCGGCCGCTCCCTCCGCCTGACCTACCTGACGGGCGACCAGGTGAGCGGCATCACCTGGGACGGCATTTCCCTGGAACAGTATGCGCAGGACCGGCGCTACAATGCCTCTGTGGGGAATACGGACCACTATACCCAGCATCATCTGCAGCTGAACTATACCCGCACCCTGCGCCCGGGCTTTATCTGGACCACCACCCTCAATTACACGCGCGGGGATGGCTACGACGAATACTTTAAGCACAATAAGAAGCTCGCCAATTACGGCATCGACGGCGGCGGGCGCGGGGACGTCGCCTACCGCAAGCGGATGGACAACGACCTTGGGGTGCTCTCCAGTACGCTGCGTTTCAAAAGGGGCCGATGGGACCTGACCGGCGGGGTGAACGCGGGCTATTACCGCGGCGGCCACTGGGGAGAGGTGCTCTCGGCGGCGGCCGACTGGTACGACAACACCGGCCGCAAACTGGACGCGAGCGCTTTTGCCCGGGCCGAATGGCAGCCCCTTCAGTGGCTCACCGCCTACGGGGAACTGCAGTACAGGGCCATTCACTACCGTCTTTCCGGAGTGGACGACGACTGGCTGGAGTACGGAGCGGCGGAGGCCGATAAACTGGACTACACGCGGCTCTGGAACTTCCTCAATCCGCGTGCGGGCGTGACGGCGTCCTTCGGCGCGCACCGGCTCTATGCTTCGGCCGCCATCGGCCACCGGGAACCCGGCCGCGGGGATATCAAGGAAAACGTGAAGGGGACGGGAGCGCCCATCGGCCCGGAGGCGATGCTGGATCTGGAATTCGGCTGGCATTACGGCGGGGAGCGGCTGGAGGCATCGGCGAACCTCTATGCGATGGAGTACAAGGATATGCTCCTGGAGACGGGCCGGCTCTCCACTTCCGGCTATGCCATCAAGGAGAACGTGCCCCGGGCCTGGCGCCGCGGCGTGGAGCTGCAGGCTGCCTGGCAGACCTGCCGCTGGCTGCGGCTGGACGGGAATGCGACGCTTTCCCTGAATGAGATCGCCGACTATACCTCCTATGTCCCGTATGAGGACTATTCAGCCACCCATCCCGTCCATTACGGGCGCACGACGATGCTGATGTCCCCGTCTGTCATCGGGATGGCCCGCGTGATGCTCGCGCCCTGGAAGGGGAGCGCCTTCTCCCTGGACGGGAAATACGTGGGAAAACAGTATCTGGACAATTCGATGCGGGAGGAACTGGCCGTGCCCGCCTACTTCGTCGCGGGCCTTTCCGCAGGGCAGGAGTTCCGCCTTTCCGTGGGGACGCTGAGCGTGGGGCTCTATGTGAACAATCTGCTGAACCGCCTCTATTATGCCGCAGGCTGGCGCTATGAAAGCTATGACCCTGTCACCGGCACGGTTTCTACAGGCGTGGGGGTTTATCCCCAGGCGCCCTGCAATTTTATGGTAAAAACCCGCCTAACTTTTTAAAATATTTTATTTAAGAAAATTTAATTAAAAAAATTTTGTGGGTTAAAAAACTTTATTTATATTTGTACTGGAAATGGGAGTGATCTCCTTTCCTCACAGAAAAACGCTTCTTCTAACCAAGTAATTAACCTTCTTCTTTTTAAGGTAAGAATACACTACTAACTAACCAAAATAAGGCTCGCAGGGATGCGAGCCTTATTTTGTATATCCGTTTTAAAGGATTATCTTTGTAAAAAACTATCCTTGCACTATGTCTACCGGTCGCAAACTGGCCATCTGGATTCCCATCGGCCTTCTCATTATCGCAGGCTTCTGCTACTGCCTCGCCATCGGCAAAACCAATCCTGTTCTCAAGCAGTTCCCCCAGATCCGCAGTCTGGAGACCGGACAGGTGATATCGGCCCGGAAGGCCTCCCATACGGACGGCATCTTCGGGGAATGGCACGTGAACCTGTTCGACAGCCAGCAGAGCATCGCTTTCGTGCGCGTGAACCCCGACGCTTATGAACTGAATATCTTCTGCGGCGAGGGAGAGGCGGCCGACAGCACCAGCGCCCTGTGTATGCGGAACGGCGCGGTGGCCGGCCTGAACGGCAGCTACTTCAACGTGCGCGAACTCACGCACACCACCTATATGAAGGACGATGGAATGGAAGTGGGCGAAACCCTTCCCAGCGAGACCTTCCGCACCAACGGCGTCTTTCTCTCGGGGGCCGACGGCTACGAGATGGATGCGGCCGATACCTTGGCGGTACTGCCGGAAGGAGAGGCCAAGTGGGAGGCGATGGCGAGCGGTCCCATCCTCATCGACGAGGGCGAGGCCATCGTGTATGAGGAAGGCATCAAGGGATGGAAGAAGTTCTACAACCGGCGTCACCCTCGTTCGATGGTGGGTAAGGACGCGGAAGGATATTTGTGGCTGGTGGCCGTGGACGGCCGGTTCGACGAAGGAATCGGGATGACCATCGCGGAGATGACCGAGCTCTCCCGGATGCTGGGCCTCACGGACGCCCTGAACCTGGACGGCGGTGGCTCCACCACGCTCTGGACGCTCGTGGGAGGCGTTTTGAACCACCCCTACGACAACAAGCGCTATGACCACGAAGGCCAGCGCATCGTGCCCAACGTGCTGGGCGTCATCAGGAAGTAAATACCGGAAATCTACTTGAGCAGCTCCGGCCGCCTTTCACGGGTGCGCCGGAGCGCTTGTTCATCCTGCCAGGCCTGGATGAGTTTGGGGTTCCCGCTCAGCAGGACGTCCGGTACCTTCCAGCCGTTGAATTCGGCCGGACGGGTATAGACGGGCGGCGACACAAGACCGTCCTGGAAGGAGTCGCTCAGGGCCGATGTTTCGTCGGAAAGCACGCCCGGCACCAGGCGGATGATGCTATCCGCCAGAAGGGCCGCCGGAATCTCCCCGCCGCTCACCACGAAGTCTCCCACGGAGATCTCCCGGGTGACCAGGTGCTCGCGGATGCGCTCGTCGATGCCTTTGTAGTGCCCGCAGAGGAGGATGAGATTCTCTTTAAGGGAAAGCTCGTTGGCGATGCCCTGGGTGAGGATTTCGCCGTCCGGGGCCATATAGATCACTTCGTCGTAGTGGCGCTGGGCCTGCAGTTCCCGGATGCAGTTGTAGACGGGCTCTACCATCATCACCATCCCTGCGTCGCCGCCGTAGGAATAGTCGTCCGTGGTCTGGCGCGGCCCCAGCCCGTAGGGACGGAGGTCGTGGACGTGGATTTCCGCCAGGCCCTTCTTCACGGCGCGGCCGGGAATGGAATGGGAGAGGGGACTGTCCAGCAGTTCGGGGACGATGGTGATGATGTCTATTCTGAGCATAGCGTTCTGTTCTTGCTGCAAAAATAACGTTTTTTCGCGGATTATTCTTATATTTGTAAGTTAATGTTAAACTATAACTTGTACAAAGATGAGTGAAGAATTGAAGCCTGTGGTGGAAGAACCCATTGCAGATGTAGCGCAGAGCGCCGAACCCGTGGCGCAGGAAGTGAGTCTCGCCGACAAAACGCTGGCGGAGCTCACGGAACTGTTTCAGCAGCTGAAGGCCGATGCCGACGCGATGAAACGTTCCAAGGAGGCGGAGGCCATCAAGTCCGCCTTCTACAAACTGCTTTCCAAGGAGAAAGCCGCGGCCGGCGAGGACGCCGCCGTTGAAGAACCCGACGAAAATACCAGCGCGGACGAAGCCACCGTGCCGCTGCAGAGCGGCCCCGTGAGCCCCTTCGCCGCCATCGAGGCCGGCTTCAAGTCCCTCTATATGGAGTACAAGAAGGCCCGGGCCGAATACAATAAGGAGCAGGATGCCCTCCGCGAGGAGAATCTCGCGAAGAAGCAGGGCATCATCGAGGAACTGAAAGCCCTCGTGGAGGAGCCCGGCGATATGAAGGACGCCTTCCCCAAGTTCCGCGACATCCAGAACCGCTGGCGCGAAGCCGGTCCGGTGCCGCAGCAGAACTTCCGCGACGTGAACGACACCTACCAGCTCTATATCACTAAGTTCTACGACCTGGTGGACATCAACCGCGAACTCAGGGACCTGGACTTCCGGAAGAACCTGGAAGCCAAGACCGCCTTCTGCGAGCAGGCCGAGGCCCTCGCGGACGAAGAAGACGTAGTGGAAGCCTTTAAGGAACTCCAGAAGCTCCACGAGCAGTGGAAGGACCTTGGCCCCGTGGACAAGGAGCACCGGGAGAGCATCTGGGAGCGTTTCCGCGCCGCCACGGCCGTCATCAACAAGCGTTATCAGGCCCACTTCGAGGGGATGAAGGCCCAGCAGCAGGAGAACCTCGCCGCCAAGGTCGCCCTCTGTGAGAAGGTGGAAGCCATCGCCGAACAGGAGATTACCTCATCGGCCCTCTGGAACAGCCTGAGCAAGGAAATCGAGAACATTCAGGCGGAATGGCGCAAGATCGGGTTTGCTACCCGCAAGGAGAACCAGAAGGTGTACGAGCGTTTCCGCGCCGCCTGCGACAAATTCTTCGAGCGCAAGCGCGCCTCCTTCAGCGAGTTCAAGGACAGTATGAACGAGAACCTTGCCAGGAAGATGGCCATCATCGAGGAAGCTGAGTCCCTGAAGGACAGCACGGACTGGAAGGCCACCGGCGAGCGCCTGATCGAGCTGCAGAAGCAGTGGAAGGAGATCGGTGCCGTGCCGCGCAAGAAGAGCGAGGTCATCTGGAAGCGTTTCCGCGCCGCCTGCGACGCCTTCTTCACGGCCCGCGACAACCGGCCCGACGGTCAGGGCAATCTGGGCGCCAACCTGGCTGCCAAGAAGGCCCTCATCGAGGAAATCAAGGCCTTTGAAGGCTCGGATCCCGAGGCCGCCAAGGGTTTTGCGGAGAAATGGAATGCCATCGGCTTCGTTCCCTTCAAGGAGAAGGATGCCGTCCAGGCCGCCTATAAAGAGGCGATGGCCGCCAAGTTCCCCGGCTGGGGTGCCCGCGCGCCGCGTCGCGGCTCCGAACGTCCCGCCGGCCGCGGCGAACGCCGTCCGCTCTCGGAGGTGGACCGCCTGAAAGAGCAGTACAACGCCCTGCAGCAGGAGATTCAGACCTATGAGAACAACATCGGCTTCTTCGGCCTTTCCAAGGGTGCGGAGCAGCTGAAGGCCCAGATGCAGGAGCGCATCGACGCCGCCAAGGAGAAACTCGAGGCCCTGAAGGCGCAGATCCGCGCCAAGCAGGCGGAACAGGCCGGGGAGGAGTAGCTTATGGATAAGAAATCAGTCATCGGCTTCGTCCTCATCTTCGTCATCATGATCGCCTTTTTCGGCTATCAGAGCCGGCAGGTGAAAAAGCAGCAGGCCTACCAGGCGCAGCTGGATTCCATCGCCGCCGCGGAGGCCTATGCCCAGTGGCAGCAGGACAGCATCTGGAAGGCCGAGCATCCGGAAGCCGCCGCCGCGCAGGAGGCAGCCCTGCAGCAGGTCGCAGCCGCTCCTGTGGCCGGCGCGGATGCCCAGGTGGCCTATTCGGATCCACTCCTGAACGAAGCGGCCCAGGCCGAAGCCCAGATCATCACCCTCTCCAACGAGAAACTGGAAGTGAACTTCACCACCCGCGGCGCACAGCCGTATTCGGTGATGGTGAAGGACTACCTCACCTATACGAAAGAGCCCCTGTACCTGCTTCAGGCCGATAAAACGGAGCTCGGCTTCATTATCTACGCCCCTACGGCCGTGGATACCCGGAAATTCAATTTCCAGGTGGCCGAACAGACGGACAGCAGCGTGGTGATGCGGCTTCCCATCGGCGCAGGCGGCTATATCGAGCAGCGGTATGCCTTGCAGCCGGACTCCTATTCGGTTAACCACAGCGTCTCCTTCGTGGGGATGGGGAACCTCATCCCGCGGAACGTGGGCAGCATCGACGTGGATTTCCACGCCATCATCCCGCGGATGGAAAAGGGCTACAAGAACGAGACCCAGTATTCCCGCCTGAACTACTACTTCCCGGACGACAAGAAGCCGGCGAACATCGGCAACGGCCGCAAAGGGGAGAAACGCTTCGACAACAAGATCGAATGGTTCGCCTTCCAGCAGCAGTTCTTCAGCGCCATTATGCGCGCGCCGGGTTCCTTCAGCTACGGGGTCTTCAGTATCGACTTCCTGCCCAAGACCGGCTCGGACCTGATGAACTGCAAGGCCCAGATGCGGGTAGACATCACCCCGGGGGCCGATGTAATCACCGTTCCCTTCGAATTCTACTTCGGCCCCAACGACTATAAGGGCCTGAAAGCCTACGGGCACGCCTATGAGAAGGTGATTCCGCTGGGCGGTAAGGTGATCGGCCTGTTCACCAAGTGGGTCATCATCCCGCTCTTCGACTGGCTGCACCGCTTCATCTCCAACTTCGGCATCATCATCCTCCTGATGACCCTTTTCATCAAGATCGTCGTGCTTCCGTTCGCCTACAAGAGCTACTCTTCATCGGCCAAGATGCAGGCGCTTAAACCCTTTATGGAGAAGATCAACGCCAAGTATCCCAAGCAGGAAGACGCGATGAAGAAGCAGCAGGAAACGATGGACCTGTACAAGAAGGCGGGGGTGTCGCCGATGGGCGGCTGTCTCCCGATGCTCCTGCAGATGCCCATCCTGTGGGCGATGTTCCGCTTCTTCCCGGCCTCCATCGAACTGCGTCAGCAGCCGTTCCTGTGGGCCGAGGACCTGAGCGCCTACGACGACGTCATCCACTGGGGCACCAGCATCCTGGGGATGGACCACATCTCGCTGTTCGCCCTGCTGATGGCTGTCTCGATGTTCTTCTACTCGAAGATTATGCAGCAGCAGACCACGGCCGGGAACGATCCCAACGCCAAGATGATGCAGGTGATGAGCCTGTACCTGATGCCCGTGATGATGTTCTTCATCTGTAACAACCTCTCCTCCGGCCTCAGCTACTACTATCTTCTGAGCAACCTCATCACGATGGTGGAGACCTGGGTCATCCGCAAATGGGTGGTGGATCCGGAGAAGATCGTGGCCAAGGTGAAGGCGGCGGAAAACAAGCCCGCCCCCAAGAGCAAGTGGCAGCAGCGTCTGGAGGAAGCCCAAAGGATGCAGCGCGAAGCGCAGAAGAAACGCAAATAATGATTGCAGACAATCTGCATAGCATTCTTGAGAAACTGCCATCAGGGGTTCAACTGGTGGCAGTTTCCAAATTCCACCCGGTCTCGTCGCTGATGGAAGCCTATAATGCCGGACAGCGCATCTTTGCCGAAAGCCGCCCGCAGGAGCTCGCCTTGAAGGTCCCTCAGATGCCCTCCGATGTTCAGTGGCATTTCATCGGCCATCTCCAGACCAATAAGCTGAAGCTGGTCCTGCCCTATGTTTCGCTGGTCCAGTCCGTGGATTCCCTGCACCTGCTCCAGGCCATCTCCGCCTGGGCCGTTGCCAACAACCGCATAATCGATGTCCTTCTGGAACTCCATTTAGGCGCAGAGGAAACCAAACAAGGTTTTACAGAAGAAGAGATTCTTTCAATAGATTCGATTCCAGGAATAAGAATCCGGGGATTGATGGGAATGGCGACGAATACGGAGGATATGGCGGTGGTGGAACGTGACTTCGAGCGGATTGAGGGGCTGTTCCGGAAGGTGCAGGCGATGGGGCTGCCGGATTTCGACCAGTTATCCATCGGGATGTCCGGCGACTGGCCGCTGGCCATCCGGCACGGAGCTACGATGGTTCGTATCGGTACCGATATCTTCGGCCCCAGGGAGTATTAGTCCAGCAGTTTCGAGATTTGTTTGTCCGTGGCTTCGGGATAGAGGTCACGGATTCTTTGTGAGAGGCGCTCGTAGGATTCGGCGGGGGAGTGCGTGACGGAGAGGCTGAGCCCGGCGGCGGCCTCGAAACCGGCGAAGAAGGGCGTGGCGGAAGAGGCGAAGAGATCTTCCGGGCGGCAGAAGGAGGAGACCTGCCAGCCGTTGTAGCGGAGGTCCGGACCGCGATACACGCGCGTGATGTCGCCGGTGATGGCGCGGCACTGCATCATCAGGCGGGTCATCAGGGCATCGGCCTGCCCTTTCTTGATGCCCAGCAGGCCGCGGATTTCCTTGATGCCGATGCTGCCGTTTGCCGCGAGATAGTCCAACACCTGCTGCTGGTCGGCATCCGGGCGGTATTTCTCCAGGGATTGCCGATAGTTTCGCAGCTCGCGGTACCATTCCACGGTGGCAAAGGCCGCCTTGCCGTTCAGCAGGAACTTCCCGTAGGCGATTTCCCCGCTCTGGACGCAGGGAATCTTCCAGTCCCAAGGGGTATAGCTAAGGTCCTCCTGGGTGTCGAACCAGTTCTCCGGAGCTGTCATTTCCTCAATGGAGTAGCCCGGAATGACGTTTTCGAAGAAGGGGACAATCCCCAGCTGCCGGATCACGTCCAGCATAGCCTCCGCGCTGGCGATGCGCGGGGCGGCGGGACCTATGGCTTTATGGTCGAAGGACATACGTGTACAAAGTTAAGAATTATTCTTATCTTTGTCGATTATGAAGGAAATCTATCGTGTTCCTATAACGCTTGTTTTACAGGTCCTTCCGGAGAATGCCATCCAGACAGTTTCCGGTGACCACGATCCGCTTGGTTATGAAGACCTGTAGAACAACGCTTTGCCTGCTGGGCCTGCTGGCGCTGGCGGCCTGCACACGGGAGCCTTCATCGGCCCCGGAAACGCAGGAAATGGTCCGCTTTACCATTACTGCCACGGCGGCGGAGACGGCCGATGCCCCCGAACCCGGGAAAACCCGCATCGATCCTTCCGATGAAACCCGCATCCTCTGGTCGCCCGGGGAAAAGATAACGATTATAGCGAATAATTGTTCCGACTGTTTAACTGGGGAAAACACTGTCCCGGCTGCAACGGCCTCTTTTAGCGGCGGTCTGTCGTCTGTTCCGTCTTCTTATGTCGTCATTTATCCCTTCAGAGATGAGCTCGATTGGGATGATTCATCCTTTAGCGCCGTGCTCCCTACCGTGCAGACCGGAAAGGCCGGAGGTTTTTCCGATGAAGTCTTTATCGAAGCTGGCCGGTCCACCACGACGTCGGTCCGTTTTAAAGCGTTGTGCTCAGGCCTACGTTTCAAGCTGACGCGCTCCGACATCCGGTCGGTGATGCTCTCCGGCAATAACGGGGAGGGGATTGCAGGGGAATTCCAGTTTTCCTTTGACGCTTCAGGAAATCCCATTGCTGGGAAAGGAAAGCGCACTTCCGTAACGCTGAATGCCCCGGACGGCGGCACCTTCGAGGCTGGGAAGTGGTATTATATTGTGACGCTGCCCGCTGTTTTTTCGCAGGGCATTACCCTTATGCTCTCCGACGGGTCCTCGATAGGGGCATACAGAATCGACACTCCCGTTACCTTCTCGCGCGGTGTCTTCAAAAACAAGGAAGCCCTGGATACGGCGGCCGATTGGTCCGCAACCCCCACCTTCCCTATTTGTTACGGGAAGGCCAACTCGTATACGATTATGGCTGACTGGCAGGATGTCCAAATCGATATTGCACCTTATTACACCATTGGCGGCCGTTACCGGAGTGATTTTGTGCTGCCTTCGTCCTATCGGGTCGATAATGTCTATAGCAAAGGGGGCGCCATCGACGTCGAACTGGATACCGACAAGCTGTTGATGACTGTCACGACGGGTGACACGGGTGCCTATGTGATAACCCTCTGCGACTCTTTTGCGAATCAGGCTTGGCCCATCCTCATCTGGGCTAGGGATTATTCGCTTGACTCGGAGCCCCTTTCAAACGACATCGAGGCCCTTCCGCCGCTGGGCGGGCAGGTCTATTTCCAGTGGGGAAGTCCGATTCCCATTCTGCTCAATCACCCTGACGTCTCCCCTTGTTCCCCCGTGACCGATTTAAGTGAGTTATATGAAAAGAATTCATCTTTCGAATTTGTAAGGGTGAATAGCGGCACGGACTGGTTGTCCCCGAAGGACGATTCGCTCTGGGGCGATGGTGACTTAAAGACTGTCTGGGATCCCTGCCCGGAGGGCTGGAGAGTCCCGTCCTGGGAGCAGCTGGAGGGGCTGAATGAAGGCTGGGATCTTGGCAGTTTCCCGTATCTTGGCTATCTGGGGATGAACGGTACGCTGCAGGACGAATTTTTCGTCTCGCTCTACTGGACCCGCTCTACGCTGGATGAATACGCCAAGTCGCTGTATTCCCTCAAGGGATCAGGCCAAATTCTTGAACAACAGAACAATGCGCGCGCCCTGGCTCTGCCCGTCCGCTGCGTGAAAGAATAAGTGCCTATAAAACGGCAATGGGCGGGGATGACGCACAGTTCCGCACGACGGCGAAAGCGACCTGGTAGGCCCTCCTAATGCGCCATAATCGCGCCTACCAGGCCCAGAATGGCGTAGAATTCCGGGAGAGCGGCGTAGATGAGGGTGTTGGTGACCACGTTGTGGCCCTGGGAGACACCCACGATACCGTTGGCGCACACCTGGCCCTGACGGATGCCGGAAATCATACAGGCCACGCCCACGGAGACGCCGATGCCGAAGCACAGCATGCCGCTGATGGGATCCACCTCGCGGGTGAATTTGCCCAGCATAATGAAGAAGGCCACGAAGCCGTATATCCCCTGGGTGGAGGGGAGGGCCGAGAGCAGAAGGTAACTTCCGGAAGACTCCGGTTTGCGTTTGAGGGCGCCTTCCGCCGCATTGCCGGCGATGGTGGTGCCGATGGATGAGCCGATACCCGCCAGTGCGAGGACGAGTCCGAGTCCGAGATAACCGAGAATTTGTTCCATAGTATAAATGTTTTATTGTTTCTTTAGCGGGTTGAAAGTGCGTCCGCCGGCCTCATAGCCGGAATTCTTGAAGAACTCCAGGAAGTTCAGACGCAGCGGGTGCACGAAGGCGCCCAGGGCGCACATCGCGATATTCAGGGTGTGGCCGACGACCACCAGCAGAACGAACGGGATCCACAGCGGTATAACCGAGCCGTCGCCCAGAATCATCAGCCCCATATCGTTGAAGGCCTGGCCCAGCATACTGCCGGCGAGGCCCAGGGCATAGAGGCGCAGGTAGCTCAGCACGTCGCCCATCAGGCCCGTAATCATATTGTAGGTGTCCCAGAGGCCCATTCCGATGTTGGCGAACTTGTTCCGTTTGGGATCGTTGAATACGAAGATTCCCAGGGCCGATACCACGCCGAGCCCGATCACGATCCATTTGGTGAGGGCCGCGTCCAGAACGCCGCTCAGGGCGAAGGCCGCCACGGTTACGCCGCCCACAATCAGGAGCGTCCAGCCCCAGGTTCCCAGCGAGGCGAGGAAGCCCTTGGTGCGGGTTTCGTGGATGGTTTTTACCACCATCGCCAGGCAGATGTGCAGGATACCTACGGCCAGCGCCAGGACCATCGTGGCGTCGTTGTCGGCAATCTTGGCGGGCAGGAAGACGCCCTGGATGGGCTCGAAAACCTTCCAGGTGGAAATGTCCATCGAGAAGAAGGTGTGGAAGAGGAAGCCGATGACAGCGGTAGCTCCGCCCAGCAGCATCACCAGCGGGGCCATATCCTTGAAGGAGGGAACCTTCTTCAGGAGGACGCCGGCAAGAATGAGCACCAGTCCGTAGCCACAGTCGCCCATACAGAAGGCGAAGAACAGCAGGAAGAAGATGCTGATGAAGGGCGTGGGGTCGAAGCCGTCGTATTCCGGCCGACCGTACATATCGGTAAGGGTTTCGAACTGGCGGACGAACCAGTTGTTCTTCAGGGAGATGGGCGGATGGTCTTCCGCCACGGCGGCGTCTTTGAAGTAGAAGACGCCGGAAGCGTCCAGGGAGGCCGAGACTTCCGCGTCCTTCTCCGTGGGGGCGTAGCCAACCAGGGTGACGATGGTGTCCTCCGCGGCGGGAACGGCGGCGGCACCGGCCAGGTGCACGTCCAGCCGCTCGTAACTGTCTTTTCTGTGTGCTTCCAGTTCGCCGATGCGCTCCTTTGCGCCGGCCAGGCGTCCCAGTACCTTCCTGTAGTGTTTTTCCTTCTCCTGAAGCCTTTCTTCCAGTTCGTCCAGGCCGATGGTGGGCGCCGGCACTTCGCCGGGAAGGCGGTCTTCTCCTGCCACGAGGAACCAGGTGCGCTTCTTATTGGTCTGTACGACGGTAAGGGCGTAGGCATCGGCCCATTCGGCCTTGAACTTCTTGTTCGAGAGAACGTGGAAGTGGATTTTAACGCCGGCTTCGTTCAGCTCCTGCAGGATGGTGGCGTCGTAGCTGCCCCAGACCTTGAAGTCGTTGATGGCTGCGTTCAGGCGCTTGATCTCATCCCGGTCTTCCGCATAGCGCATGAGCATGCCTCCGGTGAGGCGCACGATGTCCCCGTCGATGGCTTCCGGGACCGTCCCTTCGGGGATTTCCACCTTGGAAAGGCCCTGGATGAGGCCGTCCACCAGGTCGATATCGGCCATCAGTTCCTCCGAAGCCTTGTCCACGGCCTTGGCGCTGCGGGTGATATCCACGAGGCCCATTTCCTGGAGGCGGTCCAGCAAGTCTCCCTGCGTGCCGTTCAGCAGGATGAAGGAGTATTTGGTCATCGGGGCTATCATAGCTGGGAGGCCTCCTCTTCCTCTGCGTGACGGTTCTTCACGATCTTGGACGAAGCCTTGGACAGGTTTTCCTCGTCCTCCATATAGCGTTTGATCTTGCGGATGGCCTCCTGATAGCCGGGAATCTGCACTTTCTCGTACAGGTTCACCTTCTGGGTGGTCTTCTTGCGCTGGTAGTCCAGGATGCGGGCCTTTTCCAGATAGACCTCGCTCTCGATGCCCAGGCGGCTGAGCTCCTTCAGGATGCCCACGCCGTCGGCGAACCAGGCGGGTTTGGTGAAGGCGTTGAAGGGCTTGATCTCATAATGGATCTCGCCCAGGGCGGGCGTTTTTACGCCGGCCACCTTCTTCGTATAGAGATCCACGTCCGTGATGGAAATGAGTCCGGGCTCGAACTCGTTCCAAAGGGCCGCCATATAGTCGTACTTTTTGAGGGCTTCTTCCAGCCGGGCCACCAGCTGTTCGCTTTCCGTCTTGGCCTTCCGGACCTCCAGCCGCAGCGCGCTCTCCTTGTTCTGCAGGGTAGGGAGGGCCCGCTGCCGGACTTTGAGCTGTTTACCCATTTCCGTCAGGGAGGTCTTGTTGTATTGGAATTTAATGGCCATTACTGAACCCAGTACTTATCTATGAAGGCTTGTTTGATACCGGTTTCCGCCGGTGAGAAATACCTGGCGAAGAGCTTCCAGGCCGTATTCAGCATCTCTTCGATGGAGATGTTCACGTCGATGGCGAGAAGCTCCCGGGCATAGTCCTTTGCGTAGGCGAGGCAGCGGTGGTCGTAGTCCGAAAGGTCGAAGCCGTTCTCCAGTTTGGTCTTGGCGTTCTGGGCATCGGCATACAGACGCACGGAGGCGTTCATCACCTGCGAGTGGTCCTCGCGGGTCTTCTTGCCCTGCACCAGCTGTTTCAGACGGGACAGGCTACGGAACGGGTCGATGATGACCTTGCCGGTGTCTGAATCGGCCCTCAGGAAGAGCTGCCCCTCCGTGATGTAGCCCGTGTTGTCCGGGATGGCGTGGGTGATGTCGCCGTCGTTGAGGGTGGTCACCGCGATGATGGTGATGGAACCCTCCGTGGGCAGCTGCACGGCTTTCTCGTAGATCTTCGCGAGGTCGCTGTACAGGGAGCCCGGCATTGAGTCCTTGGACGGAATCTGGTCCATACGGTTGGAGACGATCGAGAGGGCGTCGGCATAGAGGGTCATATCCGTCAGGAGCACCAGCACCTTCTCGTTCTTCTCCACGGCGAAGTATTCCGCGGCGGTGAGGGCCATATCCGGCACCAGGAGGCGTTCCACCGGGGGATTCTCCGTGGTGTTGATGAAGCAGATGATCTTGTCCAGGGCGCCGGCCGCTTCGAAGCTGTGCCTGAAGAAGAGGTAGTCGTCGTTGGAGAGGCCCATCCCGCCCAGGATGATCTTGTCTACATCGGCCCTTAAGGCTACGTTCGCCATCACCTGATTATAGGGTTGGTCGGGGTCCGCGAAGAAAGGAATCTTCTGGCCGGAGACCAGGGTGTTGTTCAGGTCGATGCCGGCGATGCCGGTGGGGATGAGTTGCGAAGGCTGACGGCGCTTGTAGGGGTTCACGGAAGGGCCGCCGATCTGGCGTTCCTCGCCTTCCACCTCCGGGCCGCCGTCGATGGGATGGCCGTAGGCGTCGAAGAAGCGGCCGCTCAGCTGCTCGCTCACTTTCAGGGTAGGGGGTTCGCCCAGGAAACAGACTTCCGCGTCTGTGGGGATGCCTTCCGTGCCCGAGAAAACCTGCAGGGTCACGAGGTCTCCCTTCGTGCGCACCACCTGCGCCAGCTTGCCGGCCACCACGGCCAGCTCTTCGTTGGAAACGCCCTTCGCGCGAAGGGAAACGGTGGCTTTGGTGATGCCTTCCAGCCGGGTATAGATTCTTTGGTATGCTTTCATTACGCAATCATCTTTTTCACGGATTCATTGTAGGCCCAGAACTGTTCGCTTTCCCAGGCGCTGTAGTTCATCTGGCGCAGCTCGTTGATGAGGTTCTTGAAGAAATCGCGGCATTTCTCGTAGTCTTCGAACTCGTAATCCTTGTCGCAGAGTTCCAGCACCAGGTCCAGCATAAAGCGCTGCCGTTCCATCGGGCACAGGGCGTCGATGGCGTCGAAGGCGTCCTGCTGCAGGATTACATAGTCGATGAGTTCGCTCTTCCAAAAGTTCACGTGGTAGCTCATCGGCACGCCGTCGTCGCCCAGGATGTTGATCTGCTCGCTGGCCTCCTTGCCGCGGCGGATGAGGTTCTTGGCGTGGAGCACTTTGTCCACCCAGCCTTTCTCCACGGTCTCGTCCAGGTATTCGACAATTTCAGGATAATCCAGGTATTTGGAATAGGATTCCAGCGGGCCCACGGCGGGGTAGCGCTTCTGGTCCGCGCGGCCCTGTTCCAGGGCGTAGAAGCAGCGGGCGGCCTTCTTGGTGCTCTCCGTGACGGGTTCCTTGAGGTTGCCGCCGGCGGGGGATACCGTGCCGATGAAGGTGACGGCTCCGGTCTGCCCGTTGTTCAGGACCACCATTCCCGCGCGGGCGTAGAAGTTGGAGATGATGGCGCTCAGGTCCACCGGGAAGGCATCGGCCCCCGGGAGCTCCTCCATACGGTTGGACATCTCGCGGAGGGCCTGGGCCCAGCGGGAGGTGGAATCGGCCAGCAGGAGGCATTTAAGGCCCATTGCGCGGTAGTATTCGCAGATGGTCATCGCCGTGTACACCGACGCTTCACGCGCGGCCACGGGCATATTGGAGGTGTTGCAGATGATGGTGGTGCGCTCCATCAGGTGGCGGCCCGTATGCGGGTCGATGAGTTCCGGGAACTCGGTGAAGATTTCCACCACTTCGTTGGCGCGCTCGCCGCAGGCGGCCATCACAATCACATCGGCGTCGCCCTGCTTGGCGATGGCATGCTGCAGCACGGTTTTTCCGCAGCCGAAGGGGCCGGGGATGAAGCCGGTGCCGCCTTCCGCGATGGGGTTCAGGGTGTCGATTACGCGGACGCCCGTTTCCATCACGCGGCTGGGACGGGGCTTTTCCTTATAGCCTTTCACGGCCACTTTCACGGGCCATTTCTGGACCATCGTCACCTTTATTTCTTCGCCTTCCTCGTTAATGAGGACGGCGATGACTTCATCCACGGTGTACTGGCCGGCTTCCTTCACGCTCTTTACGGTATATTCCCCCTTGAAGGAGAAGGGAACCATAATCTTGTGGGGCAGCCAGCCTTCCTTCACTTCGCCCAGCCAGTCGGCCGCAATCACTTTGTCGCCTGCCTGCGCCAGGGGCGTGAAGTCCCATTTCTTTTCGCGGTCCAGCGGATCCGTGTACTCGCCGCGCTGCAGGAACACCTCCGTCATCGTGGCGAGGTTGTTCTGCAGGCCGTCATATACGCTGGACAGCAGGCCGGGGCCCAGCTGCACTTCCAGCATCCGGCCCTCGAACTCCACGGTGTCGCCGCCCTTGAGGCCGCGGGTGCTCTCAAATACCTGCACGGACGCGATGTCTCCGTTTACCTTGATGACCTCCGCCATCATCTTCACCCCTTGCAGGTCGATGTAGCAGATTTCATTCTCCGCAACGGGCCCGTCCACCTTCACGGTGACCAGATTGCTCACGATGCCGGTTACGATACCTTTTGTCTTCATTATTGTTCGTTGTATTTTACTCCTTTGAATGTGCCCTTCACTTCCTGCACCAGCTTCTGGAACAGTTCGCGGCCCGTTTCTTCGTCCAGGGCCAGCCAGCGGTTCACGATGTGCAGCTTCGCCACATAGGCGAGGACGGCCGTGAGGTCGAAGTAGTGAAAGGTCTCCAGATGGCCGATTTTCTCCCAGGCAATGTCGTCCAGTTCCTTTTCGCGGGACAGCAGGTCGCTCTGGCTCAGGGCCGTTTCCACGCGGACCTCTTCCTCGAAGTCTCCGGGATGGAAACGGTAGAGGTCTGTATCCAGATTCTGATCCTCGTCCGAGCCCTGTCCCGTAATCACATCCTGCTCCTCCTCGCGGCCCAGCTGCCTGTTCAGGTAACGTACTTTGGCGTTCCGAAGATTCAGGTCGAAGCTGAAATAGGACCGGATGAACTTGCTGGAATGCTTCAGGGCCTCTGCATAGAAATCCGGATTCAGTTCGCTGCCTTTAAGGCCCTTCAGCAGGAAGTCCAGCGTCTCCGTATCCTTCTCTCCCAGGTTTTCCTTGATTTCTTCGATCACGCTTTCGAAGCCCTGCCCGCCCGCGTACTTGAAGTCCGTGGTGAGGTAGGGAAGTGAAGCGATGATGTACTCGAAGTTGCTCATCCTATCCGAATAGCAGTTTCTTGGTGGCGGGACGCAGATATTGGCCGATGAGTTCCTGGAACGCCTCGTCCGTCAGGGAAATGAAATAGCTCCCGTCCTTGGGGCCGATCTTGAAGCCTCCCTCCATCTTCCTGGAGAATGTGGCTTCGACGCCCTGGCCGAGGGTCTTGGCAAGTTCACCCTTCACGAATGGTTCCAGCTCTTTCTGCAGTTTCTCCGGAAGGACCAGGGAAAGGTCCGCGCTCTCCTGCGTGGTGAAGTTCTTCGCCACGGCAGTAATGATGTCCTTGAGGTAAGCCCCGTCGCTGAGCGCGCCTTTTACGGGCTCTATGGCCTTGGCCACGATGAGGTTCTCCACGGTGGCGCGGGTGGCCTGCACGGCCTGGGTGGAGGCCATCTTCACGTCGCCTTCCACCTTCACCTGATAATCGGCCGCGTCCTTTTCCGCCTTTGCCCTGATGGCATCGGCCTCTTCCCGGGCCTTCTTTACGATTTCATCGGCCTCCGCCTTGGCCTTGGCCAGAATGGCCTCGCCCTCTTCCTTCCCTTTCTGCAGACCCTCCTGATAGAGTTTCTGGGTCAGTTCCTGGAGTTTGTCCATATTGCTTGTAGATAGTGTTATTCTAAATCATACAAATATAATAAATATCCCGGAAAAGACCAAGCTTTCCCGGGATACGCATTTTTCAAAAACCATCCTTAGAACACGTACGTGGTGCCCATACCGATCATCAGGTCGCTGAAGGGGCTGCCGATGGCCTTTCCCACATCCAGGGAGAGGATGAAGTTGGTGTTCATATGGAGCTTGATGCCGCAGCCGGCGCTCACCATAAAGGGCTGATGGCCCACGGCGCCTTCGTTGAAGAGACCTTTGGCGGCGAGGTCGCGCTGGGCGTCGTAGCGGTAACTGGGGTTGATTAGGGCCAGGTCCACGAAGGGATTCAGCACGATGTCGAAATGCTGATTCCAGAGGTCGAAGCAGAAGGGGGTGACGCGGAGCTCGAAGTTGCCCCAGGCGTAGCCTTCCGCCGCGATGCTGTTGTAGCGGTAGCCGCGGATGGTGTAGCGGCTGCCGAGGCCGGAATACTCCTCATACTGGTAGTTGAGCGTGGACAGTTCGTTCAGGTTGTAGAACGGGATTTCACCGGCGATGCGCTGCTGGAAGCCCAGGTGATAGGCCCAGATGATGCGCTCGGTTCCCAGCGGGACGAAATGTCTCCAGTGCAGGACCAGCTGGGCGTAATTGTACTTCCATCGGCTTAAATCGGCATTTCCGAGGAGACAGGCCTCCGCGTAGATGCCCCGGTGAGGAGCCAGCTCGATGTCACGGCTGTCGTAGGTGACGCCCGCCTTGAGCTCCATCGAATGGCCGCCGGAGGCTTCGTCGGCGTGGATGAGGTCGTTGTCGATGTATTTCAGGTAGAGGCTGTTCCCGGAGTCGTAGTTCTTGAGGTTGAAATCCGACACCTTCACATAGCGGTAAACGGCACCGGCAACCCAGTTCAGGCGTCCGTAGATTTCTCCCTGGAAGGTGACGGCCGACCGGTAAAAGCGCTTGCGGTTGGTGTAGAAGGCCGTCCTGGTATCTGCATTCAAGTCCTTCTGCTCGTCGAAAGGGGAATAGATTCCGTTGAAGCCGTAGAAATTGTTCATCGTGGCGTCCCGGTAGGTGACGGACGCACTGAGACGGATGCCCGGAATGAGGGCCTGCGACTCGAACATCCCGTAGAAGTACCACGCGCCTTTGGTGGCCCAGGCGGCCGTGAGGGAGATGTGGTGCAGGAAATTGGGATAGACGCTGCCGTCGCCGTAATGGAAGAAGTCGCAGAAAGCGCCCAGATTGAGGCCGATGTCCGAGTTGTAGCTCACGTTCGGCATCGGCGTGAACACCCAGCCGGTCTTGGGCTCTTCCTGGGCCAGGGCCGATAACGCCGCCAGGGAAAGAACCAGCGAAAGGAACCGTTTTCTCATTGTTTATCCAAGGAATCCGAGCAGGATACCGGCCGCCACCGCCGAACCGATCACGCCGGCCACGTTCGGGGCCATCGCGTGGGTGAGGAGGTGGTTGGTGGGATCGGCCTCAAGACCCACCGTCTCGGAGACGCGCGCCGCATCCGGCACGGCCGAAACGCCCGCATTGCCGATGAGCGGATTGATCTTGTGCCCTTCCTTGCAGAAGAGGTTCATAAACTTGACGAAACACACCCCGAAGAAGGTGGCGATGACAAAGGACACCAGACCCAGCCCGAAGATCATCAGGCTGCGGCTGCTGATGAACACGTTCGCCTGGGTGGAAGCGCCCACCGTAAGGCCGATGAGCGTGGTCACTACGTCGATGAGCGGACCGCCGGCCGTGGCGGCGAGGCGCTTGGTTACACCGCTCTCTTTCAGGAGGTTGCCGAAGAAGAGCATTCCCAGCAGCGGCAGGCCGGACGGCACGATGAACGCCGTGCAGATGAAGCCCACGATGGGGAAGATGATCTTCTCCTTCTGACTCACTTCGCGCGGTTTCTGCATCTTGATGAGCCGCTCTTTCCTGGTGGTGAGAAGCAGCATAATGGGCTTCTGGATCACCGGCACCAGGGCCATATAGGAGTAGGCCGATACCGCAATGGCGCCCATCAGCTCCGGCGCCAGCTTGGAGCTCAGGAAAATGGCCGTAGGACCGTCGGCGCCGCCGATGATGCCGATGGCGCCGGCCTCGTTGGGCAGGAAGCCCAGCTGCAGGGCCAGCAGATAGGCGCCGAAGATGCCCAGCTGGGCGGCTGCGCCGATGAGGATGAGCCGCGGCTGGGAAATGAGGGCGCTGAAGTCCGTCATCGCGCCGATTCCCAGGAAAATGAGCGGGGGATACCAGCCGTTCCTGACGCCGTGGTAGAGGATGTTGAGCACGGAACCCTCCTCATAGATGCCGATCTTGAGGCCGAGCCCCGTCGCAGGGTCTACGAAGAGGGGAATGTTGCCGATGATGATGCCGAAGCCGATGGGAACCAGCAGCAGCGGCTCCCACTTTTTCACAATACCTAAAGTAATGAAAATGAGGCCGATGACAATCATCGTCACGTGCTGCCAGGTGCAGTTCGCAAAACCGGTGAACTGCCAGAACTGGACCAGGGAGTCGAAGACGTGTTCCATCAGGCGATGCTAACGATAGGGGCGCCTTCCAGCACGCTGTCGCCCTTGTTCACGTGAATCTCCGAGACGATGCCGTCTTTGGTGGCGGGGATTTCGTTCTCCATCTTCATCGCCTCCAGCACGGCCACCTTCTGCCCGGCCTTCACGGCCTGGCCTTCCTTCACGGACACCTCGACGATGACCCCGGGAAGGGGAGACGCTACCTGCGTCGCTGCTCCGCTCGCGGCCTGAGATGCGACGGGGGCAGTGGAAACAGCGGAGGCGGGTGCGGACACCCCTGAGGGAGCATCGGCCTTCTTTTCAGCGACCGAAGGGTGTGTCCCACCCAACGACGCTGAGGAAGAAATTTCCACCTGATAGTCTGCGCCGTTCACGTTCACCGCGAGCGACTGGGCGCCGGCCTCTCCCACGCTCACGTTATATTCCTTACCGTTGATTTTGAACCTGTATTCTTTCATCATTTGGGTAATTTTCTGAAATTGAGTGCTTTGTTCGTCCAGCCGCTGCCTTCGCTCCGGCGGATGGTGAGGATGCCGGGCTCGATGTCGTGCACCTCGCCGTCATCCGTCGGCTTCTGCCCGCTCAGGTACAGATGCACGGCCGCAGCGATGGCGGCCTCTACATCCTCACTGCTTTTCCTTCGTTTGAATTTCCCGGAGAAGATGTCCCCGGAGATGCGGTAGACGCAGTACAGGATGGTCAGCGCGCTGAAAACCACGCACACGCTGATGACGGTGAGTGTCCAGCCGTGCGGGTCGGTGACCGCCATCCTTTCGGCCCCGGTAGTGAGGAGGATGCTATAAAGGAAGGTTGTCATGCTTCTTGGCGGGTATTTCCTGGCGTTTGGTAGCCAGCTGCTCGAGGGCGCGGATTACGCGGAAGCGTGTTTTGCGCGGCTCGATGACGTCGTCGATATAGCCCTTCTGCGCGGCCTGGTAAGGGTTGGAGAAGAGTTCTTCGTATTCGGCCTTCTTGGCCTCGAAAATCTCCTGGGCGTGCTCGGGATCGGCCTTGATGTCCTTCGCATAGAGGACGTTCACGGCTCCGTCGGCCCCCATTACGGCAATCTGCGCCGACGGCCACGCGTAGTTGATGTCTCCGCGCAGCTGTTTGCAGCTCATCACGATGTGCGCGCCGCCGTAGCCCTTGCGGAGGGTCACCGTGACCTTGGGAACAGTGGCTTCGCCGTAGGCATAGAGGAGCTTCGCGCCGTTGGTGATGATGGCCCCGTACTCCTGCTGCGTGCCGCAGAGGAAGCCCGGGACGTCCACCAGGGTGACCAGCGGGATGGAGAAAGCGTCGCAGAAACGCACGAAACGGGCGGCCTTGCGGCTGGCGTTGATGTCCAGCACGCCGGCCAGCACCTTGGGCTGGTTGGCTACGATGCCCACGCTGCGGCCGTTGAAACGGGCAAATCCCACGATGATGTTCTTGGCGAACTCCCTGTGGATCTCGAAGAAGCGGCCGTCGTCCACGATGCTGCGGATGACTTCGTACATATCGTAGGCCTTGTTCGGATTGTCCGGAATGAGGCTGTTCAGGGCGTCGTCCACGCGGTTGATGGGATCGGCCGTTTCCACTACGGGAGCGCTTTCCAGGTTGTTCTGCGGAATGTAGCTCAGCAGTTCCTTGATGATGCCGATGGCCTCCTCCTCACTGTCCGCCGCGAAATGCGCCACGCCGCTCTTGGAGGCGTGCACGCTGGCGCCGCCCAGCTGCTCCTGGTCCACCACTTCGCCGGTGACGCTCTTCACCACGGCCGGGCCGGTAAGGAACATATAGGAGGTATTCTTGACCATCAGGGTGAAGTCGGTCAGGGCGGGGGAATAGACCGCACCGCCGGCGCAGGGACCCATAATGGCGCTGATCTGGGGAACTACGCCGCTCGCCAGGATGTTGCGCTCGAAGATTTCCCCGTAGCCGGCCAGGGCGTCGATGCCTTCCTGGATACGGGCTCCGCCGCTGTCGTTCAGGCCGATGCAGGGCGCACCGTTCCTCAAAGCCATATCCTGGATCTTGCAGATCTTCTCGCTCATCGTCTTGGAGAGGGAGCCGCCGCTCACGGTGAAATCCTGGGCGAACACATACACCGGGCGGCCGCCGATGGTGCCGCAGCCGGTCACCACGCCGTCCCCGTCCGGGTGCGAGGCGTCCATCCCGAAGTTGGTGCAGCGGTGCTGCACGAACATATCGAATTCCTCGAAACTGCCCTCATCCAGCAACATCTCCAGACGCTCGCGGGCCGTTTTCTTGCCCTTGGCGTGCTGGGCCTCGATGCGCTTTTCGCTGCCGCCCAGACGGGCTTTTTCGCGGCGCGCGACCAGTTTCTCAATGTTTTCGGACTGTATACTCATTACTTGAACATTTTATCTACGTCTTTCACGGCATCCGGCAGGGCGAAGACGGCCACGCGGTCGTAGGCTTCGATCCGGGTGTGTCCCACCGCGATAAAGCTCTCGCCGCCGCGGATGATCCCGCCGATGATGGCGTTGGAGGGGAAGGTGACTTCTTTCAGCGTTCCCTTGGTGATCTTGCTGCCGGGAGCGGCCGTGTATTCCAGGACTTCCGCGTCCGTGCCGCTCATAAAGCGCACCGAACGCACCTTGTCTGAAAGGGTGAACTTGAGGATGCGGCTGGCGGTGACCAGTTTCTTGTTCACCACGCTGTCCACGCCCATTTCCTCCGCCAGGCGGATGTATTCGAGGTTTTCCACCTGGGCGATGGCGCGCGGAACGCCCAGTTTCTTGGCGGCCACGCAGGCGAGGATGTTGGTCTCGTCGTGCCCGGTGAGGGCCACCACGGCCTGATAGCTCAGGATGTCCTCTTCCTGGAGGAAGTCCGTATCGCGCACGTCGCCGCAGGCCACGCTCACCTGGTCCGGAAGGATTTCCGAAAGGTGGCGGCAGTGGCCGGGATTGATGTCGATGATCTTGATGTCGTCCAGCTTCTGCGCGGCCAGGCGGGTAGCGACCATCTGGCCCACCTCGCTGCCGCCCAGGATCATCACGCGTTTCACCTCGATCTTGTCCTTGCCCAGATACTTGGTAAGGGCGGGAATGCCGTCGCGGCAGGTGATGATGTAGAGGTAGTCGTGCGACTTGAACGGCGTGTCGAAGCTGGGGATGAGGGTGGCTCCGCCGCGGGAGATGGCGACGATCCTGAAATCGGCCCCCTCATTCTCCGCTTTCACGGCGTGGGCGAATTCCTTCACGTTCATATCCAGCAGGGGAGAGTCGTCGTCCAGCTTGAAGACGGCCATCTGCAGTTTGCCACGGGCGAAGTCCATCGAGTCCGTGGCGGCGCTGTGGCGCAGCATTTCGATGATTTCCTCGCTGGCGCCTTTCTCCGGGAAGAACATCATATCCAGGCCCATATCCTTGAACAGGAGCTTGTTTTCCGGAGCCAGGTAGGCTTCGTCGTCGATGCGGGCCACGGCGCGTTTGGCGCCCAGGCGCTTGGCCAGCAGGGCGCTCACGATGTTCACGCTCTGGTTCATAGACGGGTTCACGGCGATGAAAAGGTCCGCTTTCGCACAGCCGGCCTCTGTGAGGAGGTCGATCTTGGACGGCGCACCCAAGATGGTGGAAACGTCGGCCGTAGATGCAAGGCTGCGGATGCGCTCGGCGTCACTGTCGATGACGGTGATCTCGTTGCCTCCGCCGCTCAGCATCTTTGCGAGGTGGGAGCCAACCTGTCCGGCGCCTTCAATGATAATCTTCATAGCGATAGTATATTATCAAACTGCAAAGATACTACTTTTTCCCGAATAGCGCGCGCGGGAGGATACAGCCCTCGTACAGACCATCGGGTTTGCAGGGGCTCTGAGGGATCTCTCCGGGCCTTCTCAGCTGCCGGTATTCCCTGTGCGCCTGAAGAACCGATTTGTAGAAATTCCAGCGGCCGCTCATCAGGTAAACCAGGGCCGAGAGGCCGTCCAGACACATTCTCGTGAAGATGCGCCTGCGCGCCCTGCCCCGGCTCCCCAGCGTCGCGGGAAGGTTGTTTTCAAGTAACAGCAGGTTGTTGCGGAAGTTGAGCCGCAGTTTGAAAGGCGACTCGTTGGGGAGGGTGCCGCCGCCGATGTGATAGACGTGCGAAGCGGGAACCAGCGTGACTTTCCAGCCGCGCAGCTGCATCCGCCAGCACAGGTCGATTTCCTCCATATGGGCGAAGAAACGCTCGTCCAGGCCTCCCAGGGCCTTCCAGACGCTCCCGCGCACCATCAGGCAGGCGCCGCTCACCCAAAGGACGTTTGCGGGCTTGTCATACTGTCCGCAGTCCTTCTCGATGTGCTGCAGCACGCGGCCGCGGCAGAAGGGATAGCCGTAGCGGTCTAGTTTACCGCCGGCCGCCCCGGCGTACTCGAAAGTATCGCGTGCATTGTAGTCCAGCAGCTTGGGGCCGCAGGCGCCGCAGTCCGGATGGCTGTCCATCCACTCAACCAGCGGCTGCAGCCAGCCGTCCGGAACTTCGATGTCTGAATTGATGAGAGTAAAGTATTCGGAATCAATTTCTTGCAACGCGCGGTTGTATCCTCCGGTGTACCCGTAGTTCTCCTCCAGCTGGATGTATTTTACGTCCGGGAAGACGGCTTTCATCAGGGCGGCGCTGCCGTCCGAGGAGGCGTTGTCGGCCACGATCACTTCCGCGTCCTGTCCCTTGCAGGAAGCGAGGAGGCCGGGGAGGAAACGCCGGAGGTAGTCTTCGGTATTGTAGTTCAGGATAACGACGGCGGTTTTCACGAGCTGAAATCGATTTGGGTAAAGGCCAGGGTAGGGACCCGTTTGGAAAGGCAGGGACGGGCGTCGTCGGCCGCGGCCAGAAGCTGGTTCCAAAGGCCGATGAGATTGCCGGTGATTAGCATCTCCCGTACCGGGTGGACGATGGCGCCGTCCCGGAAGAAGAAGCCCTCGATGCCGTAGGAGAAGTTCCCCGTGGCGGGGTTCGAATTCCCGCCGTTGAAACCGGTTACAAGGATGCCCGTGCCGGCTTTCCGGAGCACGTCCTCCCGGGTTGCGCAGCCGCCCGTGGGCTGCACCACTATCCGCGTAGCATCCTCTACAGTGGGCTCCAGGCCCATTTTCGCGGAAATATAGGTGTTGAGGAAGTAGGTTTTTACCACGCCCTTTTCGATGACGGGCATCTCCCTCGTAGCCACGCCTTCGCTGTCGAAGAGGCGGCAGCCGGTGTCGCCCTTCGTGCGGGGCTTGTCCGTGATGGTCAGCTGCTCCGGGAAGAGCTTTTTGCCCAGGCTGTCTGCCAGGAAGGAATTCTTCTGCTGTAGGTTGTAGCCGCCCAGGGCGTTCAGCACGGGGGTGAGCAGCCTGCCGGCGCATTCGGTGTCCACCACCAGGGTGTATTTCCCGCCGGGAATCTTTTCCGGGCCCATCTGCGCCAGGGCCCGTTCGTATGCTTTCTGTGCGCAGCCTTTCAGCCGCAGGTCCTTCAGCCGGGGCGCCGCATCCCACCAGTAACTGGAGAAATGATTGCCCTGGGCGTCTTCCACGGTGGATTCGTAGCCAATCTCGAAGGAGGTTTCCGTATGGCGGGCGAAAAGACCCTGCGAGTCCAGGGTGATGCTGTCAAACACAGAATCCGAGTATTCGCCCTCTTCGGCAATCAGATGCTCTGCGGGCCAGGCCACGGACTGCAAGGCCAGACGGCGCCGCTCTTCGGGTGTCAGTGACTCGACGGCTTCGTCGTAAAGGTCCAGTTCCCGGCCGCCGGCGGCGTCTTTGGCGAGGCGCTCGGGGGCGGGGAGGGAGCGGCAGGAATCGGCCTCCAGCATCCTTACGGTGCCGATGGCATCCCGGATGAAGGCCTCCAGCCCTTCCTCGTCCAGGCGGTTCGAGGAGAAGGTTCCGAAGCGGCCGTCCACGAAGAGCTGCAGCTGCAGGCTGCGGTCCAGCGAGTGGGTGATTTTGTCCACCTCGCCGTTCAGTACTCCCACCAGGTTCAGGAGGGTTTTCGAGAGGGTGATGCGCACTTGTTGCGCTCCCTGCTCCTGGGCAAAGGCCAGGCAATGTTGAGCCAGGGCAATCTCCGCTGCCGAAAGTAATGCGTTCATCCTATTCTCCTCCCACGGTTAATTGTCCGATGAGCACTGTAGGGATGCCGCAGGAAACGGGTACCGACTGCTCTTTTCCGCAGGTCCAGGCGGCAGGGTCCACGATGAGGTCGTCGGCCACCCCTTGTAGATCGGCCAGCGCCTGCGGTCCGTTGCCGATGATGTTGATGTCCTTGACGGGCATCGTGAGCCGGCCGCCCTCGATGAGCCAGCCGGATTTGACGTAAAAGGTGAAGTCGCCTTCCCCGATCTGCACCTGTCCGTTGGAAAATTCGTCCACGAAAATGCCCTTCTGTACGCTTGCAATTAGGTCTTCGGCCTTTGCCGTCCCGCTTTCCATATAGGTGGCCCGCATCCGGGGGATGGGCGCGTAGCGGAAGCTCTCGCGGCGGCCGTTCCCGGTGGGTTTCACCCCGTAATGGGCGGCCGATATACGGTCGTGCAGATAGGAGGTGAGGACCCCGTCCTCCACCATATAGGTCTTCTGGCCGGGTACGCCTTCGTCGTCAAAGTTCAGGGCGCCGCGGTTACCCGCCAGGGTGCCGTCGTCGATGATCTGGATGCCCTTGGGGCAGATCTGCCGGCCCATTTTGTCCGCGAAGATGGAGGTACCCTTGCGGTTGAAATCGGCCTCGAAAGCGTGGCCCATCGCCTCGTGCAGCAGGATGCCGGAAGCGCCGGCGCCCATCACCACGGGCATTTTTCCGCCTTTGGGCCGACGGGCTTCAAAGCGCGCGTCGATGCCGCGGACGATGTCATCGGAGAGGTCTTTAATGAGGCTTTCCGAGAGCATCTCCACTCCGCAGCGGAAACTGCGGGAAGTGGATTTGTTCTCCACCGCTGCGCCCTGCTGGAAAACGGCCGTAACGGCGACGCTGCCCAGGGGGCGGGTGTCCCACTTGAGCTCGCGTAAGGAATTGTACATCAGGATGTCGCTTACCTGGAATGAGAGGTTTACGATTACTTTTATGATGCGGTTGTCACGCCCTTTCACCGAGGCCTCCAGCCGTTGGATGAAAGGGAGGAAGCCGCTCATCGGGGTGCTCAGCCAGGGCTCCTGCTCCGGATAGCGGTCCGCCGCCGGATTCGGTTCCCCGCGGCTGGGATTTTGGCTGCCGAAGGGGCTCACCTCCGTCGGCGCGTCCGCAATCTGGGCGGCGGCCCGGGCGCATTCGCTCATATCGGCCCAGGAAGTGCTCTCTGAATAGGCGTAACCCGTTTTTTCGCCGCAGAGTACGCGGATGCCCACGCCGTAATCCACGTGGCTGCCGCCGGATGTGACGGCCCCGTCCCGCAGCAGCAGGTTTCCGTAGGCGGTGTTTTCAAAAAAGAGGTCGCAGTAGCTTCCGCCACTGCGAAGTCCTTCCGTAATCAGGCGGTCCAGCACCGGCCGGTCCACGCGGAACGTATGGAAATAATATGCTTTATCCTTGATCATTCTGATACGGGACGCCGTCGTGGGCCACGGGGGCCTTGGCGATTTCCTTGGCGATGAATTCGGTGATGTTCTCGATGGGCGTAGAGGGCAGCACGGAGTCCGTGACCATCGAACGGATGACGTTGTATTTGACCATATCGCGGATCACCAGGCCTTTTTTCGAGCCTTCCGCAATCACTTCGAAGGGCGGGGCGGAATTATCGGCCAGAATCCACTTGTCGCAGGTCTGCATATACTCGTGGAAAAAGTAGTTCAGGCCCATCTGGTAGCGTCTCCGGATGGTTTCCTCCGGAATGTCGTGCCCGCCGGAGCGCACGCGGTTCGCCACGCGCTCGATGGCGATGGAGGGGTCGTTGAGCCAGAAATACAGCACCGTCACGTAATAGCCTTTCTCCTGGGCGTTGCGCGTCATCTTGAGGAGGGCGCGCGTGGCCAGGGTGGTTTCGATGCAGAAGTCTTCCCGCCGGTCGAAGAGGTACTGGACCTTGCGCAGCATCAGGCGGCTGGCCGTGACATAAGCGCTCTCCGGCGCAAAAGGGGAGAGGTGCTTGGCAAACTCATCCGAATTGACGAACTCGCTGCAGTCCAGCAGCTCCGGGAGGACGCCGTACGAAGCCGTCGTCTTCCCGCAGCCGTTGGGACCGCTTATGATGTATAGTCGGGGCACTTAGTCCTTTAAATTATACGCTTTTTGGCGCAGGTTCCTTTCTTTTTTGGCTCAGGCTTCATTTTTTGGCGGGAGCCTGCGCCGCATTTAGGCATTCTGTGCTCTACAATGGAGCAGGTTCTGGCAATTATTTGAAACCTGCGCCATTTATGACGGAAGCCAGCGCCAGTTAAAAATGCTTTATTCCGTTGCGGCTTCCAGCTTCTTCATCATCGTGAACATAAAGATGGCGCTGATTACGCACACCCCGAGGAACACGCCCCAAACTACCCAGAGCGGGATGTTGCCCCAGAGGTGACCACCCACCTGGACCAGGAAATTGCCCAGGGCGGTGGCGACGAACCACATACCCATCATCATACCCTTGTACTTAGGCGGGGCGACCTTCGAGACGAAGGAAATTCCCATCGGGCTTAAAAGCAACTCGCCGAAGGTGAGGATAAGGTACACGCTGATGAGCCAGTAGGGGGAGACCAGTGTTTCGGGCATTCCAGCTTCCCGGGCTGCAGCCTGTACGTCGGGCGTATTCAGGCCGATGGAAGCAAAGGCCATAAGGCCGAACGCAATGGCGGCCACCAGCATCCCATAAGCAATTTTGCGGGGAGCGGAAGGCTCCTTGCCCTTCTTGGCGAGGGCCCCGAAAACGGCCAGGGAAACCGGCGTGAGGGCAACTACATAGAAGGGATTGAAGTGCTGGAAGATGGGCGCGCTGATGGCAATGGCACCGTTCAAATGCTGGTATTGATACACCAGGAACGCGCAGGCGAGAACCACCGATCCCACGCCAATCCATTTCCCGGTCTTGGATGCTTCCTTGTCGAAGATGGAGAATAGGGCGTAAACGATGACGATGACGGCCACGAGATTCCATACGTTGAACGGCATTGAAGCGATACCCTCGGATGAGCGCTCTGTGAATTCATCGGCAAAATAGGTGAGCGTAAGACCATTCTGGTGGAAGCTCATCCAGAAGAAGATCACCACGGCGAACACCAGGAACAGGGCTACCATACGTTTCTTTGTCTGCTCGGGGGTAAGCGTATCCACGACGGCCGCTTTTTCACCTTTGGCGTGTCCGCCTTCCACGTGCTTAAACCAGTTGCGGAAAGCATAATAGATGGCGATGGAAACAATCAGGGACACGCAGGCCACAGCAAAGGAAAAATGGTATGCGGCATTGCCGTCGAAGCCCAAGGTGATAGCCCATTCGCGGATTTTGATGGCCGCGGTGGGCGCGAACAGGGCGCCAATGTTGATGGCCATATAGAAAAGGGAGAAGCCGGAATCACGCTTTGCGGCATACTGCGGATCGTTGTACAGGTCGCCCACCATTACCTGGAGGTTGCCTTTAAATAAACCCGTGCCGAACCCAATCAGCAGCAAGGCGGCCAGCATCGCTACCAGTGCAACGGTGCCTCCGCCCAGGGGAACACTCAGGAGCAGGTAGCCCAAAAACATCACAATGATGCCCGTAGTGACCATCTTTCCGAATCCGAATTTATCGGCCAGGATACCGCCGATAAGGGGGAAGAAGTACACGAACATCAGGAATGAGCTGTAGATGGTGCCGGCAGTCCCGGCGCTGAGACCGAAGTTCGCGCGAAGGAAGAGGGCGAAAACAGCGATCATCGTATAGTACCCGAAGCGCTCGCCGGTATTGGCGAGGGCCAGGGCGAAGAGTCCTTTCGGTTGACCTTTGAACATGGCTTATTTCTTAGGAATGTTGGCTAAAATGGCTTTCAGATACTCCCAGGTGCGTTCTACGGAGGCGATGTTCACCTTCTCGTCCGGGCTGTGGGGATACTTGATGGTGGGGCCGATGGAAACCATCTCCCAGTGCGGGTACTTGGCTCCCAGCAGGGCGCACTCCAGGCCGCCGTGGGTGGCCATAATCTTCATCGGCTTGCCGTAGACCTTCAGGTACTGGTCCATACAGACCTTGTTGATTTCGGTGCCCAGACGGGGCGTCCAGCCGTTGTAGCCGCCGCTGCAGACCACCTGGTCCGCGCCGGCCAGCTCGAAGATGCAGCTCACGCGCTGGGCGAGGGCTGCCTTGGCGCTGTCCACCGCGCTGCGCATCAGGCTGTGGACGGTGATTTTGCCTTTCTCGGTGCGTACGATGGCCATATTGATGGAGGTCTCGGTGAGGCCTTCCATCGTGCGGCTCATCCGGATGACGCCGGAGGGGCAGGCGAGCATCGCCTTCACTGCACGCAGCATCACGCTGTTCTGGATGTATTTGGCGGGGGCGGGAAGGGCTTCTACCTTTAAGTTGGCGGAGGGGTCGGATTCGGCGAATTCGGCCTTGATCTCCGCCCAGATGCTCTCGATCATCTTTTTGACGGCCTTCACGTTCTCCTCCGGGAGGATGACATCGGCCACGGCCTCGAACGGAATGGCGTTGCGAAGGCTTCCGCCGGTGAAGCTGACCACCTTCACGCCGAAGAGCTCCATCACGGGGAGGAGCATCCGGGCCATCGCCTTGTTGGCATTGGCCCTGTACAAGGAGATGTCCATCCCGGAATGACCGCCCTGGAGGCCGCTCACGACCAGTTTCAAGCCCTTATAGCCCGCGGGGGTCTTGTATTTGAGATAACGGAACTGGGCCGATATGTCCAGGCCGCCGGCGCAGCCCACGCAAAGCTCGCCCTCTTCCTCCGAGTCCAGATTCAGGAGATAGTCGCCCTTGAGGACACCGGGAGCCAGATGCTCCGCGCCGTCCATCCCGGTTTCCTCCGTGAAGGTACACAGGACCTCGATGGGGCCGTGCTTGCAGGAAGGGTCTTCCAGGGCGCTCAGGGCCAGGGAAAGGCCGATTCCGTTATCCGCCCCCAGGGTGGTGCGGTCTGCAGTGACCCATTCGCCGTCTACATAGGCCTTGATGGGGTCCGTGAGGAAGTTGTGGCTGCTGTCCGAGGTCTTCTGCGGCACCATATCCATATGGCCCTGCAGGATGACGCCCTTGAGATTTTCCATCCCGGGCGTGGCGGGCACGCGGATGATTACGTTGCTGCAGTTGCCGGTTCCGTCCTTGATGGTTTCGAATCCGTGGGAAACGCCCCAGTTGTAGAGGTATTCAATGACTTTTGCCTCGTGGTGCGAGGGACGGGGAATCTGGGTGAGCGCGTAGAAGTTCTTCCAGACCACCTGCGGTTTTAAATCTTGGATATTCATAAGGTTATCAATTATTTATACATTGTAAAACTAGCTTCTTTACCCAGCTGGTACACCGGCTCGCGGATTTCTGCCAGCCGCACGCCGTCGTGGGTGAACCGGACCTTGCAGATGACGGGAATCCTATAGCGGATCCCGGTGTCTTTCCCTTTGGCCTTCCTATCATTCTCTGCGGGGAAAACCATCTCCTCCGGTTCCAGTTCGATGTAATAGGGCGTCCCTTTCACGCCGTCCGGGACGGGGCCGGCGCCGGTGAGGCGGAACGCCAGATAGCGGTGATGGACGGCCTCGGGATCCGGAATGACGTCGAAGGAGGCTTCCATCGTCCGGGAAACGGTGTAGCCGCGGAAGAGCGCGAGGTATTCGGCCTCCAGGCGGTCGATTTCCTTGATGGCGGCGCCCATCGCTTCGCCGGAATAGGAGGCGTCTGTGTTGCCGGAAACGATGTTCAGGCGGTCCCGGCGCAGGGTAAGGATCATTTCGGCGGCCTCGGCGGCTTTATCTTCGAGGCTCTTGGCCTGCATCGCCTTGTGCTCGATGGGGACCTGCAGTTCCTGCCCGTCTTCCGTCGGGATTATCTTGTAGGTGATGCGGGTTTCTTCGCGTGAAGGGCTGGTGATGCTCCCGTCGAAGCGGACGTTCGAGGGCGGCAGGAAGCGCCAGGAGGCGGAGGGAGCATCGGCCTTGTTCTGCAGGGCGATGAGTCCCTGGGCCGACAAAGTTAGTAGCGAAGCGTTCTCCGCGTCCGTTACGCAGAGGGTCTTCTGGTCCGCTTCCACGCGGGTGAGGATTTCCGCGCTCAAAAGGCTGCAGGACTCGCTGTCCTCTTCGTCGGCCTCCAGGTTCAGGAACTGCTTCGCGCAGGCGGCATAGGGGCCGGCGAAGAACTGATCCTGCTGCACGGTCACCTTCACCGTAAATACGGTGTTGGGGAGGGCGTAGGTGACTTCCTGCGCTTTTGCTGAGAGGCCCGCTGCAAGGGCCAGCGCCAGGAGGGTGATCTTTTTCATTATTTCCATCTTTTATGCGTCCAAAGGTAATTCCAGGGCTGTTCTTCCAGGTCTTCCTGGAGCAGCTTGTAATAGCGCCGCATCAGCTCTTCGGGGTCTTCGCCCTTGGCGTGGTCGCACAGGGGGACGACCTCCATCCGGTAGCCGCCCTCGTCCCGGCACTGGAAGCGGAGGTAGGCCACCGCCATATCCAGTTTGCAGGCAAGGCCCGTTGCGGCTGTCATCGTGAGCGTGGGCTGATGCATAAATTCCACCGTTGGGTGGGGCATATCGTGGGTGTAGGGGTACTGGTCCGTGATGAACGAGTAGCCGTATTTGCGGTCCTTGTTCGAGAGGGTGAAGCGCAGCACCTGCTTGAAATGGACATACCCTTCGAAACCCTGGTCCGCCACGGGAGCGGTGCGGTTGGCGGCCATCACCTGGTCCCAGGTCTTGCTGGAAAGCGGCATATAGGTGACCGCAAAGGCGTCCGGGGTGAGGTCGATGGGCACGCCGTAGCTATAGTTCTTAAAGCCGCCGATGAGTTCCCAGTTGCCCGCGTGGGTCTGGAGGATCATCAGCTGACGGGCTCCCGCATAGAGGCGGTTCACCTCCTCCGGATTGACCATCTCGACGATGTGGCTCCCGTGCAGGCGCTTCCGTCCTTTTTCGCCGCGGCAGGCCCCGAACCAGATCATCTCCGTGAGGGTGGTGGCGAAATGCTCATAGAAGCGGTCGCAGATGGCCGATATTTCCTCGTACTTTTTATCGGGGAAGCATCGGCTCAGATTGGCGATCACAACGTCGCGCCTGTAGTGGAGCCGTTTCCCGAGGAAACGCCCCAGCCTCCGGCCCCAGCGCCAGTGGTACTTCAGGGGCAGATGGCCGGCCAGGCGGAGAAGCCCCCACGCGACCCTGGCACCGAATGACATTTTTGCGTCCATATATCTAACTTACAAATATAATCATTTCTGCTCATTTTGGCAATCCCGGCGGGATTTGACGCGAAAATTTGTTTTTTCCGTAGGAAATACGTATCTTTGCAGTCCTTTTTGGGGTTCATACTGCCCCGGAAGGCGATAAGACATTTATTAACAATTAATTAACAAACAATGGTTAACCAGTACGAAACCGTTTTCATTGCAACTCCCGTTTTGTCTGAGACCCAGATGAAGGAAGCGGTTGCCAAGTACGTCAAGCTCATCACCGACAATGGCGGTGAGATTGTGTACCAAGAGGATTGGGGCCTGCGTCAGCTCGCTTATCCCATCCAGCACAAGACCACAGGTTTTTATTACCTGATCGAGTTCAAGGCAGAGAGCCAGTTCGTTGCCACCCTCGAAACCCAGTATCACCGTGACGAGCGTATCATCCGCTTCCTCACCGTCGCCCTTGATAAGGACGCCGTTGCGTATGCAGAGAAACGCCGCGCCAACAAGGCCGCCAAGGCTGCCGCTCCCGCCGTGGAAGAGGCTCCCGCCGCCGCCCAGGAAGAAGAGGCTCCTGAGGCCGAATAATTAGGAGGACAAGACTATGGCAAACGAAAATAAAGAAATCCGCTATCTGAATTCCCCCACCGTGGAGGTTCGCAAGAAGAAATACTGCCGCTTCAAGAAAGCCGGTATCAAGTATGTAGATTACAAGGACCCCGAGTTCCTGAAGAAGTTCCTGAACGAGCAGGGTAAGATTCTCCCTCGCCGTCTCACCGGTACTTCCCTCAAGTTCCAGCGCAAGGTCGCCCAGGCCATCAAGCGTGCCCGCAGCCTCGCTCTGCTTCCGTATGTCACTGACCTCCTTAAATAATCTGCCTTATGGAAATTTTGCTTAAGAAAGATGTAACCAATCTGGGTTACGCCGGTGAAATTGTAAAGGTGAAGGCCGGTTACGCGATGAACTATCTGGTGCCCCAGGGTTTTGCCCTCGTGGCCACCGAGAGTGTTAAGAAGCAGCACGCGGAGACCCTCCGTCAGCGCGCCCACAAAGAGGCCAAGCTGGTGGCCGATGCAGAGGCTCTTGCCGCTACCATCGCCGCCCAGACCGTGGAAGTGAAGGTGAAAGTGTCCGAGAGCGGCAAGCTCTACGGCTCCGTTACCACCGCGGATCTCGCCGAGGCCCTGAACGCCAAGGGTTTGAACATCGACAAGAAGGACATTACCATCCTCGCCGGTGAGGTGAAGGAGTGTGGCGAGTACGAGGCTTCCGTGAAGCTCTACAAAGCCATCAAGGGTACCTTCAAGTTCAATGTCGTGGCAGAGTAATTCTTCCGCCGCGGAAAACGAAGAGCCTGCCGGTTGCGGCAGGCTCTTTTTTATGCGATGATTTCTTTCATCAGCGGGACTTTCTCCAGGGCGGCGTGGAACAGGGCCACCTGGTTGCGGGTGCGCACCAGGTTGTGCTCCGGATACTTGATCTTATAATAGGTGTCGCCGTTGATGAAGTCCGTGAAGAAACGCACGGCCTGCATATAGGGGAAGAGGCAGGCGGCGTAGGGGAGATTCTCCTTTTCTACGGGGGTAAGGAAACTGGCGCCCTCCAGATAGCCTTTGGCAAAGGCTTCGAAGATGTCCATCCGGAAATCCACTTTGTCCACGGCAGGGTCGTCTTCGGCCACGGTATTGGCCGCCGTGCGCAGGAAATCGCCGAAGTCCGAGAACACGAAGGAGGGCATAAGCGTATCCAGGTCAATCACGCAGAGAATGTCTCCCTTGTCGTCGAAGAGCATATTGTTCACCTTGGTGTCGCAGTGGCAGATGCGCTTGGGCAGCTTCCCCTCGCGGTACATCCTTTCGGCCTTGCACATCTCCTCCTCATAAGGGAGCAGGTCTTCCAGGATTGCCTGCACTTCCGGTTCCGCCATCCGTCCCACAGGGTCGGCCGATACGGCTTCGTGCAGCTGGCGCGCGCGTAATTCCATATTGTGGAAGTCCGGAATGGTCTCTCCCAGCTTGTCGGGGATATCGGCCAGCATCGCCTCGAAGGCGCCGAAGGCCTTGCCGGCGTAGTAGGAGTACTCCGGATTCACGGTCTCGTAGGTGTGCGCCCCGCGGATGAACACGGAGACGCGCCAGTAGGTCTCACCGTCCGTCCAGTAAGTCTTGCCCGTGGCTTTGCAGGGCAGGAACTCCAGCGTTTTGGCGCCCTTGCGGCGGATGTGGGCCGTGGCGCAGTCGATGTTGTGCTGCAGCAGCTCCACGTCCTTGAAGATGGCGTTGTTGATGCGCTGGAGCACGTAATCATCGGCCCCGTCCGTGCGAACCAGGAAGGTGTCGTTGATGAGCCCGTTTCCCAGCGGTTTGATTTCGAGGATATTGCCCTTGATGGCGAATTCCTGTACAATCCGTTTGTGGTCTGTCATATATGAGGTTATTTGTCTTTCGGCTTCTCGGGCTCGTCGCCGTGGGAATCCTTGTACTTGAAGCGGCGGATCTTCTGGGTGGCGGTTTTCTCGAAGGGCTCCTTCATCGCATCCACTTCGCGGATCTTGGAGTTCTTGCCCACGGTCTTGTTCACCCATTCCATAATGGCGTTCTTCCTGGCTTCCAGTTCCTCGAACCACTTGTCCTCCGTGGCCTGGTCCCAGTTGAGGGCGTTGTCCTGGAATTTCACCAGGGCCACCAGTTTGCCGTCGCGTTCCATCACCAGGGATTCTTCCACACCTTCGATATTGTTGATCACCTGCTCGATTTCCTCCGGATAGATATTCTCTCCGGAAGGGCCCAGGATGGTGTTGTTCAGGCGTCCCTTGATGCTGTAGTAGCCGTCGGCGTCCACGGTGGCGACGTCGCTCGTATGGAACCAGCCTTCGTCGTCCAGCACCTGGACGGTGCGCTCCGGGTCCTTGTAGTAGCCCAGCATCACGTTGTTGCCGCGGCACACGATTTCGCCTTCGCCGTTTGCCGGATTCACGTTGTCCAGGCGGATTTCCACGCCGTAGGAGGCGCAGCCGATGGTGCCGGCTTTCTTGCGCTTGCCCACCATCAGGTTGCACACCAGCGGGGCGGTCTCCGTGAGGCCGTAGCCCACGGCATAGGGGAAGTGGCAGTCCTTGAGGAAGGCCTCCACCGCCGGATCCAGCTTGGCCCCGCCCACGCCGAAGAACTTGAGCTTGCCGCCGAAGGTCTGCACCATCCGGTGGCCGATGAAACGGTGCAGGATGTGCGGGATGTGACGCTCGGCCCAGGAAAGGATGCGGCTCTTGTAGATGGTGGGCCAGACGCTGTTCTTGACCACTTTTTCGATGATCAGGGGCACCGAGCACACGATGGTGGGGCGCACCTTTTTCATCGCCGACAGGAGGATGGTCGGGGTGGGGGGCTTCTGCAGGGTATAGCACGTGGCGCCCGCGTAGAAGGAGTAAATGGTGGATACATTCATCTCGTACGCGTGCGCAGCGGGAAGGATGCTCAGGAAACGGTCCTTCTCGAAAGCGGGCTGGGCCTTGAACGAGGCCGCCAGGTTGTGGCAGATGTTGCGGTGGCTCAGCATCACGCCCTTGGCCTTTCCGGTGGTGCCGGAGGTGTAGATGATGGTGGCCAGGTCGTCCGGATTCGGGTCTTTCACCCAGCCGTTGCATTTGAATTCGTCCTTGTCCTTCTTCAGGAATTCGAAGGATTCGATGTCCACGATGAGCGTGAGCTTCTTCCTGCACTCTTCGCTGAGTTTGGGCATCAGGCGCTGCGAAATGAACAGCACCTTCGATTCCGAGTGGTTCAGGATGTTGGTTAGCTCGTTCTCCGAGCTGTCCGGCAGGATGGGAACGGCTACGCGGCCGTAGACCGTGGCGCTGAAGAAGGCGACCACCCAGTTGGGCATATTCTGCGAGAAGATGGCCACGCGGTCTCCGTGCTTAATTCCGAAGCGGGTCATCCGCATGGAGAGCTGCTCCACTTTCCGGCGGAACTGCCCGTAGGTGTATTGCTGACCGCCGTCTACGTATTGGTAGGCGACGCGCTCCGTGAATCTGTTTGTAGCGTAGTCAAAGACCTTCTGCAGGGTAGTGCAGCTTTGCTCGCGGCCGCGATAGCGACGCCAGGCCCTATAGGGATTCTTGATTCTCTTGGCCATACGAAGGGGTTTAGGATTCGGGAACGGCGAACTGGTCCTTATGGTAGCCCTGGATGCCCAGCGGCCTGTAATGGTCGTAGATGCGCTTCATATCGGCCGTCATATCGTCCGTGATCTCGAAGGGCTCGCCCACGCTGATGCGCTTGCGCCCCCAGTCGTAATAGCCCAGGTACACGGTGGCGCCGGTTTCCTTGGCGATGAGGTGATAGCCGTTCTTCCAGCGTTTGACCAGGGCGCGGCTGCCTTCCGGCGCGATGGCCAGGTGGAATTCCGGCACATTCTCCATCAGGTCGATGAGGCTCTTGACGGTGGTGGATGCGGTCTTCTGGTTCACCGGAACGGCGCCGCAGGCGCGCAGGATGGGTCCCAGGGGCCAGAAGAAGAAGCTTTCCTTAATCATAATATGGGCCACCTTGCCGAAGGAAGTGTAGAAGAGATAACTCACCAGGAAATCCCATACGGTGGTGTGGGGGACGCCCAGCACGATGGCTTTGGGCTCTTTCATCGGCCCGCCAACGCTTTCCCAACCCAGTTTCCTTAACGCCCAGCCGCAGAATTTGGCCCAGCGGGGGCTCACGCTTGTCTTGACTTTATACTTGCTTGCCATTATATATTCACGTCTTCGAGTTCTTTTTCACTGCGCAGATTGTCCATAATGAAGTGCTGGCGCTCATAGGTGTTGATGCCCATATAGAACTCCATGATGGTCTGGATGGACTCTTCGTCCGAGAGTTTCACGGTGTCCAGGCGCATTTTTTCGCCGATGAAGCCCTGGAATTCGTCCGAGGAAATCTCGCCCAGGCCTTTGAACCGGGTGATCTCCACGCCCGTCTTGAGGGCTTTCACGGCCTTGTCCCGTTCCTCCGGGGTGTAGCAGTAGCGGCGCTCCTTCTTGTTGCCAACGCGGAAGAGGGGAGTCTGGAGGATGAACACGTGCCCGCGGCGGATGAGTTCCGGGTAGTACTTCATAATGAAGGTGAGTACCAGCATCCGGATGTGCATTCCGTCGTCATCGGCATCCGTCGCCACGATGATGTTGTTGTAGCGGAGGTTGTCCAGGTCCTCTTCCACGCCCAGGGCGTTGATCAGGAGGTTCAGCTCCTCGTTTTCGGCCACTTTCTTACGGCTTTCCTTGAAGCAGTTCATCGGTTTGCCGCGGAGGCTGAAGACGGCCTGGTTGTTGGCGTCGCGAACCTTCGTGATGGTTCCGCTGGCCGAGTCGCCCTCCGTGATGAAGATGGAGGTCTTTTCCCGCTGGTCTTCCATCCCCTTGGGGAACTTGTTGTCGTTGAAGTGGTAGCGGCAATCCCGCAGTTTACGGTTGTAGACGGCCGTTTTCTTGGCTCTCTCGCGGGATTTCTTCTGCACGCCGGCGATTTCTTCGCGTTCGGCCTGGGATGCCTTGATCTTCTCCTCGATGATCGGAACGATGTCCATATGCATATGCAGGTAATCGTTCAGATACTTGGTGACGAAGTCGTTCACGAAGGTGCGGATGGTGGGGCCGCGGTCTACGTCGTGCCCCTTTACCTGCTTCTCCCACATATAGGTGGAGCCGAGCTTGGTTTTGGTCTGGCCTTCGAAGATGGGCTCCTGAATCTGGATGGAGATGGCGCCCACCACGCCCTGGCGGATGTCCTCGGGCTTGTAGTCCTTCTTGAAGAAGTCCTTGAAGGTCTTGGCGATGGCTTCCCTGTAGGCGGCCAGATGGGTGCCGCCGTCGCGGGTGTTCTGGCCGTTGACGAAGGTGGCGATGTTCTCGCCGTAGCTGTTGCCGTGGGTGAGCACGATCTCGATGTCTTCGCCCTCCAGGTGGATGAGGGGATAGAGCGGCGTTTCGCTCATATTCTCCGTCACCAGGTCCAGCAGGCCGTTCTCGCTCTTATAGGCCACGCCGTTCAGGTTCAGGGTGAGGCCCTTCTTGAGGTAGGAGTAGTTCTTTACCAGGCTCTCCACGAACTCCATATGGAAGGAGTAGTCGTTGAAGAGGTCTTCGTCCGGGGTGAAGCGGATGAAGGTGCCGTTTTTCTCATTGGAAGGGACGATGTCCGACTCCAGCAGTTCGCCGCGAGAAAAACGGGCGTACGAGCACTGTCCTTCGCGGTAGGAGGCCACGTAGAAGTCTATGGACATCGCGTTCACGGCCTTGGTGCCCACGCCGTTCATACCCACGCTCTTCTTGAAGTTGGCGTCGTCGAACTTGGCGCCGGTGTTCAGCTTCGAGGTGGCGTCCACCACTTTGCCAAGCGGAATGCCGCGGCCGTAGTCCCGCACCGTCACCGTCTTGTCCTCGATGGTGATGTCGATCTTCTTGCCGTAGCCCATCGAATACTCGTCGATGGAGTTGTCGATGATTTCCTTCAGAAGGACGTAGATGCCGTCGCCCTGCCGGTCACCGTTCCCAAGTCGGCCGATGTACATGCCGGCACGCCTGCGGATGTGCTCGTTCCATTCCAGGGTTTGGATGGCGTCGTCGTCGTAATTATGTTTGATGATTTCTTCCATTCTTCTTTCTTTAACCTACAAATATACAAAGAATCCGGCTAAAAGACAAGGTTTGCTCGTCGCAAACCTGTGCCACCCTCGGCACCATAAGAGGGAGGGGCCCACGGAGGCGTTTTACGCCGATGTTGGGAGGGGTCGCGAAGCGACGGTTTGCGATGAGCAACCTTGTCTGTTCGCTTGTCTATTCGATAATACCTGTTATAAACAGATTAACCACCGGCCGGAGGGGAGAATTGGTGGTGAGGGAGACCATAATGACGGCGTCGCCTTTCGGAAGATCCCGCGTATTGAGGGAAAAACGACAGGTCTCTTTGGCGCCGGGCGCGATGTCCGGCGTGACGACTTTCAGGGTGACGTCTGCATCGGCCTGGAAAACGTGGAAGGGAGATTTCCCGCGGTTGGTGCAGGGGAAGACGGCCTCTACCGTGGTGCCGCTTTTCACGCTGCCGAAGGTGTAGGTACTTTGGTCGAAATAGGGCAGGGCGGCGGCCCTGCGCTCGTCCTCCGACATCCCCGCGAAGTTCTCCTGCGTCCAGGCAGTGATCTCGATGCGGCCGTCGGCTTTCCGGCCGTTCAGCACGGGCGCAGCGAAATAAATATGCTTCCCATACACCCCGGGGGCCGATTTTACCGTATAGCTAAGCGTTGCGGTAGTGCCGGCGGGAATGGGGTTGGTACTCAGCTGGAGGCTGAGGCCGGGGGTAACATCGGCCCACTCAACCTTGAGCGGCTTTTTGTCCAGGTTCGCGACGGTGAGGCTCTCGCTCACGCTGAGACCCTGCTTCAGGGCGGGGGCCTTCAGCGAACGCGTCTTCAAACCAAAAGCCCCGAGCTTCTGTGCTCCGAAGAGCTCGCTCAGGGACTTTTTCCTGTCGTGTACCACGCCGCGAAGGCGCAGCACTACCGGTCTTTTCACGCCGGATATATAGACGGTAAGGGTTTTGTCGAAGGGCAGGGGACCGTCTTCGTTCTTGTAGGTGGCCGTGATGGCCCCTTTTTCGCCCGGAGCGATGCTTCCCTTCGTCCATTTCACGTCCGTGCAGCCGCAGGAGGAAACTACTTCGAAGATGGAGATGGACTCGGATCCTTTGTTCGTGAGGGTGAAGGTGCAGCTGAGGGGTCCGTCGGAAACGGATACATCGCCGAAGTCGTGCACCGTCTTGTCCCAGGCGAGGACGCTTTCATCGGCCTGGAGATCCTGCTCCACAAAGGCCTCCGGCTGGGCCGAGAGCGGCACGGAGTTTGCCTGACGGGTACCGCAGGTGAGGACGACGAGGGCCGATATGAACGAAGCGAACAGCATTTTCATAGTGCAAAGTTAGCCACAGTTCTTTTCAAAATCAAATATAATGCCTATCTTCGCACCTTGAAACGAAACAACAGTAACAATTAAAGATAAAAGACTATGCCCAGAATCATCAATCCCGAACTCTGCGTGGCTTGCGGTTCCTGCGCCGATGTCTGCCCTACGGGCGCCATCGCCGCCGGTGACGTTTACAGCATCAACGCCGACGAATGCATCGACTGCGGCGCCTGCGAAGGCACCTGCCCCAACGGCGCTATCAGCGAGGCCTAAAAAAACAGCGCGATTTTTCGCGCTGCTCTTTTAAAAACGGGTACCCTTTTTCGGGCACCCGTTTTTGTCGTTTATTCAGCTTCTGCCGTATTGGCGGGCTTCATCACCACCTCGATCAGGTTGCCCTGAGAGAGGATTTCCTTCATCACGCCCTGGATGGCGTCCTTGGAGAGACTGTTAATGGCAGCCTCATACAGGGCGTTGCGGTCCTGGCCGTAGGTAAGGTATAGTTCGATGCTATTGCGCCACCAGCTGTTGCGCTGACGGCTTTCCGGCAGGTTCTTCTGGAGGTTGAGCTTGGCGCTGTTAAGCTCATCGTCGGTGGGGCCGTTCTGGGCAAGGTCCTTGAATCCTTCGAGGGCCAGGGAACGCAACTTGTCGCAGAGGGCGGGCTTGCAGTCCCAGCCCACCAGGAACATGGCGCTCTGCTTGGGCCGACGGTTCAGGTTGCCGTTGGTGCTGGCGCCGTAGGTGCCGCCTTCTTCCTCGCGCAGGCTGTTGGTGTAGCGCATATCCAGGATGTAGGAAACGGCTTCCAGAGCGGCGGCTTTCTCATAGCTGTATGCGACGGGGGCGTTGTAGATCTGGTAGACGGTGCTCTTAGGAGTCTGCATGTCCACTTCGATCACCTTCTCCGTATTGACGGAGACGAGGTCCTCGCGCGGATCCACCCACTTCGGGGCTTTCTTGCCCTTGGGCAGGGAGCCGATGTATTTCTCGATGACGGGCTTGATGGCTTCGGGATTCACGTCACCCACGATGACCATCTTTGCGCCGGCCGCATCGGCAAAGAGCTTCTTCCAGTTCTTCTCCACCACGGCGAGGCTGGCCTTTTGCAGTTTGTCCATCGAGATGATGCTCTTACGGGCGTTGCCGCCGTAGAGGGTGTTCATCAGTTCTTTCTGGAACTGGTAGTTGGGCTGCTTCTCCATATTAGGAAGGACGGCATTGAGCTGGTCGATACCGTTCTGCCACTCCTCGGGATCGAAACGCGGGGCGGTGAAGTACAGATAAACCAGCTGCATAGCCGTTTCGAAGTCCTTCACGGTGCTATTGCCGTTGATCCCGTTCTCGAGCTGGTCGAAATACGGGTTCACGGTGAGGTTCTTGCCGGTGAGCATCTTGCTCATAACGGTGCCGGAGAAGCCGGCCACACCGCTGTTGTTCTGGAACAGGCTGAAGATGCTGTCGTCGAAGGAAGCGACGTCGTCCGTGGAAACCAGGGACAGACCGCCGTCCTTATAGATATTGAAGAGAATCTGGTCCTTCTGCAGGTCAGTAGGATAGACAATCACCTGCACGCCGTTCTTGAGGGTCCACTGGGTGGCACCGTAAATGGTATTTTCCACCTTCTTCACTTTACCGCCCTTGAGTTTGGCGGGATCCAGGAAGGCCTCGGGGATTTCTTCACCCTCGGGGGCGGCAATCTCGGAGGCGTTCACTTCCTCCATCACCTTCAGGAGCTGCTCGGCCGTAGGAGTGGCGATGCCTTCTTTCTCGGGGCCGGAGTAGACCACCACCAGGTTCTCGAATCCGCGCCAGAGCTGGCCGGCCGCCTGGCTGAGGGCCTGGGCGTTGATCTGGCCGACGAGCATCTGGAAGAGTTCCAGTTCGTCCTGGGGCTCCATCAGGGGCTCCTTGTCGAAGAAGTTGGAGATGACGGGATAGATGAATTCGGCGTTCTGGCGGGTGCCGGCGCGGTTGGCGCGGGTTTCCAGCATCGACAGATAATCGGCCTTCACGCGGTTGAATTCTGCATCCGTAATGCCGTAACGCTGCAGGCGGACGAGTTCCGTATAGAAGGCGCGGAAGCCCTCGAGGATATTGTCCTCGCGAAGGGCGACGTCGCCATACGAGGCGTCGATATCCTCATAGATGAGGCTGGACACGCCAAAGCTGCCGTTCAGGTAGGGAGAACCGGGTTTGGAGGTGATGTCCTGGAAGCGTTCGCGCATTACCATCCGAAGGGCCATTTTCACGGCATCGGTCACCTGGCCGAGGTAAGTGGCGTTGATGCTCTCGGGAGCCGCAGCGCTGTGCCAGAAGAGTTCGATGCTGGGGTTGGTGGTTTCCGGGTCCGTGATGATGCCCACACGGGGTTCCGCGTGGTCCGCAATGGCCTGGACGGGCTTGGGGAGGGCGTCCGCCTTGGCGGGGATAGGGCCGAAGATATCCTTGATTTTCTGCTCCGTGCGGGCCACGTCAATGTCGCCCACCACGATCACGGCCTGATTGGCAGGGTGGTACCAGGTGTGGTAGAAATCCACCAGGGCCTCGTACTTGAAGGTCTCCAGGTGTTCCTGCGTGCCGATAAGGGTGCACTGGGCCAGGGGACTGTCGGCGCCGAAGTAATAGGGAAGGGCGGCCTCCATCGAACGCCAATCGGCGGTGCGGCGGGTGCGGCGCTCCTCGATGATCACGCCGCGCTCGGCGTCAATCTCCTTGGGCTCGCAGAGCACGTAGTGGGAATAATCGGCCAGGATCATCAGGCAGCTGTCCACCACGCTCTCGCGCTGCACGGGGATGTTGTTGAGCATATACTGCGTCTCCTCGAAGCCCGTTGAAGCGTTGATGTTGCGGCCGAATTCCGCGCCGATCGAACGCAGGTAATCCAGGATGCCTTTGCCGGGGAAATGCTCCGTGCCGTTGAAGCACATATGCTCCAGGAAGTGGGCCAGACCGTCCTGCTCGGGCTGTTTCTCCAGCACGGCGCCGGCGTTGGTGGCCAGGTAGAACTCCGCACGGCCGGCGGGCAGTTCGTTGTGACGGATGTAATAGGTGAGTCCGTTGTCCAGCTTGCCGATGGTAAACTGGTCGGAATTGGGGATCTGCGGCATCTGGGCGATCATCGCCTCCATCTGCTCGCGGGAAGGCTGCTGGGCCACCGCCACGAAGGCGGCGGCGACCAGCGCACAGACAGTGATTAAGATTCGTTTCATTTGCACTACTATTTATTAGCTAACCGTTTGTAGGTATTCAGGCGGACCTTGGCGAATTCCTCCGTCTTGGCGAGGAGTTCATCGGCCTGGTCCGGGAACATCTTGTAGAGGGATGCGAAGCGCACCTCGCCCTTGAGGAAGTCCTGGAACTTCGTCCAGTCGGGTTCCTTGCTGTCCAGGCTGAACGGGTTCTTGTCCGTGCCTTCCAGGGCGGGGTTGTAGCGGTAGAGGTGCCAGTAGCCGCAGTCCACGGCCAGTTTCTCCTCCTTCTGGCTCAGGCCCATGCCGGCTTTGAGGCCGTGGTTGATGCAGGGGCTGTAGGCGATGATGAGGGACGGTCCGTCGTAGGCTTCGGCCTCTTTAATCGCGTTGAAGAACTGGACGGGGCTGGCGCCCATGGCCACCTGGGCCACATAGACATAGCCGTAGGAGATGGCCATCATACCCAGGTCCTTCTTGCGGATGCGCTTGCCGGAGGCGGCGAACTTGGCGATGGCGCCGATGGGCGTAGCCTTGGAGCTCTGGCCGCCGGTGTTGGAATAGACCTCGGTGTCCAGCACCAGGATGTTCACGTTCTCGCCGCTGGCCAGGACGTGGTCCAGACCGCCGTAGCCGATGTCATAGGAGGCGCCGTCGCCGCCGATGATCCACTGGCTGCGGGAAGGAATGAAGTGCTGGAGCTCGACGATCTTCTTGCAGGTGTCGCAGCTGCATTTTTCCGCCAGCGGGACAATCTTGTCGGCCACTTCACGGGTGACGGCGGCATCCTGGGGAGCCTCCAGCCACTTGGCGGCCAGGGCTTTGATTTCGTCGCTGCAGCAGGAGCATTCGAGGGCCTGCTTCATCGTGCCGGCAACCGTTGCGCGGATGCGGTCCGAACCGAGCTTCATACCCAGGCCGAACTCGCAGAAGTCCTCGAACAGGGAGTTCTGCCAGGCCGGACCGTGGCCGCCTGCGTTGGTGCAGTACGGGCTGGCCGGGAAGGAAGCGCCGTAGATGGAAGAGCAACCGGTGGCGTTCGCAATCATCATATGGTCGCCGAAGAGCTGGGTGATGGCCTTGATGTTGGGCGTTTCACCGCAGCCTGCGCAGGCACCGGAGAACTCGAAGAGCGGCTGGGCGAACTGGCTGTTCTTCATATTCGCCTTGGGATCTACATACTGCTTGTAGCCCACCTTCTTGTTCAGGTAGTCGAAGGCGGCCTGATCCTCGTGGTCGGAGATGTACGGGACCATCTTGAGGGCCTTGTCCGGCTTGGAGAGGCAAACGTCCACGCAGTTGCCGCAGCCGGTGCAGTCGTCCACCGAGATGGCGAGGGCGTACTTGTAGTCCTTCAGGTTGGCCTTGCCCTGGGCCATCTTCACGGAAGCAGGAGCCTTGGCGGCCTCTTCTTCGGTGAGCAGGAACGGGCGGATGGCGGCGTGCGGGCACACGAACGCGCAACTGTTGCACTGGATGCAGGATTCGGCGTCCCAGGTGGGCACGTTCACGGCTACGCCGCGCTTTTCATAGGCGGCGGTGCCGGCGGGCATCGTACCGTCGGCATAGGGCAGGAAGGCGCTCACGGGGAGGGTGTCGCCGGCCTGGGCGTTCACCACGTCCGCGATTTCCTTCACGAAGGCGGGGGCCAGACGATCCTTGTTCGGATTCTCGAACTTGGCGGTAAGGTTCGCCCAATCGGCCGGAACCTTGATTTCCGTGTATTCGCCGCCGCGGTCTACGGCAGCATAGTTCATATTCACCACGTTCTCGCCCTTCTTGCCGTAGCTCTTCACGATGGCGTCCTTCATATACTTCACGGCGTCCTCATAGGGGATGATGCCGGTGATCTTGAAGAAGGCGCTCTGGAGGATGGTGTTGGTCCTTCCGCCCAGGCCGATTTCCGCGGCAATTTTGGTGGCGTTGATGATATAGACCTTGATGTGCTTGCGGCCGATGATGGCTTTCACGTTGTCCGGGATGTTCTTGATGGTCTCTTCCTCATCCCAGAGGCTGTTCAGCAGCAGGGTGCCGCCGTCCTTGATGCCTTTCAGGACATCGTATTTCTTAAGGTAGGAAGGCACGTGGC
>JAEEIJ010000014.1 GCA_016281315.1 Bacteroidales bacterium
CGCTGCAGAAGCCTTCGAAGCGTTATTTCGCCGACCGTCACTTCTATTCGGACAAGACCACCCTGATAGAGTATGACTTCGACAAGGCGCCCACCCTCTCCGTCCCGGGCGACTGGAACAGCCAGTGCGACCGGCTCTATTTTTACGAGGGCTCCGTCTGGTACAAAACGACGGTTCCTTTCCAACGCATTCCCGGGAGGAGATGGTTCCTCTATTTCGGTGCGGTGAACTACCAGTGTATGGTGGGGCTGAACAACACCATCCTGGGTACGCACAAGGGCGGTTTCACGCCATTCTGGTTCGAGGTGACGGATGTGCTCAAAGAAGGGGAGAATAGCCTGATTGTGTGGGTGAACAACACCCGCGGCGTATCGGAAGTGCCCACAATCAATTACGATTGGTGGAACTACGGAGGTATCACCCGGGATGTCCTGCTGGTGAGCGTGCCGGAAGTGTTTATCAGGGACTACCGCCTTCGTTTTGACGGATCCGTGGTGGATGTGGAAGTGGCCCTGGACGGCGGCAGCGGCAGCGTTTCCCTGGAGATCCCGGAACTGAAGATCATCAAGAAAGCCTGTGCCGGCAAGGACGGCGTGGCACATTTCCGTTTTAAGGCGTCTCCCGGACGCTGGTCGCCGGAGAATCCCCGGCTCTATGATGTCGTCATCGGCACAGCTTCCGACCGTATCACGGACCGCGTGGGATTCCGAACGATCAAGGTGGACGGCGAGCGTCTGCTGCTGAACGACAAACCCCTGTTTCTGAAGGGGGTGGCCCTGCACGACGAGACCATCGGCCTGAATCCGGGCCGATGCAGGAGCGAAGAGGACGCGCGTGCGCTGCTGGAGGCCGCCAGGGACCTGGGCTGCAACTTCCTGCGTCTGGCGCATTATCCCCACAGTGAAGAGATGGTACGCCTGGCGGAACGGATGGGCTTCCTCCTCTGGGAAGAGATTCCCTGCTACTGGAATATCGACTGGACGTCGGAAGAGACCTACGCCAATGCGGAGAATCAGCTGATGGAGATGCTCGGCCGCGATATTAACCGCGCCGCCGTCATCATCTGGTCGATGGCCAACGAAACGCCCTGCACCCCGGAAAGGCTCTCTTTCCTCGGAAAACTGATTGCCAAAACCCGCGAGGTGGATCCCACCAGGCTGGTGAGCGCCGCCCTCCAGAAAGAGAAACCGGACTTTTATCACCCCGTCGTAGAAGATGAGCTGATCGGCCTGACGGACATCATCAGCTTCAACCAGTATTACGGCTGGTACGACGGAAAGCCGGCCGACTGCGACAAGATCACCTGGAGCATTCCTTCCGGGAAACCCATTGTGATCAGCGAATTCGGCGGCGGCGCCCTTTACGGGAACCACGGCAGCGATACGGAGTTGTTTACGGAAGAATATCTGGAACTTCTTTACAGGAAGAATCTCTCGATGCTTGCAAAAATTCCCGGACTGAGCGGTCTCTGCCCCTGGTGCCTGAAGGATTTCCGTTCAGCCAAACGCCCGCTCACCGGCATCCAGGACGACTTCAACCGCAAGGGTCTCATCGACGAACAGGGCCGCCGCAAGCAGGCGTTCTATGTGATGAGGGATTACTACTCTTCCGTTAGGTTCTGATCTTCCTGCCCTTCCTTGACGGCCATTGCCCGCCAGGGCGCGAAGAAGTGCTCGATGGCATTGTAGGCTATTATGGCCTTGTCTTTCACCTTATTGCCGTACCAGAAGGCCGTCACCTGGTCTCCGGAGGAATACTCCATATGGATGCGGTAGGAATGCCCGCCGCAGATGGGCTCTTCCAGGTGGTAACCGTTCAGTTTATAAACCTTGTATTCTTCCAGCATCAGGGCCAGGGAGTCCACTACGTTCTTCTCGATGGGGTACTCGCGGCGAATGACCGGGTCTCCGAAGCGGTTGTCGGCGTTCAGGACCACCACCACCTTGGGGAGGCTGTCCACATCGGCGATGAGTTCGCAGTAGTCCGAGCCCAGCCCGGCGGCACCCCGGCAGGCGTAGCTGCAGTAAATGAGGTCTCCCTTGGGTTTTGAGTTCATAAAACAGCAGGTTAAAAGTCCGATGGCCATAATGGAAACGATTCGCATATTTCTGTTTTTCATCATTATCCTAAAACGACGTCCAGCACCATCATCAGCGCAAAGCCCAGGGCGGTCCCCAGGAACGGAATCATCAAGGCTGTTAGGACAGGACTCATTTCAAAATCCAAAGATACACATTCTTCAGCAGATCGTCAATAGAAGAAATTTTAAAATATCGCTTGCGATATAAAAATAAAGTTGTATATTTGCATCGTGAACGATATAAATAACAGCTGAATATTCAAACATTATGGACTTTAAAAACACTATCCAGATCTCTCAGATGATCATCAACGAGCTTGCCGGCAGCGCTTTCGTACACAAGATGCAGGGACAACTCTTCAAGAGCCAGGGCTTCACCAAACTTGGCGAGAAGTACATCGGCCACTATACAGAGGAAATGGGTTGGGTTGAGAAATACACCGACCGTCTTCTGGACCTTGGCGTAGTTCCCGAAGTAAAGGTATGCAGCGAGGCCAAACTTATCGAAGATCCCAAAGCCTACATCGAGGCCGACCACAAACTGCAGAAGGAAGGAGTTGAGACGCTCTACAAGGCCATGCCCGCTCTCGCTGCCGATCCTACTACCTACGACCTTACCAAGGCCTATCTGTTGGACGAGGAAGAGGACCTGTACTGGGACGAGGAACAGCTGGACCTCATCGAAAAGATTGGTTATCAGAACTGGCTTGTAAAACAGTTGTAAGATGGCAAAGATTTATGACTTCAAGGCCCTGAATAACAAGGGTCTTGAATTTGACTTCGCGCAGTTCGAAGGCAAGGTGCTCCTCATTGTGAACACAGCGTCCAAGTGCGGTTTTACCCCTCAGTACGACGGCTTGGAGGCCCTTTACCAGAAGTATAAGGACAGAGGACTGGCCATCGTGGGCTTCCCCTGCGACCAGTTCGCCCATCAGGAGCCCGGCTCCGACGAAGAGATCGCCGAATTCTGCCGCATCAACCACGGCGTGACATTCCCGCTGATGAAAAAGATTGACGTAAACGGGGACAATGCACATCCCATTTTCAAGTATCTGAAATCCGTAGCCAAGGGCACTTTCGGCAATGCCATCAAGTGGAACTTCACCAAGTTCCTGATCAACCGGGACGGCACCGTTATCAAACGCTATGCACCTACTGTGACTCCCGAAAAGATGCAAAAGGACATTGAGCAAATGCTTTAATGGAAGAAAAATTCAAACTGGAGAACCAGCTCTGTTTCAAGCTGTATACCGCATCCCGTCTGCTCACCCAGGCGTATCATCCGCTGCTGGGTGAGCACGGGCTCACTTACCCGCAATACCTGGTTCTGCTGGTGCTGTGGGAGAAGGACGCGCAGCCGGTAAACGACATCGCGAAACGCCTGCTGCTGGAGACCAACACCGTCACGCCCCTCCTGAAAAGGATGGAGGCCGAAGGCATAGTGGCTCGCCGCAAGGGCAAAGAGGATGCACGCCAGATGATAGTGACGCTGACGAAGAAGGGGCGTGACCTTCAGAAGAAGCTGACCTATGTCCCCGAGACCGTCGGCAACGCCGTCATCTGCGAAAGTGTAACGCCGGAAACCGTCCCGGGCCTCTTCGGAATGCTGGACGATATCATCAAACAACTCAAACAATAAGTCATCATCGTCTCGCCCGTCCGCTGCAAGTGGAAGCCGGCGAAATAGAGGGTGGAAATATGTTCTTGATGCAGATTAAACCTTTGCGCGTTTGGGGTATCTAATAGATGAACAATAACCTGATCTTCATGAAATTCCATCCGTTCCGAACCGTTGTTATAGCATTGGTTTGCTCTTTCTTTTGCCTTGAATTGAATGCTCAGCGCATCGTATGCGATGAAACCTGCAAACTGGCCGATGCTCCACCGGCAAAGTCCACCTCATCGCCATCGGTCACAGCCACAACGCCTAGGCCGACAGAGGCGAAGCCGGCATCGACCATCAAAAAACAGACAGCCGACAGTTCACCTTCCGCACAATCCTTATGACGGAACCGGTGGCAGCAATCCTTGCAGGGAAGTACAAGAGTCCGGAAGCGCTGGAGAAGGTTCTGATTGATGAGTCCCGCCGTCCGGTGAAAGAAAGGGCCTTTGCCAACTACTACGCAAATCCGGGTGGCGCCAAAGACGGCGGCCAGCATAATTTACGGCAGTACCAGGGCCATATCCGCAAGGATGAAGGCGGTGAAATGACACCTACCCCTCAGTGGTACGACTCTCCAGAGAGCGAGCAGATGACCATCCCCACTATGAAGCGTGGAATGACCGCCTTCCTCATCACCGGCGATGCGGCCCGCAACAAGGTGCAGACCATGCCTGGAGGCGGATATGCTACAGTGCAAATAGAACTGCCTCGCAATTGGGACAAACTGATGGCGGAACTTGGGTATCATCCACTAAAGGAGTTCCACCTTAACTGATAATGAATAGGTCCCGGCTTTCGGTAAGGGCCGCAATTACATCTTCAATGGCAAAATACCATTTTCTTCTTTCTCTACCCAAACTGTGAGAATCTTTTTATTCTCGAACAGCTGTATTTTCTCTAAATCAGACATGGCGTCATCGTTTTCTACAAAGATACACGCAACGCGATGCAATTACAAGGCTTGGCAAGCAAATCTTTTTGCCAAAAGTGAGTGTTGGCTATAAGGTTGTGCCAGGCGGTCCACTGATTGTCCGGCCTGGCACGAAAAGCGGCTTTTTCGTAGCAGGCGGTCCATAAAATTATCGCCCTGGCACGGCTCCTCCAGGGGCAGCATTATAAGAGCCCTCAAGGCGCAAATTTGCATTTCATTAAAGCACAGTAACCCACCTGTATGACCGATTCTATGCTTTAGACGGGGTAAAAACGGTGACTAAAGCATGAAAAGTGGCTTCCAGCCGCCAAACTGTGCTTTAACCACGGTGTCCTGCAAGTCCGACAATGACAATCTTAGCTTCAAAAACACCCCAAAACGTGACTAAGATCGTCACGATTGACGAACAAAGTCACGAAATAGGGCCAAAACGTGACTAAGATTGTAAGAGTTCATTGGAGCGAAGCGAAAAACAGTCCCTCCCCCGAGGGGAGGGATTTAGGGAGGGGGTAACGTGGGCGGACTTACGAAGCGTCGGCCCTGTGCGATAGCGTAAGTTCGTGCGGGCGAAGGGACAAATATCTAACCAATTTTGATGATTTAAGGGCTGTATATTTATTTGGTATTCAGGTAGATATAGAATAGCGTCAGCAAATGTGTATCCAAGTTTATTTCTTCCCTAGAAACTCCGTCGGCGTAATGCCGGTCACTTTCTTGAAAAGGCGGGTGAAGTGGTGCGGGAACTCGAAGCCCAGCAGATGTGCGGTTTCGCCTATGTTGTGGCCGTTCATCAAGAGGTTCTTGCCCTGTTCAATCACAAAGGAATGGATGTAGCCGATGGCCGTGCCGCCGGTGGATTTGTGGATTACGTCGCCCAGGTAGCGGGGTGAATAGGCCAGTTGCTGGGCGCAGTACTGGACTGATGGGACGCCGAGGTCCATTTGCGCGCCGTCGAGATAGTATTCCCGCAGCAGGTTGTGGAAACGTTTGAGGATGTCCGATGAGGTCTTGTCTTCCTGCGAGAGCTGGCGCAGGTAGATGCGCTGGCAGTATTCCAGGATAAGTCGGATGTATCCCAGGATGACGTTCCTCAGTGAGAGGGAATCTTCGTTTTCCTGCAGTTCGTGTCTGAGCTGTGTAAGGAACTGGGTGATGCGGCCCCATTCGGCGGGCTCCATTTTCAAGGTTTCGATCGCGAAATAGGAGAAGAAGTGATAGTCTTTCATCTTGGCCTCCAGGTCCGTCCCACGGAGTAGTTCCGGCGAGAACAGCAATACCCATCCACTGATGTAAAGATCTTCACCGTTGTCTTCCTTGCCACCGATCTGGCCTGGCTCCACGGCAATGATGGAACCATCGGCTACGTCGAACATCTTCATCCCATAGGTGAGATTCTTGGGGAAATTCTTCTGGATGAAGAGGCCGTACACGCCGTAATTATTCAGGCTGGAGCGGAAAGGTGACACCTCGTCGTAGTGGATGATGCTCACCAGTGGATGAAGTTCCGGCGCCCCCACGAAGCGGGCGTAAACATTGGGATTTGTGACGTGCAGAATGTTCTTCATGTTGCTGATAAGGGTATATTTTTCAACAAAAATACATAAAGTTCTACGATATTGGTAGAAATCTAGCAAAAATCGGTTAAAGAATCTCCGAAAGACCGCCTACCTTTGCTCCATCAAACATCCACGATATGAATATCAAATCTATCCTCAGCGTATGCGCCGCATCCCTGATGCTGCTTGCCTGCCAATCAAACACAAACGAGAATATGAGCACCCTGAATCTTACCCAGCAGTGGGACAAGACCTTCCCCAAATCCGAACTGGTGAACCACAGCAAGGTTACCTTCCATAACCGCTACGGCATTGAGCTGGCGGCCGATATGTATGTCCCGAAGAACGCGGAAGGCAAGCTCCCCGCCATTGCCGTGAGCGGCCCTTTCGGTGCCGTGAAGGAGCAGACCAGCGGCCTCTATGCCCAGCATATGGCCGAGCGGGGTTTCCTGACCGTTGCATTCGACCCGTCCTATACCGGTGAGTCCGGCGGCGAACCCCGCAGGATGGCATCCCCGGACATCAATACCGAGGACTTCCTGGCTGCGGTGGATTTCCTTTCCACCTGCGATCTGGTCGATCCGGAGCGCATCGGCATCATCGGCATTTGTGGCTTTGGCGGAATGGCTATCAATGCGGCCGCTCTTGACCCGCGCATCAAAGCCACGGTCACATCCACGATGTACGATATGAGCAAGGTGAATGTCGAGGGTTACTTTGCCAGCGAAGACACGCCCGCCCAGCGGATTGAGAAGCGTAAGGCCCTGGCCGCACAGCGCACCAGGGACGATTCGGCA
>JAEEIJ010000082.1 GCA_016281315.1 Bacteroidales bacterium
AGGTGAAGGAGAGGGAAGACGATGACGCAATGCCAAAACTGGCCTGGATATCGGGCACCTCCTCCAGAGAAACAATCTGCACTTTCACGTCGTCCAGGAAGAAGCGGTTCTTGGTGTCGATGTTTTCGTATGAACCGATGAGCAGGCAGCTGTTGGAGTTTACACCCTCTATCCTTATGGTTTTGGTAGTCCAGCTCTTTACTTCGGTGTCAAGCGGATAGCCGTCGGAGAGCGAAGCACCGGTGTATTTACCGCCGGAACTGGAGAACTTGGGATCCGTGCTTTCCTTCTGATCCGGTGCAAGGACAAGCGTAAGGGAGGAATGGTCATTGACGAAGACCGCGACATCGGCGCCACTGTTGTATACACTGGAGGTTACAGTGACATCCACAGTGGCCGTCATCCCCTCCGGAATACCGGAAAGCGCCGGAGAAACGATGTGCGTGCGCGCGCCGGAGCTTGACGAGCCAACGCGGAGATAACCGGCATAGGAGTACACCGAACTGTTGCCGAAGAAGCCCCAGTTGTACAGCCTCTTGTCGGAATCTACTCTGGTTTCGCCGTAAATACGGCCGGACGTGTTGTCGAAAGTCTGGAAATTACCGTCGTCTGCTGTATAATTGCCGCTTAATAGATTCAGGGGTTTGCCGGCAGGAATGAATCCGGCCGCATTGGCAAGCATATCGGCCCCCCAGCCAATCTCGCTGAAGTCCTCGGCAAGGATGACATCACCCACGCCGGCATTTGTCACAGTGGACGGATCCACAACAGTGAAGGCTTCGGTGGTGCCTTCAACCGGGTCAGAGGCATCCACGTTGCGGGCGTTGGTAACCTTGAACCAGTATGTCGTTGCAGGCTGCAGGCTACCGAAGGTAAAACGCAATGCCTTCCCGCCCCAGCAGGAATTCTCGGCCGGAACCTCGAAAGAAAGCGCCAGATCCGTGCAGGCGGCGTCCTTGAAGAGTTCCAGTTTATAGGGCAGTGCGGCATCTTCTGCAGCGGTTCCGCCGCAGGTCCATCCGAATACCAGGGAAGAGGATGAAGCCTTGACCAGTTCGGCAACAGGTTTTTCATACTGAACCTCGTTCCTGTATTCACTTACGGTGAACGCCTTGGGACGAATCATTTCTTCCGTGTAGACATTGCCATAACGGTCTGTGACCTTTACTGTTACGGGCGTATCTGCGGCCGAAGCCGTGGCCTGGAAGAAGTGACGCCATTTGGCGGTGCTGAAGGTAGTGGTACCGCCGTTCTTATTCAGGCGCGGAATGGTCATGGCCTCGATGTGGAGCGGATCGTATACGCCCACCTCGTCCACCTGGAGCGGCGTTCCGTTCTCGGAGATTTCCACCTTCCAGTCGTCGTCATAATCCCACACGTTCACCAGAATCACATTGTCGCCGTAACTCTGGATATGATTATAGTACTTCGTATAGCCCGATTCCGTTGAACGGTCCTCGGAAATCACCTCTTTCACCTTGTTCATGTCATAGGCGCGGAACTGGTATTCCCGGGGCTGGAGGGCTGCCTGATAATAGTGCGTGCAGTCCGTGCCCTTCACATCCCAGACTGTAAAACCGCCGGGGGCGCCATCCTGAGCAATGTGGATGCCTGGCGTATGATAGCCGCTCCACCACCAGCTGGCGCAGATGGCGCCGCTGTTGTGCTCCACGAAAGCAGGACTCCAGTTCTTGTTGAACAGGTTGTGTGTGTGACCGCTCAGGAACCTTACGTTGTAGCCGTTGAAGATTCCTATGAAGGTGTCAAGGTCGGCATCCTTGCCATTGAGCTGTTCATCCCACTCGATGCCCTTAGGACGTGCCAGAGGCTCGTGGGCCGTTACGAAGACGGGCGTGCTCTTGTCCACGTAGGAAAGATCCTTCCTGAGCCACTCCAGCTGCTCCGCCGTAAAGTTTTTGGCATATTTGCTGCGATTATCCTCGCCGGCTTCCACACCCGTGAAGTCCATGTTGTCCAGGACGATGTAGTGAATCTGGCCCAGGTTGAAGGAATAGTAGTCCGGGGTAAGGTTCTCCGTGTATTTGATGGCCTTGTCAAAGTCTCCGGCAACTTCCATCTCGTTGTCATGGTTCCCCATGGTGTGGAAGAAGGTGGTGGACGGGAAGTAGCTGTTCATGGTCTGGATATAATCCTCGAAACCATAGTTGTTGGCAATCCAGTACATGTCCCATGTCATGTCACCAAGGGTTAGGGCATAGACCTTGCCCGGTGCCTCCGCGATGGCCTTCTTCATGAATTCCGCCACTTTCTCGAACTGGGCCAGGTCATTTGTCCGGCGGGCAAGGTGAATGTCGCCGCAGACAAGGAGAGTGTAGTTGTCGTTCTGGACCTTTTCAAGGGTGAAGTTCACCTCCTCCTTTGTATCCACATCGGCCTTGAGGGGCTCGTGGATCTTGGGAAGGAAGCCAAGGGCCGCGGGTTCGTAGCCGCTGGGGACGATCATGAAGACATACTTCCACTTCTTGCCGGAAAGGAGCTTGTAGTTGCCCTCGGCATTGGTCTTCACGATCTCTATGCCGTCGGAGATGAGGACGTCCGGAACGCCCGCGCCGTTACAGGTGACGCTGCCGTACACGTTGTACTCCGGCTGGAAGCCCGCCTGCTCGATGGTGACCGTCTCACTGCCGTAGGAGTTGGAGAAGACAATCGCGCCGCTGCGGGGCTCTTCCGACGTGTTCGCCTGTACGGAGAACTCGAAGGAATAATCCACGAGACCTTTGGTGGTGAGATTGCTGATCCAGCTGGTGGCCGAGGGATCGATGGCCGCGCCCACTTCGGCATTGGCCTTGGCGACAATGACGACGGAACCGCCCTCCGCCCCCACGGGAATCGTAGACTCCGTAAGCAGCAGCGCTCCCTTCTGCTTCTGGGTAATCTGGATGGTCTTGGTATCCTTGTCGCAGGTGAGGGTTACCGTAGCGGTACGGGGGTCATAATCGGCGTTGGCTCCGGCGCGCAGCGTCACAACCGCATCCCCGGCCTCGCCGCTCACGGGCTCAACGGTGAGCCAGTTTTCGCTGGAAGCAGCCATCCATTCACGCGTGGCGGAGAAAGCCACCTGTTTGCTGTCCCCTTCATCGGGCAGAATCACAGCGCTTTCATCTATGAGGGTGATCTTTCCCTCCACCGGCTGAGGTTCCGGCTCCTGCTCCTTGCAGGAGAAGGTGAGCGCCAGCGGAATCAAAAACAGATACAGGTACTTTTTCATATGATCTTAGTTTATTGTTATCGTAGCAGCCAGGGGGAGATGGTCCGACGGGCACCACGCCTGGCCGTCAACGGTATAGGTGACGATGATCCGGCGATAGTCCGTGGCCGTGCAGCCCTTGGTCATAATATGGTCGATTCTTCTGTCCGAACGGTCATCGGAGAACACGTCCACCGCGTAGTGGTATCGGGAGGAGCTCCCGCTCAGGGTTCCCCAGGTGGCGTCCACATTGCCGTCCTCCCAGTAGCCGAAGAGCCTTCTGTAAGTGGCGACGGTGGACGATGAGCCCAGCGCGCTGTTCATATCGCCGGTGAGGATGGCGGGCGCGTTCCCAGCCTTGTGCGCGGCGAAACTGTTCACCACGCCGGCCATATTGTAGGACCCGCCCTGGGAGTCCGTGGGAAGGTGCGTCACGAAGAGCCAGAACTCCTTCTTGCTGGCCTTGTGGGTAAACCGGGCCCAGAGGCAGGTGCGCTCGGGGCTTCCGGCGTTCAGGTAGGCCGATTCCGGTTTCACGTACCAGGCGCTTTCCTCCTTCGACAGCCACACATAGCCGCTTTCCTCGAGTTTCAGCTTGGCGCCGTTGTAGGCAAAACCGTTGGCGTAGGAATAAGAGACCGGCGTATATTCGTGGATGTCGTTCGGCCATTCGAGGCTCCAGACGAAATCCTTCAGCGAGGAGCAGGCCGATTTCAGGGAATACTTCCCGCCGGGGATATAGTTTTCATCCAGCTCGTTGAAGCCGATGATATCGGCCCCCGTCCCGATGATGGACTGCGCCAGGGCCTTGAGCGCCGAGGGGGAATCCAGCGACATTTCGTCGCAGCGGCCGGACGGCTTGAGCACGTTGCAGGTGGCTACCGTAAGCGTGACGGGGCCGGTCACAATCTCTTCTTCGCCCTCCCCTTCTCCCGACGGATTCACACCCTTCCCGCAGGCGCCCAGCAGCACCTGCAGCAGGATGAGTATGCACACGGTCCACCTTTTCATTTAGTACAACAGTTTCTTTTCTTCTTCAATGTAAGAGCGGCGGAGTTCCAGCTCCTCCGGGGAAAGCACTTTCTCCGTGAGCAGTCCGCCTTCCACCACTACATCGGCATTGATCCGTTCAAACTCCGCCGGAACGTCCACATTCCTGAAGACGATATTCCCGAACGGAGCCGCTTCCCGGGCCCAGAGCCGGCAGAGGTTGGGGGCCGTGCCGCTTATGTTTTCAAAAGTGATGTCGCGGATGTTGCAGGAGGCCGAGCGCATATGATGGATGCGCAGCAGTTCGTGGGCCTCCACCTGGATGTCCTTGAACAGGATGTTGTCTATATCCGGGCCGCATTCGTCCTTGGAATAGGCACCCACGACGCTGAAGGCGATGTTGGTGTCGGAAATGGTGAGATTGGACAGGACCGCATCGTGGATGTGGCCTTCTCCCACGCCCACGCGGATGGCGTTGCAGCTGGAAGAGAGCTCGCAATTCTCCACTATCACCCGGGCGCAGTCCTGCGGGTTCTCCAGCAGACGGGCACACGAGGCCCTCAGGGTAATGCTGTCGTCGGAAGTATCCACCCGGCAGCCTGTGATCTTCACGTTCGTGGAACGGTCGATGTCGATGCCGTCTCCGTTGAAGGTGTGGTAGTCCTTCCTGCGGGTGTGGACATAGCAGCCGTCGACGGTTACGTTGTTGCAGTTCAGGATAAAGCAGCTCCAGTAAGGGGAATCGGCCAGTTCGATGTCCTTCATCACGATGTTCCGGCTGTCCACGAACCAGACCATCTGGCCAGGACGCGCGGGGATGAGGGATTTTTTAGCGTAACGCCGGCCTTCTTCATCCAGGAGGAAGGCATCCGAATTGCCGTCAATCTTTCCGGGGCCGCTGAGCTTTACGTTCTCTACGCCCACGCCCAGGATGAGATGGCCGCCGCTGATGTAATCGCCAAAGCCGATTTCGGCCTCATTCTGCGGGCAGCAGTCGGCCCCGCAGTAATCATTGATGTCCGGGCTGCCTTTGATGACGGCGCCCTCTTCCAGATGCAACTCTACGTTGCTCCTGAGCCAGATGGAGCCGCAGAGATAGGTTCCGGCAGGGACGCTCACAACGCCCCCGCCCTTTTCCGCGGCGCGGTCGATGGCGGCCTGAACGGCCTCCGTATCCAGCGTGGCGCCGTCGCCCCTGGCACCGAAATCCTTTACCGATATACCGCCGGCACAGGACAGCGTCAGAAGAAGGGGCACTATATATGACAGGAGGCGCTTCATTTCATTTTCAGAATCCTTATTGCGTTCAGCACGGGGGCGCCTTTGGACGGGATGAAATCCACACGCAGGCCCTTCCCTCCTTCGATGTCCACCGGGAACCGCTCTATAACGGCCGTGTTGCGACCATATTCCGCTGCCATGTTGAGTTCTTTCAGGACGGTGGTTTCGTTAATGGCCACGGAGAACACGCGTTCGTCCTCTTCGCTCGAGAGTTCCGCTAAATACAGGTACACGTAGTAGCTGCCGTCCGGGACATCGGCCCGGAAGGATTGCAGGCTGTCCCGCTGCGTCTGGAAAAGGGGATCCAGCTCCGTGCCGACGATATCGGCCTTGGCGGCGGGACGGAGGTGGCTGCCGGATTTCCGGAACCAGCGTTTCCCGCCCACATAGCCCCAGGAACCGGGCTTATACTCCTGCTCCGGAATCCAGATCTGGCCGCCCGCGCGGTCTTCGAAATACCGGCGGGTGCCCATCAGAACGCTCATCTCTCTGAACTTGGACAAATCCTCCGGGACCAGGCGGAAATCCACGCGCAGCAGGTCTGCCGCACCGTCCGAACCGCGGGCTTCCAGGACGTTTTCGCCATCCTTGAAGGGCACATCAAACTGCGCGCAGCCGTCCTTGACGGCCCTGGAGCCCAGGGACTTCCCGTTCAGGGACAGTTCCACGCTGCGGGCCGTAGCGAAAACCTCCACGGGCTGGACGCAGGCACCACCCGTCTCCTGGCCGCCGCGGATTTTCCAGTCCGCACCGCCGATACGGAGGAAGGGCGCTTTGCTCAAAAGGGCCTTATACATCCAGTAGCTGTCCTTGGGCGTCCTGTCCGCGCGGGTGATTCCCTTGCAATTGAAATGGGGAACAGCATAGCCCCTGGTCTCCGAGTGGAAATCGTTCAGGTTCCACACGGTAGCGCCCGCAAGATACGCCTTCTCCTGCAGGACCGGGAAATAGTTCTTATGGAACAGGAGGGCGTAGTCGCAGGTATAGTCGCCGCACTCCGGCTCGAAGCTGTGGAGACGGGCGTCCGCATCGGCCCCGTATTCGGAAATGAAGAGCGCCTTGCCCGGGAAGGTCGCGTGCAGCTTGTCCAGGCCGGGACTCAGGCTGGCGAACTGGCCGTAGTACCAGCCGAAATAGACGTTGAAAGCCAGGATGTCCGGGATGTCCCCGATGCCGCATTCCTTGTATTTCTTGCGCTCGGAGTCGCAGGGAATCATCGTGGGGCGGGAAGGATCGGCCTCGCGAAGGGCGGAGTCGATGGTAGCGGCGCACGCCTTCACCTGGCTGTAATACGCTTCTTTGGCCACCTCGCCGCTTTCCACGGGAGACAGATCCAGCAGGACCTCGTTCATATAGGCCCAGGCCACGATGGACGGGTGATTGAAATACTGGTGCACCATCTCACGGGCCATCTTCACGCAGTTGTCCGTAAAATCGGGCGCGAAGCCGATGCGGTTCACCACGGGAATCTCCATACAGGCGAGGATGCCCAGGCGGTCGCATTCGGCCGAAACCAGCGGATCCTGCGGATAATGGGAAATGCGGAGGAAGTTGCCGCCCATCTCCTTGAGGAGGCGGACGTCGCGAAGGTGCATCTCATCCGGGATGGCGTTCCCCTTCCCGGGGAAGTCCTGGTGCCGGTTGGTGCCGATGAGCTTGAGGGGCCGCCCGTTCAGGAAGAAACCCTTTTCCGGGTCGAAGCGGAACGTGCGGATGCCGAAGGTGTTTCTCCGGGAATCGGCCAGCGTCCCCTTCTTATCCAGCAGGCGGGTGACCACCGTGTAGAGCTCCGGGGAATCCACGTCCCAGAGCCTGGGGGCCGGGACCGTGAGCTCCGCCTTTACGATTTGGAAGGCCGATGGTTTCTTCACCGTCTGCCGCACCGCGGCCACCTGCTTCCCGTCCGGGTCGAGGACGACGTGCTCCAGGAGCAGTTTCTTTTCCGGACGGCCGATGCTGAGATGCGTCTCTATCTGCACGGATGCCTTTTCGGCCGCGACCATCGGCGTGGTGATATACACCCCGTCGCTCGCGAAATGCTCCACGCTGATATGGTTCTCCGGCACGAAGAGGAGCGACACATCGCGGTAGACGCCCCCGAAGAAGGTGAAATCGGCCCCGATGGGCGGAATCCCGTCGTTGTGGGAATTGTCCACCCTGATCCGGAAGGCGTTGTCGCCGGCGTGGACGAGGCCGCTCACGTCGAAGACAAAGGCCGTATAGCCACCCTTGTGATTGCCGGCGTGAACGCCGTTCACATAGAGGTCCGCCTCTTGATTCGCCCCCTCGAAGCGCACGAAGACCTTCTTTCCGGAGAGGTCGTCGTGAATCCGGACTGTCCGTTCATACCAGCCCGCGCCCCGCCAATAGCCGGGTTCGTCGTCTACGGCGTCTTCCGCGTTCCAGGTATGCGGGAACGACACCGCCTGGGCGGCGGCGCCGTTCTCCATCCTGAAAGTCCAGCCGTCGTTCAGGCTCCGCTCATAGCCCTGCGCCGCCGCAAACGGGCAGCACACAAGATATAAGAACAGAGAACATATGAACGCGGCGCGTTTTGTCATTGGCAAATGACACTAGTCGAAAGTCATATACGCCACCACGGCAAGGTGATCCGAAGGGCACCAGGTATTCTCATCCTCGGCTTCATAAGTCCGACGAACTGTCCTGTACGAGGTCGGGGTCACACCCTGTGAGGCGCCGTTCTTGTAAACGATGTGGTCCAGACGCCTGCTAGGCCAGTTCTTAGTGAACTGAATGAAGGGATAGTAATAATCGTGCTGGCTACCAGACTGCGTGCCGTCGTAGGTCTTGTAGTAATCGGTCATATTGCCGTCGGCCTTCACCTTGTCGTAGACGTCGGTCCAGTAGGACGTGAGTTCTAAATAGTTGGGGACGTCGGTGGTCTTGTCCGTTTCCTTCGGGCCGAAGTTCAGATCTCCCACGGCAATGATGGGAAGGTCTTCCACTTCTTCTTTCAAATGCTTGGCGAATACCTTGAAACTCTTGACATTGTGAAGATTATCGCCGTCAGTGTTACCGTAATAAGTGTCAAAATGGGTCACGATGAACCAGAAACGATAACCTGATACCTTGTGGCGGCACTTGGCATAGACTGCCGTATGACGGCCGTGTCCATATGCACCACTCTTTGTCGAGTAGTAATCATCTTCATCATTGCAAATCCATACGTATCCGTCATCTTCGACCGCGATGGTGTTCTTGTTGTAGGCGAAGACATTGGCGTAATACATTTCGGTGGAATAAGAATAAAAGCCAACAACACCACTCCTGCTCACCTTGTTGGGATAATCCATCTTCCAGGTGTAATCGCTGCTGGAGAGCCCTTGGGCGATGGCCCAGGCCTTGATATCGTGTGTCTCGCCCGGCATATTGTCTTCGCCGACTTCGTTGATTCCGAAGATATCGGCGCCCATACCGACTATGGTGGAACCCAGGCCGGCCTGGACATCAGAGCGGTCCATATTGATATAGGTGGAGTTTGTCCCGGTGCGGTTTTCAGCCATCTTGATATTATAAACGCCCACGGTGATGCCAGGACGTTCCGACGTAGGCTCGCCGCCGTCCTCAGCAGTGAGGTCACTGATGGCAACCAGGTTCTCCGTGCGGCCGGCCGCGAAGGTCTTGCTTTGGAATTCCACCAGAGCATTGCCCGCAAGCGTATAGCCCGTGCCCCAGAACTTCAGGCGCATAAAGGCGCCGTCGGCCTGATACACCAGGGCTTCGATGCCGGCTGTATAGGTCTGGGCCGGAATGGAGATGAAGAAATACTTGTCGTTGTTGTTGAGCGTGACGCCGCTGCCACAGGCATAGGTCAGCGTCCCGGCGGCGCCTCCGGAGAAGGCCCCGGTGAAACCGTTGCTGTCTGTGGCAAGGGTGAAGTTGCCGTAGAGCTTTTCGTCACCCAGGCTGTTCAACTCGATGCGGTCAATCGTGGCGCTCCCCTTCAAGGCAAAACGGATGACGCCGCAGAAGTGGGTCAGGCTGACGGAATAAATGTTGTTATTCCGCTTCACGGCATTGCCATAACAGGCGGCAGCATCTGCGTCAAAACTGTTCACCTCATAGTGCTGCGTATCCGGAAGGGCAATAACGTTGGCCGATGTGGTTCCGGGATACAACACCTTGTAGGGTGCAGTAAGGGTCCCGTTCACGGTAAAGTCCACGTTCTCCTCTCCGTCTTTTGCGGCTGGAACTGTGTCCGAATACGTTCCGTTCACGGAGATTCTATCACCTTCCTTCCACACAATCGGATACGCGCCATTTTCGGGAGTACCCAGCGCAGTCTTGGTCTCCGGCTCGGTAATGCCGGCGCTCAGGATCATCCCATCCACGGAACCGGTTTCCACATCCGGTGCCGTTTTGGCACATCCCATCGCCAACCCGAGCACCGATAGGCCAACCAGGGCGGTTTTTATTAAAATTCTCATATCGTTTTGTTTCATATTCATCAAAACAAAAAAGCAGCACGCTTTTTACGTACTGCTTACCGCAAAAGATGTCCTCTGATTAAGATGCGTTTTCGTCCGAATTCAACAAATCCGTAACCTCTGTTTTGAGCTTAGGAAGATCGTTGATTACAATTGCCCAAATCACATCATCCGTAACGGCCGCGTAATCGTGAATCACTCTATTACGGGTGGCAACTATAGCTCGTGTATTGGAAATCGTAACGGAAGGAAATTCTTTATTAACTTTGTTGGTGGCCTCTCCGATAATACCAATATTCCTTTCAACGGCCCTGCGTAGCATCAAATTCTTCTGATACTCGTCAAATCGCTTTGGAACCAACTCAAAGAAGGAATAAATCTCATCAATGGCCACATTGATATCAAACAGGTATGCCTTAAGACGCCTTTCCATAGATCAGTTGTTTGGTTTCGTCCAATTCCTCCTTGAAATACGGGTTTTTAACGGCATTATATTCAACAAGATCAACGGGACGTTTAAGCAACTCTTCAAGAGCGAACTTAAAGTCAAAGTAGTTTTCTCCATACACTAAAACAGGAAGATTATCCCGGTCAAAGACTACGGTAAAATCCACATCGCTGTCCTTGTTGAACTTATTAGTGAGAATAGAGCCAAAAACAAAGAGCTGCCTCACCTTATGTTTTTCACAAAGTGCGACAATCTGGCCGATATTCCTTCTAATAAGCCTCATACCAACGCAAAGTTGCAAAGAAAAACCGAAATCTCCAAATTGCGGTAAGCAGTATGTCAAAGAGCGGGCGGGGCCAAGGCCCCTTTGGCACCCCGGGCGCCGGTCAGGGCGCCTGGGGCAAAAAGAGTCAATTAGATAGAACTTGCAACGGTAGGGAGGACATCGTTTACGATGGTGTAATTAGATGCGCCACCACCCATGCACTCCGCAGCAGTAACGGCAGAATCGGCTTTGATTGTCACTTTCGAACCAGAAGCATAGGACACAAGGCCACTCTTGATTTTGCAGTTCGTGAAGGTAACGCTGACCGTGTTCGAGCTGTTTTGGCACATGACAGCGCACCGGCCTGCGCCCGAGCCAGCGGCACGTACACTGCCACCAACCCGGCAGTTGTTCAGTGTGACCGCCGAAGTATACAAATAGCCAACGATGCCACCGGAATAGGCAAACGGAGAAGAAGAGAAGGAGTTAAGAGTTCCCTGGAACTTCAGATTTGTCAAAGACGATCCATCGAAGAAACCAACTACACCACCGCAAATATTACGATGATAGTTACCACTAACTGTGCCGAGACCTGCCATATATGGACGAATGTTTGCAGCAGTACAGACACATCCGACAGGATCATTTTCCGTATAGGCTACGACGCCGCCAATACAGCAACGGAGCTGAGCCCAAATCTTGATTTGACCAGAGTTGGAGCAATTGGTAAAGGTCTTTCCGGTTATCGTGTTCCAACCACCATTCAGCGCTTCGCTACTGCTACTGGCTCCCATTCCGGCAATACCGCCGAAGCAGGACCAGTACTTGGGTTTATTCTCACTGTCGGCAGCTGCGAGATCGCCCTGAGATTCTTTTGTATAAACCCATCCAGTATTCTCACAACTGTCGATGGTCTGAGTACCGGCCGCTGTCCAGCCGCCGATGATACCACCTCCGAATACCTGACCGCTTTGATTAATTTCCAGCTCTAAAAACCTGACATCACTTGAATTGTAGGTATGGTCAAAGGAGGAGGTTACAGCGCTCATGCCAATGATACCACCCACGTAAACTTTATCCCTGGCATTACCCTGGATGACAATATCATCAACATCGTCTCCATCGGGATACAGGCTCTTGGCATAAGCAAAATCTGATGCCGCGCTGAAAGTATAGCCACAGACACCGCCGACAGCAACTTTGGTGCTTGCAGAATTTTCAAGCAGGACGCCCTTGTTGTAATTGTAGGTTGTGCTGTTGCCGGTAAATGTATTAGCGCCACTTGCAGAACCAACAACACCGCCCATTCTGACACCTGCTGTACCGTCTGTACCAGTTCCCGTGTTGGTAATGTTACCGAGATTGTAGCATCCGGTATAGGTGGTGGTGCCACCAGTTGACCATGCGACGACACCGCCGATGGAGATGGAGGAACATGCACCGGAATTCTGTACTGCGCCTTTGTTGAAGCAGGAGGTAACGGTAGTGTTGCCCTTGTTGTTGGAGATGACACCTGCGAACTGGCCGTCCTGCCTGGAATTGGTGCCAGAAGTGGCTGTGTTGGTAATGGTTCCTCCGGCGAGGGATGCTGTACCATTGGAGCAGGAGATGACGTCTCCCGCGCTGATACCTACCACACCGGCGACGTTGATTTCACTCTTGTAAGTGGAACCGTTGTTAGTGATATTACCGGTGTTGGTGCAGGAAGTAAGCGTAGCTACACTGTGTGCTGCCACACCGGCAATGTTCATGTGGTAAGAAGTACCGTTTGAATCGGAGCCCTGACTATAGTTATTTACGACATTACCCGTATTGGAAGCATTGCTTACGTCGTTGCCAGCATAACCGATAATGCCGCCAACGTAGTTGTTCCTCGGAATGGTGCAACCTGCAGCAACGGTAACGTCGCCGGCATTGGAAGCACCGGTAATGGTGCCGCCGCCTGCCGCGATAGAGCTGCCGCCAGAGGCTATGCCAACGATGCCGCCAACATAGGAGTGATAGCCGGAGATAAAGCCATTAAGCGCAATGTCGCCGTTGGCTGTATTGATGCCGTTGGATACTGTACCGCCGGCAAGGTATCCGACAATGCCGCCGATGGCCGCCATGGCTTCGTGCAGTTCAGTAACGGTGATAGGTGCGTTATTGGTACCATAGATGTTGCCGCCAAGATGCTGGCCGACAAGACCGCCAGCATACATATACTGGGAGCTGCTTACAGTAGAATTAAAGACGATGGAACCGCTGTTGGTAACATTGTTATTCAATGAATATCCGCTGTCGGTAGTATTGGAGAACACACGGCCAACGATACCACCCACACATGGCGGACGCTTGGTGTTCTGTCCGGAGAATGTGATAGTGCCGGAATTGCTGCCGCCATAAATCTCTGCCTCAGTCACTGCACCGGCAATACCGCCAATGTATAACTGTCCTTCGGAAGATTGGCTCTGGCCAAAGTTGATGGCGCCGCTGTTGGTGCAATTGGTAGCAAGCACAGCTCCAGATATGTAGCCGATAACGCCGCCGAAGCATAGATATGAGTTAGTTCCCTGTGTCATGCTGCCACTTGTGGCTATGGTCATGGCGTTGGAGCAGGAGGTTACGGCTTTTGTGGAATAACCGACTACGCCACCTACGTAAAGTGCGCCGCTGTGGCTTGCGTTGGAGACGGTCAAAGTACCACCGGTGGAATTACAGTTCTGGAGGATGATTCCAGACTGAACATTATGGGCAACTACACCGCCAATGTATGTATCATTTGTAGCTTCAGCGGTATAATTGATGTTACCGGAATTGGTGACACCATCAAGTGTTGCACCTTCGTTACAACGGCCTACGACACCGCCGATAAGACGTCCTGAAGAACCGCCAAGGGCAGCCACATTAAGTGTACCAGCGTTGGTAAGAGTCTCATAAGTAACTGCACCATTGAGACGTCCTACGACACCGCCCTGACAGAGGTAAGAGCTTACGGAGCAGGCCTCTGAGGTAACGACACCGTCGCTGGCGTTGGTGCAGTTCTCGACTGTACCTTTTGCCAGACCTGCAATACCGCCGAGGTGGAGGGCGCCGCTGGTGGAGAAGGTGGAGGTAACCTTGACGAGGCCGTGATTGGTGCAACCGCTCATGGTTTCAGCTTTTTCGACCTGATAACCAAGGACACCGCCGATGTATGCACCCTGGCTGAATTGTGCAGCGACAGTGACCGTACCATTGTTGGTGCAATTGGAGATTTCGCCCTGGGTCTTGAGGTCGCCGCCCTTCTGAGTTCGTCCTACTACACCGCCAACTGAAGGTTGATTGGTGTGAGTGACTCCACTGCTGGCAAAAGTTACGGATGCGGTGTTGGTGCTGCCGGTAATGGTACCACCGCGATTGTTGCCGACCAGGCCGCCAAGGGTCATGTAGCTATCGATGGCAGAAGCAGGAGTCCAGGTAATGGACCCACTTGCAATACAGTTCTGAAGGCCGGGAACGTCATCGA
>JAEEIJ010000083.1 GCA_016281315.1 Bacteroidales bacterium
TATTGCTCCGTGAAGAAGTTCAGAAGGCGTTCTCGGCAGGCTTCGGCATTGTCGGCCAGGATTTCGATGCCGTAGATGCTGGATATGGCCCAGATGGCATCGTGTTCGTATTGGAGCTGAGTATATTGCTTTGCTTTAACGCGGGCCTCGCAGATGGCGAGTTTGCGCCGTAGAATTTCTATGAGGAAGTTACCGTCGCCGCAAGCGGGCTCCAGGAAACGGGAGTCTATTCGCTCCGTCTCCGCCTTGACCAAGTCGAGCATCGCGTTCACCTCGCGGGGGTTCGTAAATACCTCGCCGTGAGCCGACACCCTCTCCTTGGACTTGATTTGGGTGTCCATTCTGCGCTTTCACTGCGCGAGTGCAAATTATCCGGGGAAAATGGAAACTGCCAGATACCAAAAAAGGTGGACGCGAACCGATCCACATTCCTGGTACCTGGCGGGAAACCATTCCTACGGACAAGTCACGTCCACGCAAAGGCGCAGACGTTTACTGACTTATCCGGAGTAGGAAATCTATTACCGCCAGGTTTTAGAATGTTCCGAATAAATAGCAAACGCTAAAAATTATGTCAAAATCCTTTTGGGATATTTCTGAAAGCAAAAATACAAACTTTTTACTGCAAAACAAAATCCCTCTATCGGGATGAGGTTGAGGGATGGCGCCGGGAGGCTGGGGTCCGGGGGCTTGTCCACCCCCGGACAAGTATAGGGGGAGGGGCCCAAAATAGTGCCCAAAGGGCACGATGCAATGGGAGGGGCCGAAGGAGCGTCAGCGACTGAGTCCCCCGGACCCCAGCCTCACGACCCATCCCTTTGGTGGAAAAGCGAAAAATGACTATTTTTGTCTCAAATAAAAAGACATAATGACCAGACTGAGCGTAAACATCAATAAAATTGCGACCATCCGGAATGCGCGGGGCGGGAATGTGCCGGATGTGACGAAGGCCGCGCTGGATATCGAGCGCTTCGGGGCGGAGGGCATCACGGTGCATCCCCGGCCCGACGAACGGCATATCCGCTATGCCGACGTGCGCGAAATCCGGCCGCTTCTGCATACGGAATTCAACATCGAGGGCAATCCTACCGTCCGCAGTTTCGTGGACCTGGTGCTCGAAGTGGTGCCGGACCAGGTGACGCTGGTGCCGGACGCCCACGACGCCATCACCTCGAACGCCGGGTGGGATACCATCGGCAACAAAGCTCTCCTCACGGACCTCGTGAATACCTTCCACGCCAAGGGCATCCGCACCTCCGTTTTCATCGACCCGGATCCCCGGATGGCCTTCGGGGCTGCCGAATGCGGGGCCGACAGAGTGGAGCTTTACACCGCGGCCTATGCAGAGGACTACCCCGCAAATCCCGAAAAGGCCATCGCACGCTATCTGGAGGCCGCCAAGGCGGCGCGGGAGGCGGGCCTGGGCCTCAACGCCGGGCACGACCTTTCCCTGGAAAACCTCGCCTATTTCGTGAAGACCATCCCCTGGACCGACGAAGTTTCCATCGGCCACGCCCTCATCTCCGATGCCCTTTATATGGGCCTGGAGGCAACTATTCAGGCCTACCTGTCGCAAATTGGCAAAAAATAGTTATCTTTGTCATTCTGATTAGAAATAAATTGTAACGTAAAGAATAATGAAAAAGCATCTTCTCCTTTTCGGCGCCGCCATCCTGGCCATCGCCGTTTCCTGCAAGCAGAATTCATCGGCCCAGAACGAAGTAACGTCCGTTCCGGACAGCGTGGCCGTAGCCGGCAGCATCGTCTTCTTCAACGTGGACAAAGTGATGGACGGCTATGATATGGCCAACGACCTCCGTTCCGTGTTCGAGACCAAGACCTCCGGCATCCAGGCGGAAATCGACCGCCGCGGCAAGAAGCTGGAAAAAGACCTGGCCGATTTCCAGAACAAGGTGGACAAAGGCCTCCTCACCCAGTCCGTGGCCCAGGTGCAGTACCAGAAGCTGCAGGAACAGCAGCAGAGCTACCAGCAGTATGCGATGCGCAAGCAGCAGGAGATATCCGAGGAGCAGCAGGTGATGATGAACCAAATCGCCAACGCCATCTCCGAGTTCGTGGCCGAATACAACGTGGAGCACCAGTATGCGATGATCCTGGCCAGCGCCGGCAACATCCTCTCCACGCCCGTGGTGACGGCCGATCCCAAGCTGGACATCACCGATGCCCTCCTGGAAGGTCTCAACGCCGCCTATACCAAGTCCAAGGAAGCTGAAAAATAGGTGAAATTCGCCCTTCTGTCCTGCCTTCCGCCCTACCGGGGCGGCATTTCCCAGTTCAACGCAAACCTGCTTGCTGAACTGGGAAAATGGCATGATATGAAGGCCTTCAACTTCTCCCGCCAGTACCCTTCCTGCCTGTTTCCCGGGAAGACGCAATACGCCGAAGCCGGCGCTTCCGTGGACGCTCCGGCCCTGCTGGACACGCTGAATCCCTTCAGCTGGCGCCGCACGGCCAGGGCCATCCGCGCCGCCGCGCCGGACGTAGTCATCCTCCCCTACTGGATGAGCTGGTTCGCCCTGCCGCTGGGCTTTGTGGCCCGCCGGGCGGGCTGTCCCGTCCTGGGCCTGATGCACAACGTGATTCCGCACGAGCCGCATTGGTTCGATGGGCCCCTCACCCGCTATTTCCTGAAGGGCTGCGACGGCTTCGTCACCCTTTCGGAACCGGTGAAGGAGGACCTCCTGGCCCTGAAGGCCGATGCCCGCGTGCAGACGCTGTTTCACCCCGCGTCCGCGCAGTTCGGCGATCCCCTTCCCCGCGAAGAGGCCGCCGCGGCGCTGGGCCTGGACCCCGGGAAGAAAACACTGCTCTTTTTCGGCCTCATCCGGGACTACAAAGGCCTGGACCTCCTGCTGGAAGCCTTCCGGGAGCTCCCCGAAGAGTACCAGCTGGTGGTGGCCGGGGAGCCTTACGGGTCCTTCGACAAGTACCGGCGCATCCTGGACTCCCTTCCGGGGAAGGACCGCGTCCGGCTCTTCCTGTCCTACATTCCGGACGCGGAGGTGGGGCGTTATTTCAGCGCGGCCGATGCCGTGGTGCTCCCCTACCGCAGCGCCACCCAGAGCGGGATCGGAGCCATCGCCTGCCACTTCGGCGTGCCGATGGTCGCCACCCCCGTGGGTGGGCTCCCGGACGAGGTGGGCGCGCGTGGCACGGGAATTGTCGCAGAAGGCACCGAGCCTAAAAACATCCGGGAGGCTGTCCTGCAGCTCCTGGAAGACAAAGTACGGTATGACGGCTGCCGTGAAGCCGTCGGGGTGGAGAAAAAGCGCCTGGGCTGGGAGGCTTTCGCCAAGCAGCTGGGCAGTTTCGCCGCCACCCTAAAACAGGTAACGTTATGAAACGAATTCTCATCCTGATGGCCGCCCTCGCAGCGCTGAGCTGCGCGGAAGCCTTCGCACAGACCTACGTGCCCACGCCGGTGACCGTTTCCAAGGAAAAGGTGAAACTGAACGGCAAAGTGTATCTGTCGCACGTGGTTCTGGAGCGTCAGACGATCTACGGCATCACCAAAGCCTACGGTGTCACCGAAGAAGAGCTCTACGAAGCCAACCCCACGCTCCGTGAGACCGGGCTGCAGAAGAACGCCATCCTCCTGGTCCCCTACCGGGAACAGGCACCCGTGACCACGGTGGAGCCCGCCCCCGAGGCCGATCCTGCGGCGAAGGAAGTGGCGCCGGACGTTCCCGTCAAACCCGTCAAAGGATATATCGAGCACACGGTCCGCTGGTATGAGGACATCGACGACATCGCCCGCCGCTATGAGGTGAGCGTGAAGGAAATCATGGACGCCAACGGCCTCAGCAGCCGGAAACTCTCCACCCGTCAGGTCCTGAAGATCCCCGTCCACGCGGCCGAGGATGAAGCCGCGCCCGAGACGCCGCAGGAACCCGATCCCGTGGTGGTGGAAACGCAGCCCGTGCCGGATGAGCAGCCCGCACCCGAGGAGCAGCAGGTCGCTCCCATCGAGCCCCGCTCCTACGCGAACTTCTCCCTGGTCCTTCCCCTCAAGGCCGGCGAACTGAATATGGACTTCTACTCGGGCGTGCTGATGGCCCTCCGGGATATGGAGGACGAAGGCCTGAAAGCTCACGTACACGTCTACGACCTCAGCACTGGCATCCCGCCCATCGACGAACTGGTGAAGGACGACTTCGTCCTGGGCCCCGTCGCCTCGCGCGACCTGGAGGCCATCCTGCAGCGGGTGGACGGACGCGTGCCCGTGATCTCTCCGCTGGACCAGAAAGCCGGTTCCCTGAGCACGAATTACTCGAATTTCATCCAGGCTCCTTCGGCCGTGGACTACCAGTATGAAGACCTCGCCGCCTGGGTGAAGGAAGACCTTCAGGAGGGGGAAAAGATCGTGCTGATTACGGAAAAGGGCGCCACCAACATCAACGCTTCCGTCGCCATCCGCAGCGCGATGGCTGGGGAAGAGCTCAGCTATGAGATTCTGAGTTACGCCATCGTGGAAGGTCGCGGCATCTCCGGCACCCTGAACGATATGCTTTCCCAGAAGGGCCACGTCACCCGCGTGGTGGTGGCCTCGGAGAGCGAAGCCTTCGTGGGCGACGTGGTGCGGAACCTCACCCTGGCCCTGGGCAAGGGGAATGACATCGTGATGTATGCGCCCGCCAAGGTGCGCACCTTCGACACCATCGACGGCACCTCCTACCACAACGCCTCCCTGCACGTGAGCGCCACCTATCACATCGACTACGACAGCCCGGCCGTATCCCGCTTCGTGAAGACCTACAGGGCGCTCTTCCGCACGGAACCCACCCCGTTCGCCTTCCAGGGCTACGACACCGCCCGTTACTTCGTCTCGCAGGTACTCCGCTGCGGAAAGGCCTGGACCGCTTGGCCGGCCGAGGAAAGGAGCAGCGGCCTGCACACGGACTTCCTCCTGGTGAAGGACGAAAACGGCAACCTGCACAACGAGGCCGTGCGGCGCATCGTATTTGAAAAAGACTATACCACTTCCCTGCAGCGCCAATAATGGAAACTGTCAAGACTCTGATCCTGGGCGGCGGCCCCGCCGGTTTCACGGCCGCCATCTACGCCGCCCGCGCCAATCTCTCCCCCGTGGTCTATGAAGGGACGCTCCCCGGCGGGCAGCTCACCACCACCACCATCGTCGAGAACTTCCCCGGTTTCCCGGGCGGAGTGGACGCCAATACGCTGATGGATTCAATGCGGAAACAGGCCGCCTCTTTCGGGGCCGATATCCGCCAGGGCACGGCGACGGCTGTGGATCTGGGCAAGCGCCCGTTCACCGTCACCATCGACGGTGCCACGCAGATTGCCGCCGAGACACTCATTATCGCCACCGGCGCCCAGGCCAAGTACCTGGGACTGCCCTCGGAGCAGAAATACATCGGCGCCGGCGTAAGTGCCTGCGCCACCTGTGACGGCTTCTTCTACCGGAAACGGACCGTGGCCGTGGTGGGCGGCGGAGACACCGCCTGCGAGGAGGCCCTCTACCTGGCCGGACTGGCGAAAAAAGTCTATATGATCGTGCGGCGCGACGTCTTCCGGGCATCGGCCGTAATGCAGAAGAAGGTGTTCGACACCCCCAACATCGAAATCCTCTGGAACTGCAATACGCAGGAAGTCCTGGGAGACGGGATGGGCGTCACCGGCGCACGCCTGCTCCGCAAGGACGGGACCGTCTTCGACATCGCCATCGACGGCTTCTTCCTGGGCATCGGGCACGCCCCGGCATCGGCCCTCTTCGCGCCCTGGCTCCAACTGGACGCGAACGGCTACATCGTCACCGAACCGGGTAGCGCCCGCACCAACGTGCCCGGCGTGTTTGCCGCCGGCGACGTGCAGGACTCCCGCTACCAGCAGGCCGTCACCGCCGCCGCATCGGGCTGTATGGCCGCCCGCGACGCGGAAAAATTCCTCCTTGAACTCTAGCATATGAAAAAAATCCTCTATACCGTCCTGTTCCTCCTGGCCGCGTTCGCCTGCAAGAGCCAGTACGAAGTGCTGCTCTCCTCCAGCGACGTGGACGCCAAGTACGACGCCGCGATGGACTACTTCCAAAAGAAGAAATACCAGAAAGCGGCCCAGCTTTTCGAATCGATGGCCGTCCTTACCAACGGCACCGCCCGCGACGACACGGTCCAGTACTACTGGGGCCTGTCCAACTACAGGAACAAGGATTACTATACGGCCGAATCCAACTTCGCCCGCTTCGTGGAGAACTTCCCCCGCAGCCCCTTTGCCCCCGACGCCCAGTTCTACCGCCTGGACTGCCTGTACAGGGCCACGTACCGCTGGGAGCTGGACCAGCTGCCCACCCGTTCGTGCATCGAGGCCATCAACCAGTATCTGCGGGAGTATCCCGACGACCAGATTCATCAGCCGGCCTGCCAGCATATGCTGCACGACCTTCAGGACCGCCTGGACCGCAAGGATTTCGAGGCCGGGAAGCAGTACTACGTGATGGAGGACTACCCCGCCGCGCGCGTGAAACTGAAGAACGTCCTGAAAGCCAACGCGGACAACTTCTACCGCGAGGACGTGCTGTACTACACCGCGATGGCCTCTTATCATTACGCGCGCCTGAGCGTAAAGGATAAGCAGAAGGAGCGCTATCTTACCTTCGTGGACGATTACCTGAACTTCGTGGGCGAATATCCCGAGTCCCGCTACAAGAAGGAACTGGACGGGCACTACAAGCACGTTCAGGAGTATTTGAAAAATAATTGAAACTTCCCCGAAACTGCGTCTGTAAACTATATAGACACAGTATTATAACGACATATGGAAAACAAGAAAAAAATTCCCGTAAACACCATTACGCGCGACATCAAGAACCTGGCCGCCCCCACCGGAAACATCTACGAATCCGTGGTGATTCTCTACAAGCGGGCCAACCAGATCGCCATGGCGGAAAAGAAAGAACTGATGAAGAAACTGGACGAGTTCCGCGGAGACCGCGACACGATGGAAGAAGTCTTCGAAAACAAGGAACAGATCGAGATCTCCAAATACTACGAGCGCCAGCCCAAACCGGGCCTGGTGGCCATCTCGGAATTCGAAGCCGGTGAACTGTTCTACCGCAAGGCCCAGAACGACAACCCCATCGACATCAACGGGGAATAGGCTATGCTGTACAGCCTCTCCGTTTCGAATTACATTCTGATAGGCTCTCTGGAAAGCTCATTTCCAGAGGGCCTCAGCATTATAAGCGGAGAGACCGGCGCCGGTAAATCCATCCTCCTGGGTGCTCTGTCGCTGGTTTTGGGCGGAAAGGCCGATGCCTCCACGATGGTGGGCCCCGCCGGGGAGAGCTGCGTGGTGGAAGCCGAATTCGGGGTGGACGACGCCGTGCGCGCCATCCTGGACGCGGAGGACATCCCCTATGAAAACGACCGTCTGCTGCTGCGCCGCACCGTTTCCCGGAGCGGGCGCTCCCGCAGTTTCGCGGGCGACGAGCCCGTGAGCGTGGGCGTGCTGCAGGAGCTGGCGGAGGTCCTGGTGGACATCCATTCCCAGCACCAGACGCTCCGGCTGCAGGACGAGCGTTTCCGTATGGAAGCGCTGGACCTCAGGGCCGGCTGCGCCACGCTCCGCCGCGACTGCGCGGCCGCCTGGAGCGACGTGCTCTCCGCCAAACGCTCTTTGGCGGAGCTGCAGGAGCGGTTGACGCAGGCCCGTGACCAGCAGGACTACAACCAAAGCCGCTTCGAGCGGCTGGACCAGGCGAAGCTGGTCGCCGGAGAACTGGAAGAACTGGAAGCCCTGCAGAAGCAGCTCGCCCACGCCGAAGAAATCAAGGAAACCCTGGGTGCGGCCCGGGGCCTTCTGGAAGGCGCCGAGGATGCCGTTCCCTCCCCTTCTCAGCAGCTGCGCGAGAGCGCCCGGCTTCTGGAGAAGGCCGGCGCCTTCGTCCCGCAGATGCAGGATCTTGCCGACCGGCTGGCATCGGCCCGGCTGGAAGTGGAAGACATCGCGTCTTCCGTTTCCGACGCCTTTGATGCGCTGGAAGTCTCCCCCGGACGGCTGGAGCAGGTGGAGGAGCGGCTGAGTCTGCTGTACGAACTGATGCGCAAATACGGCGCCGGTTCCGTTGAGGAACTGATGGCCGAACGGGACCGCCTGGCCGCGCTCGTGCTGGACGCCTCCGGGCTGGAGGATGCCGTGGCCGCGGCCGCAAAAACACTGACTGAAGCCACGCAGCGGCATCTCAGGCTCTGCGACGCCCTGCACGAACAGCGCCTCGCCGGGGCGGAACCCTTCGCCCAGGCCATTATGGCGCTGCTGCACCGGCTGGACCTTGCCGGCGCCCGTTTCGAGGTTGCGCTGGAAGAGGTCACGCCCGGCGAAAACGGACGCGACCGCGTGTTCTTCCGCTTCGGCCCGTCGGCCCAGGCTGTGGCCGATGTCTCCAAATCGGCCTCCGGCGGCGAACTCTCCCGGATTATGCTCGCCATCAAGGCCGAAATGGCCCGCTACCGGCATATGCCCACGCTGGTGTTCGACGAAATCGACGCCGGCGTCTCCGGCGGCACGGCCGACAAAATGGGCTCGCTGGTGTGCGAAATGGGCCGCTCGATGCAGGTCCTCGCCATCACCCACCTGCCGCAGGTAGCCGCCAAGGGAGAGGCCCACTTCCTGGTGTCCAAGCAGGCCGGCGTCACCTCGATGCGGCTGCTGGATGCATCGGCCCGCATACAGGAAATCGCCCGGATGCTTTCCGGCGCCACCATCACCCCCGAGGCCGTGGCCAACGCCCGCGCCCTCCTGAACGCCTGAGTTATGGTTAAGCTGCGTCATCCCATCCCCACGCTGGAAGAGTTCCGCACCCAGCTCCGGCGGCACGGCCTCCGCGCCACCCGGCAGCGGCTGCTGGTGCACGAAGCGATGATGGAGCTGGTGCACGCATCGGCCGAAGACGTACAGATTCTGCTGTTCCAGCGCGGCACGCCCGTGAACACTACCACGGTCTATAACATCCTTTCCCAACTCGCCGACGAACACATCTACAACCGCCGGCCCTCGGGGAACAACATAATGTATTTCGACGTGGATCCGCGCCGGCACCTCCACCTTTATGACCGGGAGAACCACACCTTCCGCAACGTGGAGGATGAGCAGCTTTCCCTTTTGGTGGCCCAGCAGCTCAAACGGCGCAAATTCAAGGGATACACCATCGAGGACCTGGACATCCAGATCATCGCCAAACCCACCCGCAAGAAAAAGAAGTTATGAAAAAGTATTTCCTCCTCCTCGTGTGCTGCCTCGCTGCAGCATGGTCCTGTAAACTGGAAGGCACCTATAACCAGTCCAACGTCCAGGATTTCGTCACGCTGACCGAAGGGCAGCTTGTTAACGACTATGGGACGGTTTTCACCATCAAGAATGTGGCCTCGGACAAGGTTCCCATTCCCACGGTGGAGGGGCAGCGCTATTTCCTGCTCTTCGACATCCTGAACGTGGATCTGGACATCACCCTCAAGAATTCCACGGAGGTGACCACCCTTCCCGTCACTCTCGCGGGAGAGACCGTGCCTACCGCCCACGACCCCGTGAGCCTGGCGTTCTACAACATCACCCCGAGTTACCTGAATCTGGGACTCACCTATTATCGGCTCAAGAACAGCGATTTATTGCATACCTTCACGGTGGAATACGAAAAGGAAAAGGCCACCAACTATATCACCCTCATCCTTTACCACGACGGCGGCGACGAGAACCCCGCCGCGGTGGAAGACGAAAGCGCCCTGGAAGAGGACTACGCACTGCTCAGCATCCCCTTGAAGCAGGGCGACTGGACCCCTTCCGGCGTCAACCTCACCTGCCACGTCCTCCAGAAGAACGAGGAAGGAGCGTGGGAAGTAACCCAGACGACGTACTAACAGCGATATGAAGACTATCTACCACATCCTTGCGCTGGCGGCAGCGGTTTTAGGCGTCACCGCGTGCAAATGCGGGGGCGAACAGGCCGCCGATGAGCCGGCGACACCGGACCCTGCAACGTATCAATCGGCAAACACAGAGAATATGCAACAGGTAAGAGATTTCCTGCACCAGGCAGGCTGTTATTTCCTGGCAACCGTCGACGGCGACCAGCCGCAGGTTCGTCCTTTCGGGACGGCCGAAATCATTGAGGGCAAGCTGTACATCCAGACGGGCCACGTAAAGAACGTCGCGAAGCAGATTGCCGCGAATCCCAAGGTGGCCATCTGCGCCTACAACGCAGCGGACGGCCGATGGCTCCGCATCTCCGCCACGCTCCAGGAAGACCCGCGCGTGGAGATCAAGAAGGCTATGCTGGACGCCAATCCGGGCCTTCGGCGGATGTACGACGAGAACGATGACAACACCGCCGTCTACTTCCTAAAGGACGCGAAGGCCGTCATCAGCTCCTTCACCGCCCCGCCGGTAGAAATCGATTTCTAAACACACGAAAGGCCCGCCGATAAGGCAGGCCTTTTTGTTAGGGTGGATGATGGGGCTCGAACCCACGACACTCGGAACCACAATCCGATGCTCTACCAGCTGAACTACATCCACCGTGTTTGGGACTGCAAATGTAAGGATATTTTCCGGTTTTGCAAAATTAATTTCGTACCTTTGTTCTGCTATGGCTAAACGAGAAATCAAGTTCTCCCTGGTGTACAGGGATATGTGGCAGAGTTCCGGGAAATACGTCCCCCGGGTGGACCAGTTAGTAGAGGTGGCACCGGCCATCATCGGCGTGGGCTGCTTCGACCGCGTGGAGACCAACGGCGGCGCTTTCGAGCAGGTGAACCTCCTCTTCGGCGAGAATCCCAACAAGGCCGTGCGGGCCTGGACCGCGCCTTTCCACAAGGCCGGAATCGAGACGCATATGCTGGAGCGCGGCCTCAACGCCTTGCGGATGAACCCCGTTCCGCTGGATGTGCGCGAGCTGATGTTCAAGGTGAAGAAGGCCCAGGGTACGGACATCGCCCGCAGTTTCTGCGGCCTGAACGACCACCGCAACCTGAAAGGCTCTGTCGTCGGCGCGAAAAAAGCCGGGATGATCAGCCAGGTAGCCCTTTCCATCACGCACAGCCCGGTGCATACGGTGGCCTACTATATGGATGTCGTAGACAAAGTGGTGGAGTACGGGGCCGATGAAATCTGCCTCAAGGATATGGCCGGCATCGGCCGTCCCAGCGTCCTGGGCGAACTGGTGGCCGATATCAAGAAGAAATACCCGCACCTCAAGGTGCAGTACCACGGTCACACGGGCCCCGGTTTCTCCACGGCCTCAATGCTGGAAGTGGCCCGCGCCGGCGCGGATTATCTGGACGTGGCCGTAGAGCCGCTCAGCTGGGGCAAGGTACACCCGGACGTGATCACCATCCGCGAAATGCTCAAGGCCGACGGCTTCCTGGTAAAAGACCTCAACATGGACGCCTATATGGAGGTGCGCCGCCTCACGCAGAAGTTCATCGACGACTTCCTGGGCTACTGGATCAACCCCTCCAACGCCCGGATGACCTCCCTCCTGGTGGGCTGCGGCCTGCCCGGCGGCATGATGGGCTCGATGATGGCCGATTTGAAAGGCTTCCAGGGCGCCATCAACGCCACCCAGCGCGCCCACGGGCGGCCGGAGATGAGCCTGGACACCCTGATGGTGAAACTCTTCGAGGAAGTGGAATACGTGTGGCCGCGCCTGGGCTATCCGCCCCTCGTGACGCCCTTCAGCCAATATGTGAAGAACACGGCCCTGATGAACCTTTTCAATATGCTGCAGGACAAGCCCCGCTGGAGCACCATCGACAAGGATACCTGGGGAATGATCCTCGGGCATATGGGCAAACTCCCCGGCGAACTGGCTCCGGAAATCGTGGCCCTGGCGAAAGAAAAAGGCCTCGAGTTCACCACCTGCAACCCGCAGGACAACTATCCGGACGAACTCCCGAAGTTCCGCGCGATGATGAAAGAGGAGGGCTGGGACTGCGGCCAGGACGACGAAGAACTCTTCGAACTGGCCATGCACGAGCGTCAGTACAGGGATTACAGGAGCGGCCTCGCCAAGGAGCGCTTCAACACGGAACTGGCCGAACTGAAGGCCAAGGCCGGCGCCCCCATCGTCATCGAGCGTCCTGTGGTGGAAATGCCCAAGTTCTCCGTTGAGGACTATATGGCGAAGTACCCTTCGGCCACCCCCGTCCAGTGCCCCGTCGAGGGCCAGCTGCTCTGGGAACTGGATGTGGACGACGCTTCCTCCGCCCCCATCGTGGGCCGCGCCGTGAAGGCCGGCGAGGTTATCGGCCACGTGCAGACCTATTACGGGATGGAAGATGTGGTATCCGCCGTGGACGGCCGCATCGTTGCAGTCCTGGGCAAGCAGGGCTCCAAAGTCGAGAAGGCCGAAATCGTGGCCTTCGTGCAGTAATCATTTTTCGTAGGAAACGTAGTTTCCGCGGACGCATTTCCATCGGCCGTCATTCAGAAGAGTGACGGTGTCGCCGTACACTCCGTCCAGCTGGTCGCCGGCGGTATCATAGACATACCAATAGCGTCCGTGCCGGACGCCCCAGCAGCCGTTGGAATAGATGACGGGAGACTCATCGGAATAAAAGTCCAGTTTCCGCCCGTTGCAGTAGTACACGTCCCAGTAGCCGGAGCTCCGCTTCACGGCGACATAGCCCCAGGGATAATATAGGATTTCACTGCCGTAGATGCCACTCACCGTGTCGCCGTCTTCATCGGCCAGATACCAGGTCTTCCCGCGCCTCACGCGATAATAGCCGTTATAGAGCAGGTTGATTTCATCGCCGTAAAGGATGGAATAGCCATCCCTGTAGATATAAATCCGGCTGCTGGTAACGCGCACCTGGCAGCCATTCCACAGGTCCTGATAGTCCTCCTCGCACCACACGGCCTTTCGGGTAATCACCTCGTTTCCGGAATCCTCGAACCAGAGCATATACTTGTCGGAGACCACATATTGCGCGTTCACGGCCGTACAGCAGATCAGCGCAAGAAGAAAGAGTACAAAGCGTTTCATAAGTCGGGCGGTGTTGGTTCTCTTTCACTTCAGCGAAATGTGTACCAAATAGAAAGGTTGTGCGCGCCTTGGGCGTCCGTAGTGGTCCACGATTGGGACCACCGCGGACGTTTTCGGCCTTTTTCGTCCGTGGTCGGTCATTTTTTGGACCACCGCGGACGCTTGGTTGATGGATGCGACACTGTCGCTGCAATCTCCATAGCACGAGCGGCACGTTAAACCCGGTTTTTCGTGTTATTCGTGCATTTTCTAAACAGCAACGGCACGCTAAGGCCGGGTTTTCGTGTTGCTGGTGTTATCCCGTCTATATTTGGAAAACATGGTATTAAGCCTAGGAAAGGGATGGAAAAGATTATTTACTCACTGATGCAAGAATCTTCGGTCAAACATTGTCCATCGTATGTGCCGCTAATAACTAAAAAACGATTTTTGGGCGAGGCTCATTTTTCTTCTCCTCAAGACGACACCGTCGTTCAAGGTCACAAATTGTGATCTTGAAGATAGAACAGTGCATTCTTCATCTGTCAGTTCAAACATAAAATCGGATGGGAATCGCTCGATATTTCGTCTAACAGATTGTTTTAGTGTGCGGGTTTCAACACCGTACAACTTTGCCAGATCATAATCCAGCATCACCTTTTTCCCACGGAACTCGTGGATGGAGAACCAGACTCCACAAATTAAGCAATATTATTGACTAATCACAATAAATGCTGAGATTTCACTGCAAGGCACCAGACCTGCGGTTGAGGGAAGGGCCGGGAGGCAGGGGTCCGGGGGCTTGTCCACCCCCGGACAAGTATAGGGGGAGGGGCCCGAAGTAGTGCCCGACAGGGCACGACGCAATGGGAGGGGCCGAAGGAGCGGAGCGACTGAGTCCCCCGGACCCCTGCCTTCCGGCCCTGACAAAAAAACCGACGGAAAGCCCTACAGCTCCCGGCGTAACCGGGCGGTGGGGATGTCCAGCTGTGCGCGGTATTTGGCGATGGTACGGCGGGCGACTTTGTAGCCGCGGGAGGAGAGGCCGTCCACCAGTTCGTCATCCGTGAGAGGATTGTGCTTGTCCTCCCCTTCCACCATTTCGCGGAGGGCTTTCTTGATTTCGCGGGTGGAGACTTCCTCGCCCTCGGAGTTTTCCAACCCTTCGGAGAAGAAGTACTTCAGCGGGAAAATGCCGAAGTGGGTTTCAATCCACTTACTGTTCACCACGCGGGAGATGGTGGAGATGTCGAAGCCGGTGATTTCGGCGATGTCTTTCAGGACCATCGGCCTCAGATTGCTCTCGTCACCGTCCACGAAATAGTCGTGCTGATAGTCCACGATGGCCTGCATCGTACTCTGGAGGGTATTCTGCCGCTGACGGAGGGCCTCCACGAACCACTTGGCCGAATCGATCTTCTGCTTGACGAAGGCGGCGGCTTCTTTATCGGCCTTTGACTCCGACACCCGGCCGGTCTCCATAATCTCCGAATACTTGCGGTTGATGCGCAGCTCCGGGATGTTGAATCGCGGCATCGACAGAATGAGCTGCCCGTTTTCGTAGTCCAGACGGAAGTCCGGCACCACCTGCTGGGCCTGGTCGTTGTAGGAGTCGTCGATCTGGCCGCCCGGGCTGGGATTGAGCCGGCGAACCTCGTCCAGCACGGCCTTCATCTCTTCCTCGGAGAGGTGCAGACGGGCCATAATCTTCTGGAAATGCCGATTCTTGAAGGCGTCGAACTGCGTATCCAGCACGCGGATGGCGTTCTCCACCGACGGCGTGCGCTTCTTGTCCTCCAGCTGGATGAGGAGGCATTCGCGGAGGTCGCGGGCGCCCACGCCGGAGGGTTCGAACTGCTGGATCACGCGGAGCATCTTCTCCACTTCTTCGGCCGATGATTCTATGTTCGCGCGGAAGGCGAGGTCATCCACCAGGGATTCGATGTCCCTGCGGAGATACCCGTCTTCATCCAGTGAGCCGATGATAAAGGACGCCACCGTGCGCTCGTGGTCCGTGAGATTGCGGTAGCCCAGTTGCTCCTGCAGGCTTTGGGTAAAACTCTGCTTCACCGAGAAGGTGTTGTATTCCGGACGTTCGTCCTTGCCCCAGTTGTTGACGTGGAGGTTGTAGGAAGGAATGTCGTCGTCCTGCGGACCGTAGTTCTCTTCCAGGGAACCGCCGCTCTGCTCCTTTTCCTCCACTTCGGAGATGGAGACGTCGCGGGGTTCGTCCTCCCGCTTGGGGGCATCGTCATCCACCACGGGATTGTCGTTCAGGACCTCCCGCACGTGCTGCTCCAGGGCCTGCACCGGCATCTCGATCAGTTTGATGGTCTGAATCTGAAGCGGTGAAAGCTTTTGCGTCTGCTTTTGTTCCAGTCCCTGTTTGATGCCTGCCATTACCGGGGATAATTGATGGTCTCCTTGATGATATAGGCCGTGGGATATGTGCCCTTGAGGGCGTTGTAGATGCGCAGGGCCTCTTCCTTGCTGCGGAAATCCCCCACCGTCACCTTATAGTTGGGGCTCTCGAAGGAGCGGTATACCGCCACGCCCAATTGTTCCCTCAGGGCCGATGCTATAGCGCCGGAGCGTCCGCGGGCCTGGGGACCGTTGTCGTAATAGACGCGGATGCGGTAGCCGGAAAGAGTCTTGCCGGCGTTGCTGCGCACGTAGCTGTCCAGCGCCTGCCGCGTGGCAGTGGACTGGATAATCTCGATGCCGGGGCCGATGACCGAGAAGATGCTGCGTCCCAGCAGGGTGGAGTCCATCGCGGCCGGAAGCTGTACTTCGGGCTCGAATTCTTCCTGCGCCCGCAGCGCAACGGCGCTCAGGAGCAGGGTGGCGAGTATGAGGAGAAGCTTTTTCATCACTTTTTGGAGAATGAGGAAAGATCCAGGTCCCGGAACTGGAAAGGAGCACGCAGGACACCGTTTTTCTTGAGGGCGGCGTGGACGTCTACATCGGCCTTCAAACCCTGCAGTGAGCGCTTGGAGGCGATGATGAGCACATCCAGGAGCGAGGCGCCTTCCGCCAGTTCCACCGAACAGGGAAGTTCATACACCTGGTCCGTCTTCCCCTCCAGCTCGATGCTGCCGGTGGAGAAATGGGCGATCTCCTTTTCGTTGTAGCGCACCGTCCCCGTCACCTCGTTCACGGCAAAGCTCATCGCGGGATTGTTGATGCCCAGGAGGAGCTTCCCGTCCATCGAACGCAGGGAGGTGGGAACTATGTAGGCGATACCCACCGAGGAGAGGGAGATATCCTTCACCTTGGACACGCCGCAACTGCACAGCAGGAGCGCCGTCAGCAGGACCAGGCCGATATGCTTAATGGTTTTCACCATTACAAAGATAGTGTTTTTTTCTCACTCTCTGCAGTTTTTGTGCCGAAGCTACTCGCAAATGAGGGTGGCGGAAGTGCAGTCGATCACCTTCACGACGGTATAGGTCCCCTTGGAGCGGCCGGAGGCGGGGAATACGCACATCATGTTGTTGGAGGCGCGTCCGCAGAGCTGCGAAGGATCGCGCTTGGAGGGGCCTTCCACCAGCACTTCCAGGGTGCGGCCTATCTGTGCGCGGTAACGCTCGAGGGACTTGCGGTTCTGCAGTTCGATGATTTCGTTCAGGCGGCGGTTCTTTTCGGCCGCGGGAACATCGTCCTGCATCGCGCGGTTGGCCAGGGTGCCGGGGCGGTCTGAATAGGCAAACATAAAGGCCCAGTCGAAGCCCACCTCTTCCATCAGGGAAAGCGTCTGGGCGTGGTCTTCCAGCGTCTCGCTGCAGAATCCGGCGATGACGTCCGTGGTGAGGCCGCAGTCCGGCATCGCCCGGCGGATGGCCGCAACGCGCTCCAGGTACCATTCCCGGTCGTATTTGCGGCGCATCAGCTCCAGCATCCGGGAGCTGCCGCTCTGCACGGGCAGATGAATGTGCTTGCAGATGTTGGGACGGGACGCCATCACGGCGATCACTTCGTCGGAGATATCCTTGGGGTGGGAAGTGGCGAAACGCACGCGGAGGTCCGGGGCGATATCGGCCACCCTTTCCAGCAGCCCGGCGAAGTTCACCGTTTCCGAGGCCGATTTCCACAGGTAGCTGTCCACATTCTGCCCCAGCAGGGTCACCTCCTTGTACCCCCTTGCATAGACGTCGCAGGCCTCGCGGACGATGGTGTGTGCGTCCCGGGAACGCTCGGCCCCGCGGGTGTAGGGCACCACGCAGTAGGAGCACACGTTGTTGCAGCCGCGCATAATGGAGATGAAGGCCGATATCCCGTTCCTGTCCGTGCGCACCGGCGTGATGTCGGCATAGGTCTCGGAGCGGGACAGGAGGACGTCGATCTGGGGGCTGTCCGGGGTGACTGCAGCGAGGAGTTTAGGCAGGCTGCGGTAGGCGTCCGGGCCCACCACCAGATCAACTTTGTGCGTATCCAGGAGCTTGTCCTTCAGGCGTTCGGCCATACAGCCCACGATGCCCACAAGGACACCGGACCTGGATTTGCGCAGTTGATGGAACACCTCGATACGGCCCCAGATGCGCTGCTCCGCGTTGTCGCGGATGGAGCAGGTGTTCGCCATCACCAGGTCCGCTTCTTCCATCACTTCCGTGCGTTCGTATCCGGCATCGGAGAGGATGGCGAAGATGACCTCGGTGTCATTGACGTTCATCTGACACCCATATGTCTCGATGTAGACTTTCTTCATTACGCCTTTTCCCCGAAGGCCAGGTCTCCGGCATCGCCCAGACCGGGGATGATGTAGTTGTGGCTGGTAAGTTCCTCGTCGATGGCGGCTACCCACAGCGTGTGATTGTCGTCCAGTTTCTGGAGGAGCTGATCCACGGCATAGCGGCTGGCGATGGGGCACACCAGATGGATGTGCGAAGGCTCGCCCGCCTCGTGGCGGAGTTTCTGCATCGCTACGATGAAGGATTCACCGGTGGCGGCCATCGCATCGGCCAGGATGAGCACCCGGCCTTCTACGGAAGGGCAGGAGCAGTAATCTGCCGTAACCTTGAAGTAGTCGCCTTTGCCGAGTTTCCGGAAAGTGGTGAGGAAGGCGCTCTGCGCGTGGTCGAACACCTGCAACATACCGTTCTGCAGCGGCAGGCCGGCGCGCAGGATGCCGGCAATCACCGGTTCCTCGTCCGGGGTCGTAACCGTGGCGACACCCAGCGGCGTATGCACGTCTTCGGGGGACGAAGGCAGCGTTTTGGAGATTTCGTAGGCGAAGATGGCGCCCACCCTTTCCAGGTTGAAGCGGAAGCGCAGGCTGTCCTTCTGGATGCGTGCGTCGCGGATTTCCGCCATAATGCTGTTCAGTGCTGAGGACTGTTCCCCGATGTTGACAAGTTTCATAGCCGATACAGATTAGATGTACAAATATAATGTATTCTGACGACAAGAGCAACAATGACAACCATCGCCGTCATTAAAGCACACTTTCCGCCTCCTGTGATGGTTTTCGTGCTTTAGTGGCCCTTTCCACCCCCGTTAAAGCACACTTTCTGCCTTCCATGACCGTTTTCGTGCTTTAACGACATTCTGGAGTCCCGTTAAAGCACACTTTCCGCCTCCTGTGACAGTATTCGTGCTTTAGCCGCACGCCTGACCGTCCGAGGTGGTCCAAATTCGTCCGTGGTCGGTGATTTTTTGGACCACCTCGGACGCCCCGCTATTCGGTGGAGAGGGAGCGCAGCGACCGGAGTCCCCCGGACCCCAGCCTCCCAACCCTGACCGAAAACCGTCGGTGAGCGTTTGGGGGCCTTAGTGCTTACGGGGCGAGGGTGCCGGTTCTTTCCTCCGAGAAGGAATAGAAGCGGTCGGCGGAAACGATGACGTGGTCCAGAAGGGAGATCCCCACGGTGTCGAGGGCCTTTTTCACCTGATTCGTTTGGCGGATATCCGCCGGGCTGGGGAACGGATCCCCGGAGGGGTGATTGTGCACCAGGATGATAGAGGAACTCTGTTTTTCGATGGCGCGGCGGAGGATGCGGGCGGGATCGATGACCGTCTTTTCCAGGCTTCCGGAAGTGAGCATTTCCTTTCCCAGGAAGATATTGTTTTTATTTAGGAAAACGGCCCAGCACTGCTCGTGGTCCAGGTTTTTGAGGGTGGGCAGCATCAGGCGGAAAACCGCTTCCGGCGAGCCCACGGACCGGCCCTGAAGAAGGACGCTTTCCTCCACCATCCGGCGGCCCAGTTCCAGGGCAGCGACAATGGTCGCGGCCCGCACCTCCCCCACCCCCGGCTGGGCGACGAGCCGCTCCAGCGGCATCGCATCCAGCAGGGACAACCTGCCGTCGGCGCGGACCATCAGCTCCTGGGCGATGTCCGTCACGCTTTTTTCTCCGGTGCCGCTGCCCAGCAGAATAGCCAGCAGTTCGGCGTTCGACAAGGCCTTCGCGCCCCTCAGGCGCATTTTTTCCCGGGGCCTTTCATCCGGGCATAAGTCTTTGATGCGCATAGCATAAACAAAGACGTTCATCCTGTCACAAAGATACGAAAAAATCCCTGTTGATAAAATTGTGGAAAATTTTGGAAGAAAGTGTAATAAAATGGAAAATTTTGCTTACCTTTGCACTCAAAGCGTGAAAGTATAAGTTTAACAGCAATTATGGTCAGATTCTACGGAACGGCAGCCGGAAAGGTAGACGACAAGGGGCGCATCGTGCTCCCTGCCGCCTTCCGCGACGCGATGGTACGCGGCGGCGCCCAGAATATGACCCTGATTGTCAAGAAAAACGTCCAGCAGTGCTGCCTGGACCTGTTCCCCGAAGAGGAATGGGAGAAGCGCAGCCAGAAAGTGCTGGACGGTATAGACCCCGAACTGAATACTTCCGACGCCAGTTTTTGGACCAAGTACAACGACGGCGTTTACACCCTGGTGCTGGACAGCAAGCTGGGGCGGCTGAACATCCCGTCGCAGCTACTTGAAAGTGCAGGTATTACCAAAGAGGTGGTATTCGGCGGCGTGGGCTACAAACTCCAGATCTGGAACCCCGAAACTCGCAAGGGGGATCTTCTCACGGACGAGGAGTTCAAACAAACCGCACTGAGACTATCCGAAAGAAAGTAAGGAGGTCTCAGAAATGTCCGAATATCATATCCCTGTGCTACTGGCGGAAAGTATCTCCGCGCTGGTCACAAATCCCGACGGAACATACGCCGATGCCACTTTCGGAGGCGGTGGTCACACCGCTGCCCTACTTTCACGCTTAAACGATGGCGGAAGAGTCATCGCCTTCGATCGTGACATCGATGCCATAGCCCGCGCCCAAAAAGACGCGAGGCTCACCCTCATTCACAACAACTTCCGGTTCATCGAAAATTATGCGACCCAGCTTGCCCTGGAGGACCAAAGGCGCTCTGCAGAGCGCCCGGCGGAGCCGCGGGGGGTGGTAGGGGCCAGCGCCCCCTCAGGGGAACCGGATGGCGGAGAACACGCAGTGTTCGACGGCATCCTCGCAGATCTGGGCGTGTCGAGCCACCAGTTCGACACCGCCGAACGCGGCTTCAGCTTCCGCTTCGAGGAGGCCCCGCTGGATATGCGGATGAACCGGGAGGGAAAACTCACCGCCCGCGAGGTGGTGAACCGCTACGGCGAGGCCGATCTGGAGCGCATCCTGAAACTCTACGGAGAGGTGGACGGCGCCCGCCAGATGGCCCGCCTCATCGCGGAAGCCCGAGCCGAAAGGCCGCTGGAAACCACCGGAGACCTGGACAAGGCCATCGCCAGAATGCTCCCGAAAGGCGCTGAACACAAAGTGCTGGCCAAAGTCTACCAAGCCCTCCGCATCGAGGTGAACCAGGAAATGCGTTCCCTGGAGAAGTTCCTGGACGGAGCCGCCCGCAGCCTCAAGCCCGGCGGCCGGCTGGTGGTGATCACCTACCACAGTCTGGAAGACCGGATGGTGAAGAACTTCATCAAGACCGGGAACGTGGAAGGACTGGAGCAGAAGGACCTCTACGGAAACAGCACAGCCCCCCTGGAGGCCGTGAACCGCAAACCCGTGGTCCCGCAGGAAGAAGAAATCGCCGGAAACACCCGCGCCCGCAGCGCGAAGCTCCGGGTAGCCCGGAGGAGGACCGCATAATGGCCACGAGAGTCTGGCACAGCATCCGGAACGCCTTCAAGGCCATCCGCGAAGGGGAACTGCTCCTTCGCCTGAGGGCCGACAAATTCCTGATGCACATCCTCTACCTGTTCCTCCTGATGTGGGCCACCATCCTCCTGGGCCTGCAGGTGGACAAAACCCTCGCCCGGGTGAGCGAGAACAAAGCCGCGCTGGAGAAACTGCGCATCCACCACGCGGAAAAGGAAGCGGCCCTTGTAAAGCTGCACAGCGCATCGGCGGCCCAGATCCGCCTGAAGGAACTGGGATCGGAGGCAACCCTTCCCACCGAACCCGCCACAGTGATTAAGACCAGATGAGAAAGGACAGTGAAATAAAGGATCAGATCGTAGGACGTGACCGCATCCACGTGGTGATGTTCTTCCTGTCGCTGGTGTTTATGGCGCTGGGGATCCTGATTCTGATCTGGATTGTCAAGATCCAGACCAGCTACACTGTGCCGCAGGAGGTGATCGGCCTCTTCCGGCCCACTGTCAAAAAATACACGGACACGCCCGTGCGCGGGAAAATCCTCGCCACCGACGGCCGGCCGCTGGCCATATCGGCCCCCCTCTACGACCTCCATATGGACTGCACCGTCCTCAAGCAGAAGTACATCGAGGAAGGAAAAGACAGCCTGGAAGGCGTCTGGAGGGACAAAGCCCGTCAGCTGGCCAAGTGCCTCGCCACCGAATTCCCCTCTAAGAACGCCGACGAATGGGCCGCCGCCATCCTGAACGGCCGCGCCAAAGGCAGCCGCTACCTCCTGATTAAGAAGAACGTGGACCTGAGCACCCTCGAGCGCGTGCGGCAGTTCCCGCTGTTCCAGGACGGAAGGAACGCCGGCGGACTCATCGACGAGGAGCACCAAGAGCGCATCTATCCCTACGACTCCCTGGCGCGCCGCGTGATCGGCTACGTGAAGGAGCAGAACCGCATCGGCCTGGAATCCAGCTTCGACGCCGAACTGCACGGAACGGAAGGGTATGAATACCGCCGGGTCACCGAGGGCGGCCACTCCGTCCGCGACCTGGATTCGGCCGTGGTGAAAGTGGTGGACGGGAACAGCATCCGCACCACCCTCAACATCGACTTCCAGGACATTGCCGACAAAGCCCTCCGCGCCCAGATCAACGCCAACGAGGACATCCGCGCCGGCATCTGCATCATTATGGAAGCGAAGACGGGCGCCATCCGCGCGATGGTGAACCTCTCCCGCGGCGCCACGCCGCAGACCGTCCTGTGGGAACGGGAAAACCTGGCCCTCCGCGAAGTGGGCGAACAGGGCTCCGTGATGAAGACCGTCACCCTGCTTTCCGTGGTGGAAGACGGCTTCGTGAAAACGCTCGAACAGACCATCCCCACCAACAACGGCGTGGTCCCCAAATACAACCAGGACGTCCATATCCTGGACTATCAGCGGGAAACCGGACGCCGCGAAATCAGCGTGATGCACGGCTTCGAGATTTCCTCCAACTACGTGTTCGCCTACCTGGCCGAACATTACTACGGGAACAACCCGCAGGAGCTCTTCGACCACATCTACTCCTACCGCCTGGGCGAAGCCTTCGACTTCGACATCACAGGCCTGGGACGTCCGGTGGTGAACCGTCCGGGCACGCCCGGCTGGTCCGGCACCACCCTGGGCACCACCGCCTACGGCTACAGCCTAAGCGTGACGCCCCTGCACGTGGCGACCTTCTACAACGGTATCGCCAACAAGGGCCGGATGATGAAGCCCTACCTGGTGGAGAGCGTGGAGAGCCCGGACGGCGCCGTGGTGAAGCGCTTCGTCCCGTCGGCCCTCAACGAGAGCATCTGCAGCGCCGCTACGGCCGATACCGTCACGCGGGCTCTGCGCGCCGTGGTGAACAGCGGCACCGCCACCCGCCTGAAGACGGCGAAACTCTCGGTGGCCGGCAAGACCGGCACCGCCCGCGTGGTCCTCACCCCCGAGGAGCGCAAGGGCAGCGCGGACCCCTATCACGACGCCTACGGCCGGCACAAGAACCAGGGTACCTTCGTGGGATTCTTCCCGGCCGATGACCCCAAGTACACCATCCTCGTGACCGTTTACTCCTACCTCTCCGGAAAGAGCTTCTACGGCGGCACGATGCCCGCCCTGGCCGTCCGTGAGATCGTGGACAAGATTTACGCACTGGACAGCGACTGGCGCAAGGAAATCCGCTGCGTCGGCAGCGTCCCCGAAATGAGCGAAGAGAAATGAACTATAAGGACTTCACACTGATTACCGCCGACTCCAGGAAGGTCATTCCCGGAGCGCTCTTCGTGGCCGTGCGCGGCTACGCCAGCGACGGTCACGCGTACATCGCGGATGCCATCGCCAAAGGCGCCGCGGGGATCATTTGCGAAGAACTCCCGGAGGATATAATGCTCCGGGGGGCTTGTCCACCCCCGGACGAGTATAGGGGGAGGGGCCCGTTGGATACAAGTCCCGAAGGGACGCAGGAGACAATGGGAGGGGCCGGAGTGAAGCGAAGCGGAACGGAGTCCCCCCGGAGCATTATATCCTCCGGAGTTACGTTCGAAGTGGTGAAAAACAGCCGCAGGGCGCTGGCGCTGGCGGCCGACGCGTTCTACGACCATCCGTCGCGGAAGCTCACCCTGGTGGGCATCACCGGCACCAACGGCAAGACCACCACGGTTACCTTATTGTACAACCTGTTCCGCTCGCTGGGATATCAGTGCGGCCTGCTCTCGACCATCGCCAACTACGTGGGCGACGAGCGCCTGGAGACCGAAAACACCACGGTGGATCCCGTGACGCTGAACAGCCTGCTGGCCCGGATGGTGGACAAGGGCTGTGAGTACTGCTTTATGGAGGTGAGTTCCATCGGCGTGGAACAGGACCGCGTGACGGGCCTGCAGTTCGCCCTGGGCATCTTCTCGAACCTCACGCACGACCATCTGGATTACCATAAGACCTTCGCGGAATACCTCCGCTGCAAGAAACTTTTCTTTGACAACCTGCCCGCGGAAGCCATCGCCCTTGTGAATGCCGACGACAAAAACGGCCCGGTGATGGTGCAGAATACTGCGGCCAGGGTTGTCACCTATTCGGTGCGGGGCCTGGCGGACCACACCGCCCGCATCCTGGAGCAGAGCTTCGACGGAATGCAGCTCAAGATCGACGGCGTGGAGACCTGGTGCCGCCTCATCGGCACGCACAACGCCTACAACCTGCTGGCTATCTACAGTGCGGCCGTGTGCCTGGGCGCAAAGCCCGAGGAAACGCTCATCGCCCTGTCCAGGCTGGGCAGCGCGCCGGGCCGCCTGGAGAATCTCCGCGGGCCGAAAGGCCTGGCCGTGGTGATCGACTACGCCCACACGCCCGACGCCCTGGAGAACGTCCTGAAGACCCTCCGCGAAATCTGCCGCGACAGGCAGCTGATTTGCCTGTTCGGCTGCGGCGGAGACCGGGACAAGACCAAGCGTCCGGAGATGGCGCAGATCGCCGAGAAACTCGCCGACCGCCTGGTCATCACCTCGGACAACCCCCGCACGGAGGTACCGTCGGCCATCATCGAGGACATCAAGGCCGGGCTCAGCCCCAAGGGCCTTGCCAAGAGCCTGGTGATCGAGAACCGCCGCGAAGCCATCCGTACCGCCATCCTCACCGCCCCGGAAGGCGCGGCCATCCTGCTGGCGGGCAAGGGCCACGAGACCTACCAGGTCATCGGCCACGAAAAAACCCATTTTGACGAAAAGGAAATCGTCGAGGAAACCTTCAAAATGATGATGCAATGATCTACCACCTGCTGAAATATCTGGAATCGCTGGGAATCGATTTCCCGGGCCTGGGCCTCACGCACTACCTGAGCTTCCGCGCCATGATGGCGGCGGTGACGGCGGTGCTGGTGGCGATGCTGGCCGGTAAACGCATCATCCGCCTGCTGCAGCGCAAGCAGATCGGCGAAACCGTGCGCGACCTGGGCCTGGAAGGCCAGATCCAGAAGAAAGGCACCCCCACGATGGGCGGGGTGATCATCATCCTGAGCATCCTGTGCGGCGTACTGCTGTGGTGCGACCTCACGAACATCTATATCATCCTCCTGATCGTGAGCACCCTCTGGTGCGGGGCGCTGGGCTTTGCCGACGACTACATCAAGGTGTTCAAGCACAACAAGGAAGGGATGAGCGAGAAGGGCAAACTCCTCGGACAGGTGGTGCTGGGCTTTGTCATCGGCCTCACCGTGTGGATGAGTCCGGACATCGTGGTACGCGAAAAGGTGCCCGTGGAGACCGCCGTCGTGGAGCACACCCTGGAAAGCGAGGATGTGGTTACTTCGGGCCGATATGTCCAGGAAGACGTGGTGAAGAGCACCAAGACCACCATTCCCTTCGTAAAGAACCACGAATTCGACTACCGCTGGCTCTCCCCCTTCAAGGGCGTCTGGGGCTGGTACGCCAAATGGGCCATCTACGTGCTGATGATCGCCCTGGTGATCACCGCCTGCTCCAATGGCACGAACCTCACCGACGGGCTGGACGGCCTGGCCGCGGGGACATCGGCCATCGTGGGCGTGGTGCTGGGCATCATCGCCTGGCTGGGCGGCAACCTCATCGACTCCAACTTCCTGAACATTATGTACATCCCGGGGTCGGGCGAGATAGCCATCTTTATGAGCGCCTTCGTGGGTGCGCTCATCGGCTTCCTGTGGTACAACTCCTTCCCCGCCCAGGTGTTTATGGGCGATACGGGAAGCCTTACCATCGGCGGCATCATCGGCGTGAGCGCCGTACTGATGCGCAAGGAACTGCTCATCCCGCTCCTGTGCGGGCTGTTCTTCGCCGAGAGCCTCTCCGTGCTCATCCAGCGCGGGTGGTTCAAATACACCAAGAAGCGCTACGGGCAGGGCCGCCGCATCTGGAGTATGACGCCCCTGCACCACCATTATCAGGACAAGAAGGCGCCCGAGGGCCCGGTGCTCTTCCCCAAACCCGTTCCGGCCCAGCACGAAGCGAAAATCACAGTCCGTTTCTGGATTGTAGGAATTATACTGGCAGTAAGTACGTTAGCATTGTTGAAGATTCGATAGAGTATGTCTAGAGTTGTAGTTTTGGGCGGCGCCGAAAGTGGCGTGGGTGCCGCAGTCTTGGCAAAAGTAAAAGGAAATGATGTGTTCCTGAGCGACAAGGGGCAGATCAAGGAAGAATATGCCGCAACCCTCCGCAAATGGGACATCCCCTTTGAGGAAGGGCAGCACACGGAGGAACTCATCCTGAGCGCCGACGAAGTGGTGAAGAGCCCCGGCATCCCCGGGACCGTCCCCATGGTGCAGAAAGTGCGGGAAAAGGGCATCCGCGTGGTGTCGGAGATTGAATTCGCGAGCCGGTACGACTCCGCGAAGAAGATCTGCATCACCGGGTCCAACGGCAAAACCACCACCACCAGCCTCATCTATCACGTGCTGAAGAACGCCGGCCTGAACGTAGGCCTGGGCGGTAACATCGGCCAGAGCTACGCCTATCAGGTGGCTACCGAACACTTCGACTATTACGTACTGGAAATCAGCAGCTTCCAGCTGGACGACATCTACGACTTCCGTCCGGACATCGCCATCATCACCAACATCACCCCGGACCATCTGGACCGCTACGACCACAAGATGGAAAACTACGTGGCCGCCAAGTTCAAGATCACCAAGAACCTCACGAGCGAAGACTGTTTTATCTTCGACTCCGACGACTCCATAACCGTAGGACACTTGTCCAAGATCGTGCTTCGATGCAAGATGCTTCCCTTCTCGCAGGAGAAGGAGCTCGAGCAGGGCGCTTTCCTGAAGGATGACAAGATCGTCCTCCGTTATGACAAGGAGGAGACCGACATCTTCCTCGAGAACCTGGCCCTGGGCGGACGCCACAACGTGTACAACTCGATGGCGGCGGCCCTGGCGGCCAAGGCGACGGGCATCAGCAACCAGGTGATCCGCAATTCCCTGGCCACCTTCCAGCCCATTGAACACCGGCTGGAACCCGTGCTGAGCATCAAGGACGTGCTCTACATCAACGACTCCAAGGCCACCAACGTGGACAGCGCGTGGTATGCCCTGGAATGCCAGAAGAAGCCCGTGGTGTGGATCGTGGGCGGCACCGACAAAGGGAACGACTACAGCGTCCTGAACGACCTGGTGAAGGAAAAGGTGAAGGGCATCGTGTGCCTGGGCGTGGACAACGCCAAGATTCACGCGGCCTTCGGCGGGATGGTTTCCCGGATGGAGGATGCCGGTTCGGCCGATGAGGCCGTCCGCAAGGCGGCTGCGATGGCCGATGCCGGCGACGTGGTGCTCCTGAGCCCCTGCTGCGCCAGCTTCGACCTGTTCAAGAACTATGAAGACCGGGGCGAGCAGTTCAAAGCTGCCGTCCGCAGCCTGTAAAAGAATGGAAGAAGAGAACAAGAAAGAAGGATTCATCGGCCAGGTCGTCAACCTGATGGACCGTTTCGCCGGGGACAAGGTGATCTTCCTGATCGCCCTGTTCCTGATGCTCATATCCGTCATTTCCCTGTTCTCGAGCACCCCGCGCCTGGCCCACGACCTGGGCACCGACCGGATGAGCATTATGCTGGACCAGATCAAGGTGGTGGCCATCGGCTTCGTCATCATCCTCGCGCTCTACATCGTGGGGAAACCCCAGTGGTACCGGAAGATTTCGATGCTGGGATTCGGCGTGAGCTTCTTCCTGCTGCTGATTGTAGCCCTGAACCTGAACCTCGGCTTCGTGCGGGCCGGCACGATGAACGGCGCCCGGCGCCTGCTGATCGTGGCCGGACAGAAAATCCACATCTTCGAGTTCGTGAAGCTGTTTATGGTGATGTACCTGGGCTGGGCCCTGGACACCTTCAAGCGGGGCGAATTCAAGTGGGTGCCGCGCCTGGCGGACAGATTCCCCCGGCTCTCCTGGCTGAACAAGGACATCTGGCAGAAGATCATCTATATCTACTTCCCGCTCCTGAGCACCGTCTTCCTGGTGATGATGGGCTCCAATTCATCGGCCCTCTTCATCGGCCTCATCCTCATCCTGATGGTGCTGGTGGGCGGCATCGACTGGCGCGACATCGCCTGGGTGGTGCTGGCAGGTGCGGTGGGCATCGGCCTGATGTTCGGCGCCTACAAAGCCGGCTGGCTGGAAGGTAGCCGCATCGGGACCGCCATCAGCCGCATCCTGCAGGACGACGACGCCACGATGCAGCAGCTGCTCAGCAGCAAGAAAGGCTCGAAGGCCTGGCAGGAAGCCAAGGACGAGCTGGACCAGCCCGTGGGCGCGCTGCTGGCCATCAAGGAGGGCGGCATCCTGGGCAAGGGAATCGGCAACAGCACCCAGAAATACCAGGTTCCCGTGATCTTCAGCGACTATATGTTCAGCTTCATCGTGGAGGAAACCGGCCTCTGGGGCGCGCTCATCCTCATCCTGCTGTACTTCAGCCTGCTGGCCCGGGGAACGCTCATCGCCAAGATGTGCGACAATTACTATGACAAGATGATCGTGGCGGGACTCATCATCCTCGTCACGGGACAGGCGTTTATGCATATGGCCGTGAACGTGCACCTGCCCTTCGTGCCCCAGACGGGACAGACGCTTCCGCTGGTGAGCCACGGGGCCAACTCCTTCCTGGTGTTCGCGATGGTCTTCGGGATCCTCCTTTCCATCTCCCGCGACGCGCGTGAGAATATGGAGAAGAAGGAAGCGGAGGCCGATGCCAACCCCATCATCGAGCACGACGATAACTGGACACAAGACACAACCGTATAATGGAATACAAGGCAATCAGAGTCATCATCAGCGGCGGCGGCACGGGAGGCCACATCTTCCCGGCCGTGTCCATCGCGAACAAGCTCAAGCAGCTGAATCCTGCCACTGAAATCCTTTTCGTGGGGGCCGAGGGCAAGATGGAGATGGAGAAAGTGCCCGCCGCAGGGTATCAGATTGTAGGCCTGCCGATGGTGGGAATGCAGCGGAAGATCAGCTTCCGCAACCTGATGAACAACCTCACCGTCCCCTTCCGCGTGCTGGACAGCGTGCGCAGGGCCCGGAAAATTGTCAGGGAGTTCAAGCCGGACGTAGCCATCGGCGTGGGCGGATTCGCCAGCGCTCCCCTGCTGTGGGCGGCCACGGGGATGAAGATTCCCGCCGTGATCCAGGAGCAGAACGGCTTCGCGGGCCTCACCAACAAAATGCTGGGCGGCCGCGTGCAGTCCATCTGCGTGGCCTATGAAGGAATGGAGAAGTTCTTCCCGAAGGAGAAGATCGTCCTCACCGGCAATCCCATCCGCGAGGACGTGTCCAAACCCGCTACGGAAGCCCTGAAGAAAGAAGCCCTGGCCTTCTACGGGCTGGACGGCGCCAAGAAGCACCTCTTCGTGGTGGGCGGCAGTCTGGGCAGCGGCACGCTGAACAACGCGATGAAGCACTGGATTCAGGACGGATGCCCCGGCGGCGAAGACGTGGAAGTGATCTGGCAGTGCGGCAAGTATTACAAGAAAGGCGTGGACGAGTTTATGGCCGCGCACAAGGACCTCAAGGGCATCGCGGCCTACGATTTCATCGGCCGGATGGACCTCGCCTATGCGGCGGCCGACGCGGTGATTTCCCGCAGCGGCGCCAGCACGGTTTCGGAACTCTGCGCGATGGGGAAAGCCACCATCTTCGTCCCCTCGCCCAATGTGGCCGAAGACCACCAGACGCACAATGCGATGGCCTTGGTGCGCCGCGAGGCCGCTATGCTGGTACGGGACGCCGACGCCGTGGACGAACTGCTTTCCACCGCCGTGGGCCTGCTGCACAACGACGCCCGCAGGCAGACCCTGGAAAAAAACGCGCTGGCGATGGCACTCACCCACGCCGCTCAGGATATTTGCGACGAAGTATATAAACTCGTATGAAGAACGTTTATTTCATAGGGATCGGGGGCATCGGAATGAGCGCCCTGGCACGCTACTACAAGTTCAAGGGCTTCAACGTGGCGGGCTACGACCGCACGCCGTCGGAGCTGACGGCCCAGCTCGAAAAGGAAGGCATCAGCGTCCACTATGAGGACCGGCCGGACCTCGTCCCCACGGACATCGCCGAGAGCCTCATCGTCTACACGCCGGCCATTCCGGAAGATCTGGGCGAACTGCAGAAGGTGCGGCAGGAAGGCTACGCCGTGCTGAAACGCTCCCGCACCCTGGGCGAAATCGCCAAGGGGCAGCGCTGCCTGGCCGTGGCCGGTACGCACGGAAAAACGACCACCAGCACCCTTACGGCACACATTTTCACCGCCTGCGGGGAGGGCTGCAGCGCCTTCCTGGGCGGCATCTCCCGCAACTACGGCACCAACCTCCTGATGGCCCATAACAACGTGGTTGTAGCGGAGGCCGATGAATTCGACCGTTCCTTCCTCCAGCTCTTCCCGGAGATCGCGGTCATCACGGCGGTGGACGCCGACCACCTGGACATCTACGGCGACTACGAGCACGTGGTGGAAGCCTTCAAGGCCTTCGCCTCGCAGGTGAGCGGCACCGTCATCGCCAAACTGGGGACGCCCATCACGCCGGAAGACACGAAGGCGCGCGTGCTAAGCTATCACTATACGGACCAGCGGGCCGATTTCTGCGCGCTGAACCCGCACGCGGATGCGGTGGGCTGCTTTATCTACGACCTGAAATATCCCGGCGGCGTGCTGAAAGACGTCCGCGTAGGGGTGCCCGGCTGGGTGAACGCGGAGAACTCCGTCGCCGCCGCGGCCATCGCCCTCACCTACGGGCTGGATCCGCTGGCGGTGAAAGCCGCCATCGGCACCTTTGAAGGCGTGAAACGGCGCCTGGAGGTGCACGTGAACACCCCGTCGGTGAGTTACATCGACGACTATGCGCACCATCCGGCCGAGCTTGCATCGGCCATCTCCTCCATCCGCGACATCTTCCCCGGACGCCGGCTCACGGGCATTTTCCAGCCGCACCTCTACACGCGGACACGGGATTTCGCCCCGGAATTCGCACAGGCGCTCTCGAAGGTGGACAAACTCATCCTGCTGGACATTTATCCCGCCCGCGAGGAACCCATCCCGGGCGTCACCTCCGAGATTATTTTCAAGGATATCACCGCACCGGAGAAGGTGCTTTTGAAGAAAGAAGAACTGATGGACTACCTCGCCCAGGAGCCCGTGGACGTGCTGGCCACCTTCGGCGCAGGAAACATCGACCGCTATATTGAACCCATCACCGACCTGCTGAAGAGCCGCCTATGAAACCCATCTACCGCAGAGGACTCGGCCTGCTCCTGATTCTTGGCTGCGCCGCCGTCTGGATCGTCACCTCCTCGATGAGCGTACGGTCCCGCCGCACGCGTACCTGCCAGGGGAAGGGGTCGCTGGACGTGATCGTGGCCGATTCCCTGGAACGCCGCTTCGTCAACAAGGAAGACGTGGCCGGCTGGATGGAAAAGGAATACGGGGTGTTCGCCGGTCTCCCGCTGGACAGCGTGGACCTGCCCCGCATCGAGCGGCTGGTGGAGGCGCACAGCGTGGTGCGCTCCTGCCAGGCCTGGCTCACGGACGACGGCATCCTGCACATCGAACTGAACCAGCGGCAGCCGGTGGTGCGTTTCGAGTGCGGAGACAACGGATACTATGCCGATGCGACGGGCTTCGTCTTCCCCCTGCAGGAGCGGGGCGGGGCCGATGTTCCCGTGGTGGACGGCCACATCCCGATGAAGATTCCCGCGGGCTTCAAGGGGACGCCCGAGAAGGCCGATGAAGCCGCCTGGCTCGCACAGATGATCGGCCTGGTGAACACCCTCCGGGGGACCGTATGGGAGAAGAACATCGTCCGCATCAGCGTGGACGGGAAGAAGAACCTGGTGTTCACGCCCCGCGAGGGAAACGAGCGCTTCCTCTTCGGCCAGCCCGTCCGCGTGAACGAGAAACTGGGCCTGATGGAGGCCTATTACAAGAGCGGCCTTGCCGACCGCGGGGAATACCGGTCGGTGGACGTGCGCTACCGGAAACAGCTCATTTGCAGAAAATAAACACAGGATATGGAAGAAAAATACATTGCCTCGATTGACCTGGGGAGTTCGAAATTCGGACTCTGCGTCGCCCGTATCAGCGGTGACGACGTGCAAATTGTCTATTACAAGGAAACGCCCTCCGACGGCATCCTGAACAGCAAGATCACCAATCCGCTCAAGGCTTCGCAGCAGCTCGCAGCCGCCGTGGCCGAGGCCGAGAAGGAACTGATGATCAAAATCCTGCAGGTGGTGGTGGGGATGCCGCGCGGCGAAGTCTCGCAGGTGACGGCATCGGCCCGCATCGAACGCTCCAACCCCGACGACTACGTATCGGCCGAGGAAGTGGAGGCGCTCAAGTCCATCGCGCTGGAGACCTATCCCCTGCCCAACCCCGACAACCAGATCATCTACGGGGCCGTAGCGCAGTCCTTCTCCATCGACGACGAAATCCAGCTCGTGGAAAGTGACGTGGTGGGCACCCTCTCCAGCAGCCTGGAAGGCAACTTCAAGGTGTTCGTGGGGAACCGCAAGGCCACCACGGCCCTGGACAAGATCTTCAACGGGCTGAACATCGCCGTGGCCAAGAAATACTTCCTGCCGGACGTGGTGGCGGGAACTGTCCTCACCGAGGAAGAGCGCGTGAGCGGCGTCGCCCTCGTGGACGTGGGCGCCGGCGTCACCTCCGTGACCATCTATCACGGCGGCATTATGCGCTATTACGCGTCCATCCCCTTCGGCGGCAAGACCATCACGAACGACATCCGTACGGAGTGCTCCATCTCGGAAGACCTGGCCGAAAAGATTAAGAAGCGCTTCGGCGCCTGCCTGCCCGGGAAACTGGCCACCCTGAGCGAAAAAGTGCTGCAGATCCGGCTCACCGAACCCTATAAGGAGGTGCCCGTGCGCTATATCTCCGAGGTGATCGACAGCCGCGCCCGCGAGGTCGTGGAAGCCGTCCTGTACTACATCCAGGAAAGCGGCCTGCAGAACACCCTCCGCAACGGCATCGTGATCACCGGCGGCGGGGCCGAACTGACGAACCTCGTGAACCTGGTCAAGGAAATGTCCGGCTACGACGTGCGGAAGGGCTATCCCCGCTTTATGTTCAGCGCCTCGGTGGGCAGCGGCGTTTACAGCACCAGCGCCACCGCCGCCATCGGGATGGTGCTCGCCGCCCACGCCGACAAACTGCCGGACTGCGTGAGCGCCCCCATCGCCCCCGTCCAGAAGGAGGAGGAACTGGTGGAAGTGGAAGTGACCGACGAGACCCCCGTCCCGGAGGATATGCTCTTCGCCCCGGACGATTTCGGGAAGGCGGAAGAGCCCCGCAAGAAGAAGGAAAAGACCAAGAAGGTAAAGGTTCCCAAGCCCAAGGGAGAGCGGAACGGCATCCTGAACATTTTCTGGAAGAACGTGGGAGACACGTTCCTGGATTTATACGACTACGCCAATAAAGAAGAGGAGAACAAGTAATGAATACGGATTTCAATATCACCCCCAACGATTGGACCGCCGAGAATTCCATCATCAAAGTAATCGGCGTGGGCGGCGGCGGATGCAATGCCGTCAATTATATGTACAGGCAGAACATCAAGGGCTGCAGTTTCATCGTGTGCAACACCGATGCGCAGGCGCTCTCCTCCAGCGAAGTCCCCATCAAGATCCAGATGGGCGAAGGCGGCCTGGGCGCGGGCACCGATCCCGCCGCCGGACGCAACGCCGCCCTGGAAAGCCAGGACGAGATTGCGGCCAAGGTGCTGGACTGCGGAACCAAGATGCTCTTCATCACCGCCGGTATGGGCGGCGGCACCGGCACCGGCGCCTCCCCCGTCATCGCCAAGATGGCCAAGGAACGCGGCATCCTCACCGTGGCCGTGGTGACCATCCCCTTCAAGAACGAAGGCAACGAGAGCCAGTCCAAGGCCGTGGACGGCATCCACGAGCTGGAAAAGAACGTGGACGCGCTCCTGATCATCAACAACGAGAAACTGTATCAGTTCTTCGGCGACACCCTCATCCAGGAAGCCTTCCCAAAGGCCGATGAAGTGCTGGCGACGGCCGTCCGCGGCATCATCGAGGTCATCAGCAAGCCCGGTTACATCAACGTGGACTTCAAGGACGTGTGCAAGATGATGCGCGACAGCGGAATGGCCCTGATGGGCAGCGGCGAAGGCAGCGGCCCCAACCGTCTGGAAGACGCCGTGAAGGGCGCTTTCGAGAGCCCGCTCCTGAACGACTTCGACCTCAAGACCGCCAAGCACGTGCTGGTGAACATCACCACCGGCAACAACGAGCACGGCGCCAAGATGAGTGACCTGGAACGCATCGACGATATGATTTCCGAGTACACCGGCGACGCCAACCACTTCAAGAAAGGCATCGTCTGGGAGAACGACCCCGAGTTCGGCGACAAAGTGCGCATCACCGCCATCGTCACGGGCTTCGAAATGGACCTGGGCGGCTTAGGCCTGGACCGGGACCTGGGCAACCTGGTGATCATCGACGAGAACTTCCAGTGGGAACAGACCTCCCAGAACGGAGAGGTGACCATTCCCGCCGGGGCCGATACCATCAAGATCGGCTACAACAACTCCGACAACGCCAAGACCTTCAACTTCGCCACCGACCGCCGGCCCGTGCTGTGCATCGCGCCCGGCGACCCGAAGGCCGAACTGGAAATCACCCCCGCCATCCGGAGGGTGCATAACAACTAGAAGCTATGGAAAGAAGAACCCGCGTCCGTTTCGCCCCGTCTCCCACCGGCCCGCTGCATATGGGCGGTGTGCGCACGGCACTGTATAACTACCTGTACGCCAAGCAGAAAGGCGGCGATTTCATCATCCGCATCGAGGACACCGACTCCCACCGTTTCGTGCCGGGAGCGGAACAGTATATCCTCGAGGCCCTGAACTGGTGCGGGATCATTCCCGACGAAGGCGTGGAGAATGGCGCTATTGTAGAGAAGGCGTCCGAGAAGCATCCGCACGCCCCTTATCGGCAAAGCCAGCGCAAGCCGCTCTACCGCAAGTATGCGGAAGAGCTGGTCCAGAAAGGCTGGGCCTATTATGCCTTCGACAGCGCCGAAGAATTGGCGGCTCGCCGCTCCGAGGCCGAGGCTGCCGGGCAGACCTTTATGTACAACAGCGCGTCCCGCCTGGTACTCCGGAATTCCCTGACGCTTCCCGCCGACGAAGTCTCCAAGTTGCTGGAAACCACCACCGACTGGACCGTCCGCTTCAAGATGCCCGTGGGCCGCATCGTAGCGATGGACGACCTCATCCGCGGTCACGTGGAAGTGAACACCGACACCCTGGACGACAAAGTCCTCTGGAAACGGGCCGATGAACTCCCCACCTACCATCTCGCCAACATCGTGGACGACCATCTGATGGAAATCACCGAGGTCATCCGCGGCGAAGAGTGGCTGCCGTCCCTGCCGCTGCATTACCTTTTGTATGAGGCTTTCGGCTGGACCGCTACGATGCCTCGCTTCGCACATCTGTCCCTGCTGCTGAAGCCCGTAGGCAACGGCAAGCTGTCCAAACGGGACGGCGACAAGATGGGCTTCCCGGTGTTCCCCCTGCAGTGGAAAAATCCGGAAACCGGTGAACTCTCCCGCGGTTACCGGGAAGACGGCTACTTCCCCGAGGCCTTCGTGAATATGCTCGCTATGCTGGGCTGGAACCCCGGCGATGACAGGGAGCTGTTCACCCTGCCGGAACTGGTGGAGGCCTTCTCCCTGGACAAAGTACAGAAAGCCGGCGCCAAGTTCAATCCGGACAAGGCCAAGTGGTACAATAAGGAGTATCTGCGGATGAAGAGCAGCGCCGAGCTCACAGACCTGTTTATGCCCATCCTTTCTGAGCACGGGGTCAGCGCCTCCCGCCCCTATGTAGAAGGCGTGGTGGAACTGATTAAGGAACGCGCCACCTTCGTGGCCGATTTCTGGGACATCGCCAAGTATCTGTTCATCGCTCCCACGGAGTACGAGCAGAAGGATGTCGATAAATTCTGGAAAGCCGAACACATTCCCTACTGCTACGAGCTGTGCCAGTTCATCACCGAATCATATGCCGGTCCCTGGACCGCAGAGGCCCTGGAGCCCGCGATGGTGGATTATATCAAAGCCCGCGAATACCCGATGGGCAAGGTGATGAACAGCCTGCGGCTGGCCCTTACGGGCGCTGCCTCCGGCCTGGGCATTGCCGCCATTCTGAGCTTTATCGGACGTGAGGAATTCGCCCGCCGGATGGATGCGGCAGGTGCCAAGTTAGGCCGTTTTATTTAAGCGTCTGATTTTCAAATAGATGCAGGAAGTCCTCCCTCTTGTTTTGAAGGGAGGACTTTTTATATCTTCCTAATTATCAAGAAAATAGCGATAACGCCTGTTCTATGGTGAGGGCATCTTCAAGCCGATAGTCTCCGCTACGGGAGCGGATGAGGCCCGAGAGGTGGGCACCGGAGCCCAGGGCTTCGCCCAGATCCCGCGCGAACGCCCGGATATAAGTTCCCTTGGAGCACGCAATGCGAATAACGGCCTCCGGCAGCCCCAGGGCCGATGTATCTTCCAAATGAATCCTATTGGAGGGAGAGGAAGACAGGGTCCGGGGGGCTTGTCCACCCCCGGACAAGGGCAGGGGGAGGGGCCCGTTGGATACAAGTCCCGAAGGGACGCAGGAGACAATGGGAGGGGCCGGAGTGGAGCGAAGCGAAACGGAGTCCCCCCGGACCCTGTCTTCTTCACCCTCCGGAATATAATCCATCAATTCCAATTCGGAAATATTGATTCTGTTGCGCTGGAGAGAATCCAGGGCGGCGGCATCGAGCTCCGCCAGGCGGCCGGAACGGTAGAGCTTCCGGGCCAGTTCGTAGGCTCGTACGCCGTCCACGGACTTGGCGCTGAAGAGCGGAGCCACCTGCTCCTGCTCGCCTAAGAAGGCCGGCAGGGCGGCGCGGACGGCATCGGCCGTAATATGCTCGTAAGGGAAGGTCCGGTCCACCTCCTTCTCCAGGTCGTAGGACGGCGTGGTGGCGCCGAAACGGATGCGCGCGATGTACTCTTTGTCGTGGTCCTGGAGCGCCTGCGCCCGTTTACAGGCGTTGCCGATGCACACGAGCAGAACGCCCGTCGCCAGGGGATCCAGCGTACCGGCGTGCCCTACTTTCAGATTCTTCTTCCCGAAGTGCCTGATGGCGGCGTACTTGAGCTTGCGGATGACATCGGCCGACGTCCAGCGGTATGGCTTATCTACCGCCAGGACGATCCCGTCCGGGTAATCCGCAATGTCGCGCGTGAAACTCATTTGCAGGGCATCTTGTCGATGCGCTTCTGATGCCGGCCGCCCTCGAAAGGCGTGTCCAGCCATTCGCGCACGATGGCGGCGGCGAGACGGTAGCTGATGAAACGGGCCGGGAGCACCAGTACGTTGGCGTTGTTGTGCTGCGCCACCAGATGGCCGATGGCCGTTCCCCAGGCGAGACCCGCCCGGATACCCTGGTGCTTGTTCAGGGTGATGGCCATCCCGTTGCCGGTGCCGCAGAGGGCGATGCCCAGGTCCACTTCCCCGCCCTCAACGGCCTCAGCCAGCCGATGGGCATAGTCCGGATAGTCCACGCTTTCTTCCGTGTCCGTGCCGAAGTTCACCACCTCGATTCCCCGGGCCGAAAGCATCTTTACCAGTTTAAACTTGTACTCCACGCCTGCGTGGTCGTTGCAAATGCCGATTTTCATAACAGAAACGATTTCCACAAAGATACAAAAGACATTTGTTTTATTGAATAATAATCCCTAAATTTGCAGGCTTTTTTGCGGGAGGGTCCCGCAGAACCTAACAACCAAACCAAAACTCATTGCATCATGGCAGAATATTTACAGCCTGAGAAAAAGCAAGAGATTTTCGCGAAGTACGGGAAGTCCAATAAGGACACCGGCTCTCCTGAGAGTCAGGTTGCTTTATTTTCCTACCGTATCGCCCACCTTACGGAACACGTGACGAAGAACAAGAAAGACGTGGTAACGCGCCGCAGCCTTCTTCGCCTGGTCAGCAAGCGCCGCCAGCTTCTGAACTACCTTCAGAAGATTGACATCGAGAGATACA
>JAEEIJ010000084.1 GCA_016281315.1 Bacteroidales bacterium
ATTGATTTCGTGCACCTCCGTTCCACCAAACGCGATGCGGAGGGCAACTTCTACGAGGCCAACCTGCTGGAAGGCGACGTTCCCGTGTATGAGATGATGAAGGCGATGCTGGAAGTGGAGCAGAAGCGGCAGTTCCGCATTTACCTGCGCCCGGACCACGGACATCAGATGTGCGACGACCTTAACCGCAAATCCAATCCCGGCTATTCCTGCTACGGCCGCCTGCGTTCCCTGGCCGAACTGCGCGGCATCGAGTACGCTGTCGCCGCTTCTATTTCCTGAACCAGTCCAGGCATTTCCGGCAGAGGGCCGAAATACCCGCCCAGTCACCGCTTTCAATCGCAGCCTTGGGGAAGAGCTTCGAACCCATCCCTACGGCGGTGACGCCGCTGGCGGCCCAGTTCTTCAGGTTCTCTTCCGTGGGCTCCACGGCGCCGGTTGCCATCAGCATCGCCCAGGGCAGGGGAGCGAGGACGTTCTTGATGAAGGCGGGACCGCCCACTGTGCCGGCGGGGAAGACCTTCACCAGGTCGCAGCCCAGTTCCATCGCGTGGACGATTTCCGTAACGGTTCCGCAGCCGGGGCTGTAGGGAATCCCGCGACGCCCGGCGAGGGCGATTACCTCATCCACGCAGCAGGGCGAGACCAGGAAATCGGCCCCCATCTGGATATAGAGTGCGGCCGTGGGGGCATCCAGGATGGTGCCTGCGCCGAGGGCCATTTCGGGGCACTCCTTGCGCACGTATTCGATCAGGTCCCGGAATACGCGGTGCGCGCCGTCGCCGCGGTTGGTGAATTCGAAAGCGCGGATGCCACCGTCGTAGCAGGCTTTCACCACCTTTTTGGCGATTTCCACATCCTTGTTGTAAAACACCGGAACGATGCCGGTACTGCGGATGACACCGATGGTGTCGATTTTATTGAATTTGCTCATAGTCTTATCTGCTTACACGGCCGCTTCCGCCGCCTTTCATTAATCCTTCTACCTCGGCGACCGATACGCGGTTGTAGTCTCCGAGAATGGTGTGTTTGAGGGCCGATGCAGCCGCCGCGAATTCGATGGCTTCCTGGTCTGTGGGATAGGCTAACAGGCCGTAGAGGAGGCCGCCCATAAAGGAATCGCCGCCGCCCACGCGGTCTACGATGTGCGTAATGTCGTATCTGCGGCTCTGCCAGAGGGTTTTCCCGTCGTACAGTACGCCGCCCCAGGTGTTGTGGTTGGCGTTGATGGAACCGCGAAGGGTAATGGCCACCTTCTTGCAGCGGGGGAACTTCGCCATCAGCTGCCGGCAGACGCTCACAAAGGCCGTCTGATCAATCTCTCCGCCGGTTTTCTCCGCGTCGAAGCCTTCGGGTTTGATGCCGAACTCTTTCTCTGCGTCTTCCTCGTTGCCCAGGATTAGGTCGCAGCCTGCCACCAGTTCCGGCATTACCTCGGAGGCGGATTTTCCGTACTTCCACAGTTTCTTTCGGTAATTCAGGTCACAGGAGACTTTGACCCCCATTTCATTGGCGATTTTGATGGCTTCCAGGCAGGCATCGGCCGCACCCTGCGAAAGGGCGGGGGTGATGCCGGTCCAGTGGAACCAGTCGGCCCCTTCCAGCACCTTGTGCCAGTCCACCATGCCGGGCCGGATGTCCGAGATGGCCGAGTGGGCACGGTCGTACACCACTTTGGAGCCGCGCGCTACGGCGCCGGTTTCCAGGTAATAGATGCCAATGCGCTCGCCGCCGTAGACTACGCCGTCCAGATTCACGCCAAAGCTTCTGAGCTCTGAAGTGCACATCTGGGCGATGTCGTTCTGCGGAAGACGGGTGACGAAATGGGCGTCGACTCCATAATTGGCGAGCGAGACGGCCACGTTGGCCTCGCCGCCGCCGAAGGTGGCGTCAAACTGGTGGGCCTGCGAAAAACGCTGGTAGCCCGGAGTGGAGAGGCGAAGCATCACTTCGCCGAAGGTTACGACTTTTGCCATTAATGTTTTTTGTTAGATGATTGTCTGATAATGAGTTCCATGGGAATGACCTGGGTGTCCGTGCGCCCGTCCAGGAAGGCGTGGGCGGCAGCCTGTCCCATCTCATAGGGATGCTGGCTCAGGGTGCTGATGGTGGGGCTGGTGAGGGCGGTGAAACCCTCGTTGGCCGTTCCCACCAGGCCGAATTCTTCGGGTATGCGCACGCCCTTCTCCTTGAGCGCGTCCATGGCGCCCAGGGCGGTGAAGTCTCCGCTGCAGTAGAGGGCGTCGCAGCCGGCCTCCAGGGCTTTCTGAGCGGCCAGGTAGCCGTTTTCCCGGACCAGGGTGTCGTAGAAGACGATGTTGTTGTCGAAACTGCGTCCTGCGCCCTCCAGGGCCAGTCTGTAGCCGGCCAGGCGTTCGATATAGGCCTGGGAAGTCATGTAACCGGCCAGGGCACCGATCCGTTTGTAGCCCTGCTTGATGAGGTGGCTGGTGGCTTTGTAGGCCCCTTCGCAGTTGGCGCCCACGATTTTGGCTCCGGGAACGTCCGGAAACACGCGGTCGAACTGGATGAGCGGGGTATCGCCGATAGCCTCCCGGACGTACTTCCCGTTGGGGGCGTCGATGGCGTGGGAAAGAAAGATGGCGGCCGCCCGGTAGTTCTTCAGGTTCTTGAGGGCCTTGATCTCTGCCTGATAGCTTTCCAGCGTCTGGCAGATGATGACGTTGTAACCGGCATCCTTCAGGACTTTCTCTGCGCCGCCGATGCAGTTGGAGAAGAACTCCCGGTTGATTCGGGGGATGACGATGCCCACAATGCGGGAGAGGCCCCTCCGGAGGTCGGAGGCGACCACGTTGCGTTCGTAGCCCATCTCCTGTGCCATCTGAAGGACGGCCAGGCGGGTTTCTTCCTTGACGCGGGGGTTCCCGGCCAGGGCGCGGGAAACGGTGGAAGGAGTGATGCCAAGGGCTAGTGCTATGTCTGTTATCGTGGTCATTCCAAGGGCAAAGATACAAACGTTTGCAAAGAAAACCAATAATTTTCTAGAAAATTATGCAAACGTTTGGATTATTTTTCATATCTTTGCAACACATACAAAGAAACTAATGGCCAATGTTTTCTTTAAGTCGTTGATTCTCACGACAATAGCGATTTCTGCTATCTCTTGTGCAAGGGGTGGCAAACGTTTGCATATCACGGGCACGCGCGATTATTTTGAGATGCCTGCCATCTCCCTTCCGCGCATTCCCTCCCGGGAGGTGAGCCTGACCGACTTCGGTGCTGTGGGCGACGGCGTCACCCTTTGCTCGGATGCTTTTCAAAAGGCTTTCGACGCCCTGGAAGAACGGGGCGGTGGCCGCCTCGTGGTGCCGGATGGCATCTGGCTCACGGGTCCCGTGGGCCTTCGGAGCCATACGGAGCTGCACCTGAGCGACAACGCCGTCATCGTCTTTTCCACCAACCAGGACCTGTATCCCATCATCGGCACCAATTTCGAGGGGCTGGATATGTTTCGCTGCCTTTCTCCGGTCCATGCAGAGGGCGCCACGGACATCGCCATCACCGGCAGGGGCGTCATCGACGGGAACGGCACGCCCTGGCGGGAGCTGAAAAAGCGCAAGGTGGGGGACGACATCTGGAAACCCACGGTCAAGAGCGGCGGCGTCCTCTCGGATGACGGCAAGGTCTGGTATCCGGACGAGGGCTACAAGAAGGCACGTCTCACCGCCGGCAGCCTGAACAAGCAGGCCGATTCCCTGGACCTTCAGGAAATCAAGACTTTCCTTCGTCCCGTGATGGTGTCGCTCAGAAACTGCGAGAGAATCCTGCTGGAGGGCGTCACCTTCCAGAATTCGGCCGCCTGGAACCTCCATCCGCTGTGGTGCCGGGACCTGGTGGTGCGGAATATCGTCGTGCGCAACCCGCATTATTCCACCAACGGCGACGGTATTGATATCGAGAGTTGCGAAAACGTCTATGTGGGCGGCAGCAGCTTCGATGTGGGCGACGACGCCATCTGCATCAAGTCCGGCAAGGACGAGGACGGAAGGCGCTACGGAAGGCCCTGCCGGAAAGTGGTCATCGAGGACTGCACCGTCTATCACGGGCACGGCGGCTTTGTCATTGGCAGCGAAATGAGCGGCGGCGCTGAAGAAATCCTCGTCCGCAACTGCCGTTTCCTGGGCACCGACGTGGGTCTGCGCTTCAAGAGCACGCGCGGCCGCGGCGGCCTGGTAAAGGACATCTGGTGCCGGAACATCTATATGAAAGACATCGTGGCGGAGGCTGTCACCTTCAACCTGTATTATGCCGGCGTTTCCTCCACGGAAAAGGCCGATGGGATGCAGGAAGCCGAACCGCTCCTTCCGCCCGTGGACGAGACCACGCCGGAATTCCGGGACATCCACTTCGCGGGGATCGTCTGCGCCGGGGCCAAACAGGCCATCTATGTGAACGGCCTGCCGGAACTCCCGCTGAAGGGCGTGGATTTCCAGGACTGCGTGTTCCAGGCCCGGAAGGGCGTCCAGGTGCAGAATGCGGAACCTATTATATATAAGAACGTGCGCGTAAACGGGGAAGTCCTATGAGAAAAGCTTCAGCCGCCATCCTGGCAGCCTTCCTGTGGCTGTCCCTGAGTTCCTTTACCACCGTCCACCTGATGGGGGACAGCACCATGGCGGAGAAAGACCTCCTCAAGGCCGGTCCCGAACGGGGCTGGGGCATGATGCTGCAGAATTTTCTGGATCCCGACGAGGTCCGGGTTGTCAATTACGCCCGAAACGGCAAGAGCACGAAGAGTTTCCGGGACGAAGGGCTTTGGGATAAAGTGTATCAGGCCCTCCAGCCCGGTGATTATGTCTTCATCCAGTTCGGGCACAACGATTCCAAGGAAAGCGACCCGGCGCGCTATGCGGCGGCCTGGGGGGCATATCAGGACAATCTCCGTTTCTACGTCGACGCCGTACGGGAGAAGGGCGGCATCCCCGTCCTGCTCACGCCGGTAGCCAGGAGATGGTTCAAGGAAGGCATCCTGGACCGGGACTGCCACAAGGACTATCCGGCGGCAATGAAGGCCGTCGCCGACGAGAAAGGCGTGACGCTGCTGGATATGACATCGGCCACCCTGGACTGGCTGGAAAGCCTGGGCGACGAAGCCTCCAAGGCCTTTTTCATGATTTCCACCGGGAAGGACGACAATACGCATACCGTGGCTTCCGGCGCCCGTAAGGTGGCCGAGCTCACCTGTGAGAAGATCAAGGCTCAGCTGCCGGAGCTGGGGCAGTACCTCCAGTACTACCACATCGTGGTGTCGGCCGACGGCCACGGAGACTATATGACCGTCCAGGAGGCCATCGACGCCTGTCCCGACTACAGCCACCAGGAAATCACCCGCATCCTGGTTCGGAGCGGTGTCTATAAGGAGATGGTGAGCATTCCGCACACCAAGTTCCGTTTATATATCAAAGGGGAGGGGGCCGACAATACCCTCATCACCTACGACAAATACGCCAAGGCCCTCTGGCCCGGGCGCGATATCGCCGTGGGGACTTCCGGCAGCGCCTCGGTCTACATCCACGCCAGCTATATCACCTTCGAAGACATCGCCTTCGAGAATTCGGCCGGGGAAGGGAAGCAGATCGGCCAGGCGGTCGCCGTCTTCACCGACGGGGACTTCCTCTTCTTCAATCGCTGCCGCTTCCTGGGCAACCAGGACACCCTTTACACCTATGGCCGGTTCGGGAAGTTCGGCGGCATCAAACGCAATTACTTCAAGGACTGCTACATCGAAGGGACGACGGACTTCATCTTCGGAACCAGTATCGCCTATTTTGAAGGCTGCACCATCCACAGCAAGAAAAACAGCTATGTGACGGCCGCATCCACCCTGCAGGGGCAGAAATACGGCTACGTGTTCGTGAACTGCCGCCTCACGGCCGCCGAGGGCATCACGAAATGCTATCTGGGCCGTCCCTGGGGCGCCTATGCGAAGACGGTGTTCATCCGTTGCGAACTGGGAAGCCACATCCTTCCGGAAGGCTGGCACGACTGGGAGAAGGAAGGAAAGCCCAATACAAAGAAGAATTCCTATTACGCGGAATACGGCAGTTACGGTCCCGGTGCGCAGGGCCCCCGCGTGAAATGGGCGCACACCCTCAGGGAAAAGGACTTGAAAGAATACACTTTCGAAAAAGTAATGTACCAGTCCCAGGACGGCATCGTATGGGACCCCTACAACAACAAGTAATGCGGTATATCCATTTCATCATCGGCCTGTTGGTCCTGGGTGCATGTACGGCCAGGACTCCGCTCTCCGTCCAGGTGGCCCGCTCGGAGATGGCCCGCTGCCCGGAGGCTTCCTGGATAGACGGCCAGGAGGGAAAACTCAAGTGGAACTACACCACGGGACTGGAACTGAAGGCCTTCCTGGATGTGTATGAGCGCTACGGCGACGAGTCCGTCAAGGATTATGTGAACGATTGGTACGACGCCATCATCGACTCCACCGGCTGCATTTACAAGTATAAGAAAAGCAATTATTCCCAGGACCACATCTGCCCGGGGCGCGCCCTGATGACGCTGTGGTCCCTGAATCCGCAGCCCAAGTACCGGGCCGCGCTGGATACGCTATATGCGCAGCTTCAGGAGCAGCCGCGCACCTACGACGGCGGGTTCTGGCACAAAAAGATTTATCCCGGCCAGATGTGGCTGGACGGCCTTTACATGGCGGAGCCCTTCTATGCCGAATACACCCTCCGCTTCGTGCAGGACAGCCTGCAGCGGGAGGCCAACTATGCCGATATCGTACACCAGTTCACCACGGTCTATGAACATACGATGGATCCTGCGACCGGGCTGCTCCGCCACGCCTGGGATTCCACCGGCGAGATGTTCTGGTGCAATCCGGAAACCGGCCAGAGCGACCACGCCTGGGGCCGGGCGCTGGGCTGGTACTGTATGGCCCTCGTGGACGTGGCCGTACTCCTGCCGCAGGGGAGCGCTCACAAGGATACCCTGATCGGCCTGCTTCGCGAAATCTACCACGTGCTGCCCTTGTATGCCGATGCCAGGACGGGAATGTGGTTCCAGGTGCTGGACCAGCCTTACCGAGAGGGAAATTACCTGGAAGCGACGGCCAGCGCGATGTTCGTGTATGCGTGGCTGAAAGGCGCGCGTCTGGGCTATCTTCCGGACAAGGAAGGTGCCGAAAAAGCCTGGAAATCCCTTCTGGAGACTTTTGTGCGGAAGGATGAGCAGGGCCTCGTCAACCTGGATCAGTGTTGTGAGGTCGCCGGCCTGGGCGGCAAGCAGAACCGCCGCGGAGACTACGACTATTATATCCATGAACCTGTGCGCAGCAACGACCCCAAGGGGATCGGTCCCCTCATCTGGGCTGCGCTGGAATATGAAAACCGATGAAAAAAATGTTTGTATCCTTAATCGCCATTCTTGCCTTGCTTTCCTGCGGGGACAGAGCCGGTTCCGGAGAGGATCCGTGCCTGAATGTCCTTAAGGCACCCGACGGCGTGGAGTTGCACAGCGCAGAAGACAATATCCTTCGCTTCAGATGGAACACCGTCAAGGGGGCCGATGCCTATGAGTGGCATTTGCTGAAAGGAGACGTGGAGGTGGTCGCGCCCACCCGCACCACGGCCCACAATGCCATTATAGACGGTCTCACGAGGGGAACCACCTACCGTTTCGCCGTCCGTTCCGTAACGTCCAAGGCCAGCTCGGACTGGTCGGCCTTCAAGGAGGCCAGCACCACCGGAGAAGCGCCCGTACAGGCGGTTGCCTACGAAGATTTCGCCATGCCCTCCTATGAAGAGGACGGAAAGGTGCGCGCATTCCCTGGCGCGGAAGGCGGCGGCATGTGGGTCACCGGCGGCCGCGGCGGCCGGGTGCTGCACGTGACGAACCTCAATGACAGCGGCACCGGTTCGCTGCGCTGGGCGGTGGAGCAGAACGGCCCCCGCATCATCGTCTTCGACGTGGGCGGTGTCATCCGCCTCACCAAGCCGCTCAAGATCGAGAAGGACGATAAAGGGAAGGACCAGGGGAATCTGACCATCGCCGGCCAGACAGCGCCGGGCGACGGTATCTGCATCCGGGACAACAATGTGCGTATATCGGCCAGCAACGTCATTATCCGGTATTTACGCTTCCGCATGGGCGACGAGACCGCCACGGAGGACGACGCCCTGAACCTGTACACCAAAGAGAATAATATTCAGGACGTGATCATCGACCACTGCTCCCTGAGCTGGTGCACCGACGAATGCGGCTCCTTCTACGGCATGACCAATTTCACCCTGCAGTGGTGCATCCTCTCCGAGAGCCTCCGCAATTCCGTCCACGACAAAGGAAAACACGGCTACGGCGGCATCTGGGGCGGTTCCAACGCCACCTATCACCACAATCTCCTGGCCCATCACGACAGCCGTAACGCCCGTCTGGACCACGACTACGTGAGCACCCTGAAAGGTCCTGTGAGCCTGGTGAACAATGTCATCTACAACTGGGGCGACAACACCACCTATGGCGGAGAAAGCCTGCCCGGGGCCGAATACAAGAAATACAACATCATCAACAGCTACTACAAACCCGGCCCTGCCACGAAAGCGGCGAAAGTCCGCTTCCTGGATCCCACCGTCAAATGCGACAAATGCGACGCGACGAATCCGGAGCAGGTGGTGCCCGGCCACTTCTATATGAGCGGAAATACGATGGAGGGGTATGACTCCTATACGGTGGACAACTGGTCCGGATCAGCCACAACTGCCAGCGCTTCCCTCATCGCCACCATCAAGGCAACGGCGCCTTTTGCCCATTCCTCCCAGGAATGCAAGCTGTCCCTTCAGAGTGCGGAAAATGCCTACAATCTGGTCCTTGACTATGCGGGCGCCTGCCTGAAGCGGGACGACGTGGACGGGCGTGTAACCCAGGAGACCCGGGCGGGGAACGCCACTTATATGACCGGCAGTAAAGGCTCCACGTGCGGTCTCATCGACTCGCAGAGCGATGTGGGCGGCTGGCCTGAGTACAAGGGCGGCACCCCCGTGACCGACACGGACGGAGACGGCATTCCCGACGAGGTGGAAGACGCCTGGGACCTGGACAAAACCGCGGCCTCCGACGGCAGTACCAAGGGCCTGGACCCCTACGGCCGTTATACCAACCTGGAAATGTACCTTCATTACCTCGTGCGCGACATCGTGCGTGCGCAGGGAACGAATGCAACTTATACTTTATTATAAATTATTAACCTAAAACCAATTCCAATGAAAAGTTTGACAAAGAAGCTTCTTCTTTCTCTTGCATTATGCTTGGGAGCGGGCTTCGTAGCGTCGGCCCAGAGCACCATCAAGGGTGTGGTGACCGACGAGACCGGAGAACCGCTGATTGGCGCCGGCATTCTGGTGGAAGGAACCACCATCGGCACCATCACGGGACTCGACGGCGACTACGAGATTACCGTTCCCGCCGATGCCAAGAACCTGGTCTTCTCCTTCATCGGACTGGCGCCGCAGACCGTGGCCATCGACGGCAGGACGGTGATCGACGTGGTCCTGAAGGCCGAACAGACCTTCCTGGACGAGGTGGTTGTGGTGGGTTACGCCACCGTCAAGCGCCGCGACCTGCTGGGATCCGTCTCCTCCGTGGGTTCGGAAAAGCTGGCCGAACAGCCGGTAACCACCGTCACCCAGGCCCTCTCCGGTAAGATGGCCGGCGTCTCCGTGGTCACCACGGAAGGCGATCCGGACGCCGACATCAAGATCCGCGTCCGCGGCGGCGGTTCCATCACCCAGGACAGCAGCCCCCTGTACATCGTGGACGGTTTTCCGGTGGAGTCCATCAACGACATCCCGTCTTCGGAAATCGCCTCCATCGACGTGCTGAAGGACGCTTTCTCCACGGCTATCTACGGTTCCCGCGGCGCCAACGGCGTTGTGATCGTGACCACCAAGAACGCCGAACAGGGCCAGAAAGTGTCTGTGAAACTGAACACGTACTACGGCCTCAAGACGATGGCCAACCGCAATGCCATCCGGCCGATGAACGCGGAGAACTTCGTGAAGTTCCAGTATGAACTGGCGGCCGTCAGGGACCGGCTGGAAGAGGATTATTATCCCGTCTATGGCGTTTATGCCGATATCGACCAGTATAAAGGCATGCGCACCAACGACTGGATCGACGCCGTGTTCGGCAACACCGGCCACACGTTCAGCGCCGACGCCTCCATTTCCGGCAGCGGTGAAAACTTCAATTGGACGCTGGGCTATGCCCATATCGGCGACCAGGCTATTATGGTCGGGTCCAACTTCTCCCGCGACAACCTGAATTTCAAGGCGCACTTCAAGACCAGCAAGAACACCAGCTTCGACACCAGCATCCGCTACTCGAAGGTGAACGTGCGTGGAGCGGGCGCCAACTCGATGAACGACGCCGGCACCAACTCCGGAAACGGCCGTCTCAAGCACGCCGTCCAATACATGCCCATCCCTGTGAACGTGCAGGGCGGTGACGAGGACGAGGCCGTTTACGGCGACAATGTGAAGCCGCTGCGTGCCGTCGCCGACAACGACAGCCGCCGCGCCCGCAGCACCTGGAACGTGAACGCGGCCTTCAACTGGACCATCATCAAGAACCTGAAACTCAAGATCGAAGGCGGTCTGGAGGATTACCGTCAGGACGACGACCGCTTCTACGGCCTCACCACCTATTTCACTTCCGGTCAGGCCTCGGACGGCTCTACGGTTCCCGGGACGCCTTCCAACCAGCATCTGGAGACTTTCCGCACCAAATACCGCAATACCAATACGCTCACGTACGATTTTGCGGAGCTCCTGAAGAATGAAGATCACACGCTCACCGCTTTGCTGGGTGAGGAAATGACCATTTCCAAGAGCAACAAGCTGGAAACCATCAACGACGGCTTCCCGGTGCTGTTCAGCGCGGAGGAAAGCTGGATTTTCTCCAGCGTGGCCACCAGCCGCAAACGGGCCCTGATTTACTACTATCCCGACAATAACCTGCTCTCGTTCTTCGGACGCGTCAACTACGACTACAAGCATCGCTACAGCGTGGGCGCCACGCTCCGCGCCGACGGTTCTTCGAAGTTCGGCGCCGGTCACCGCTGGGGCTTCTTCCCTTCGGCCGCCGCATCCTGGACCCTCTCCAACGAGCCGTTTATGTCCGGTGCGCAGAACTGGCTGGATCAGCTGAAACTCCGTTACAGCTTCGGTACCGCCGGCAACAACAACATCCCTTCCGGCGTCATCCTGAAGGAATACAACTTCTCCGGCACCAACATCATCAGTCAGGATTCATCCTACGGCTATGCGGGTAAGGTTCTCAACAACGAAGACCTCACCTGGGAAACCACCTATACGCACAACGTGGGCGTGGACTTCAGCTTCTTCAAGGGCCGTCTTTCCGGTTCCCTCGAAGCCTATCAGAACGACACGAAGAACCTGCTGGTGGAATTCCCTGTCTCCGGCAGCGGATATGACACACAGTACCGCAACCTGGGCTCCATCCGCAACCGCGGCGTCGAGCTCACCCTCAGTGCTCCCGTTATCCAGAAGAAGGATTTCTCGCTGAACCTGAGCGGCAACGTCGCTTTCAACAGGAACAGGGTGACCTCCCTGGGCGGCAACGAGGCCTTCGAAAAGAGCGGCATCACCGGTAACTCCAACTGGGCTTCCAGCGAAGTGGGCGTGGATTATCTGGTCCAGGTGGGCCAGCCGATGGGTAACATCTACGGCTACGTGGCAGACGGCCGCTATGAGGTGGACGATTTCGACTATGTGGGCGGTCAGTGGGTACTTAAGGAGGGTGTAGTGGACGACAGCGCCGTCATCGGCACGTCGTATCTGCGCCCCGGTGCCCTGAAACTCAAGAACGTGGACGGCAGCGCCGACAACAAAGTGACTGTCACCGACCGCACCGTGATCGGGAATGCGCTTCCTAAGGTGACGGGCGGTTTCGCCCTCAGCGGCTATTTCAAAGGATTCGACTTCGGGGCCAACTTCAACTTTATGCTGGGTCAGCAGGTGTACAACGCCAACAAGATTGAGTTCACCTCCTCGCGCAAGGACTCCTTCAAGGGCCGCAACCTCATTGACATGATGGACGTGGACAAGCGTTGGACCAACGTGAACTGGACCAATGGCGAGCTCATCACCGATCCTGAGGCCTTGAAGGCCGCCAACGCGGGCACCACCATGTGGAGCCCCTGCATCGGCAATGCCGTCCTTACGGACTGGGCCGTAGAAAACGCTTCCTTCCTGCGTCTGCAGAGCCTCACGCTGGGTTACACCCTGCCCGAGACCCTTACGCAGAAGGTGCACCTGCGCAAAGTGCGTGTGTACATCACAGGTTCCAACCTGTTCTGCCTCACTCCCTATTCCGGTTACGATCCGGAAGTGGATACCCGCCGCAAGACCCCGCTCACACCGGGTGTGGACTATTCCGCCTATCCCAAGAGCATCGGCTTCGTGGCCGGCCTGAATTTAGTCTTTTAATCCGCCTGCCTTATGAAAAAGTTTACAAAAACCTTACTCAGCGCGGCCGTCCTGATGGGAATCGTATCCTGCAACGTGCTGGATACGCCCTCCACTTCCTCCTTCGAAACCAGCACCGTCTTCTCCAGCTATGCGCTGGCGGAAAAGGTCATTTTCGGCATCAGTGAAGTGTTTTCGGAGAACAACTCCTACTATAACCGTTATGTAGCCTATTACGGCTTCAATACGGATATCGAGTGGAGAAACAGCGTCGACTCGAGTCCCGACAAGGACTATATCAATATGTATAACATTCTCCCCACCAACTCCCAGCTCAACACATCGAGCAATGGTGTTAACAAGAACGTGCTCTCGTTCCTGTACGACGGTGTGGAGCGTGCCAACCTGGCCCTTGAAGGCCTGAAGGAATACGGGAACATCGGCGAAGACGCCCAGATGCGTTATCTCTACGCCGAGGCCCTTACCCTGCGCGCCTTCATCTACTACGAACTCACCAAGACCTGGGGCGATGTCCCGGCCCGTTTCCACAGCGTGACGCCGGAGACCATCTATCTGCCCAAGGTGACGAGGAACATCATCTACAAGCAGATTCTCGCTGATCTGGACGAGGCAATTCCCAGCCTGCCTTATCCCACGACGGGTTCCCGCACCGACCGCATCAACAAGGTGTTTGCCGAAGGCCTTTACGCCCGCATTGCGCTGGCCGCTTCCGGTTATGCCCTGCGTCCGGGCCTGGGCGGCGGCGACGACGCCGAGGACGTAAACACCGGGTCGGCCGGTACCGTGCGCCTGAGCTCGGACCCTGAACTGGCCAAGGAAGTGCTTTATCCCAAGGCCCTCGTTTACCTGAAGGATGCCATCGAGAACGGCAACTGCCGGCTCGCCACTGACCTGGAGTCCTACTGGAAACGCCTGAACCTCAAGCAGAACGTGACCTTCGAAGGGGAAACCCTCTATATCATCCCGTTCAGCGACTCCCGCGGCCGTTGGAACTACACCCACGCCGTAAGAAGCGACGGCTCGTCCTACTCCAATGGTGAAAGCCGTGGCGGTGAAGCCGGTCCCGTTCCCAATTTCTGGTTCAAGTTCGCCCAGAACGACATCCGTCGCGACCTTACCTGCGTGAACTGGAAATTCGACAAGAACGACACGCCCGTTGCCGCTAATATCGACAAATGGTATTTCGGCAAATACCGCTATGACTGGATGACCAAGTACGACGGCACCAGCAGCGATGGCGTGAAGCCCGTCGTGATGCGCTACGCCGACATCCTTCTGATGGCGGCCGAAATCGAGAACGAGGTGGGGACGCTTTCCGCCGCCAAGGATTATTTCCTGCAGGTGAGAAAACGCGCCTTTGCCGGTCACGAAGGCGAGGCTACGGCCTACGTGGATGCCATTGCCGACAAGACGGCGATGTTCAATGCCATCGTGGACGAGCGCGCCTTCGAGTTCTGCGGTGAATTCCTCCGCAAGGCCGACCTCATCCGCTGGAACCTTCTGAAGGCCAAGATGGACGAAGCCAAGGCCGACCTTTACAAGCTGCGCGACCTGCAGGCTCCGTACGACTATATGAACGGAACCATCTACACGCAGGTGGCCGCCGACGGGAAGTCACTCATCATCTACGGCCTGCAGCCGGGAGAGACGGAGGAGAAGGATCCCTACACCTGGACGTCGCATAGCGGATATGTGTCCAAGATTGTGGACAGTTCCGGTAAAGCCCAGGGCCTGAACAACAATAGGGTCGAGAACATCTATATCAACAATCCCGACGAGTATATGTACTGGCCCATCTTCCAGGGCACTCTTGACGACAGTCAGGGTACCATTAAGAATGACTATGGCTATGCAAGCAAATAAGAGTAAGAGTATGAAAAGCACAAGCATCAAATATGCGTTTCTCGCCCTTTGCGCGGCTTTCGCCCTCACGGGCTGCCGGCAGGAGGCGTTTGACGAGATGACCGAACTGCCGCTCACGCGCTGCCTGGTTCCCATGGAGCTGAGCGCTTCGGTGGCCGACGGCGACCAGGTGACTTTCTCCTGGAAAGTGACCAAGGACGCCCAGCGCTATCAGCTGGAACTGAGCGAGGATGCCGCCTTTACCGCTCCCGAAGCGATTGTGGTGCCCTCCGCCGAGGTTCCCAAGACTATCCAGCTTACGGTAGACAAAACCTACTTCTGGCGCGTAAAAGCCCTGAACGACAACCTCGAACCGTCCAAGTGGGCGCTTCCCGCCACGGCCTCCTTCGACACCTATCCGGTGCGCAAGAGTCTGAATCCCGTGGTTGTAAGCCGTGAGACCAACGCGATTTCCATCGCCTGGGACGATGCCGCCGATAAAGCCGACCTCAACTCCATCGAGGTGGTGCCGCTGGTGGCCGGGGAAACGGACACGCCTAAACTGATTACCCTTGAAGCGGCCGACGTGACGGCCTGCACCAAGAAGATCGAAGGCCTCGACGCCGGCCGGGAGTACAAGTTCACCCTTCTGTTCGGCAAAGCCGGCGTGCGCGGTGTCCTTACCGCCTGCACCCGTCCCGACATGGGCGCTGTGGTTGCGGTTTCGACGTCTGCCGGTCTTCTGAGCGCCGCCGACAAAACCGGCGCTCCCGCGCGGGTGAAACTGGCCTATTCGGCCGATCCAGTGGAAATGGCCTATGCCGACCCCGCTGCAGAGTATATCACCGTCAATGCCGACCTTTATCTGTACGGTGAGTCTGCGGAAGACGGCAAGAAGCCTGCCCTGAAAAACGCCACCTTCAAGATCAAATCCGGCGCAACCGTCGTCCACCTGGAAGACCTGGCCCTGGACGCCGTGGGCATCAACAGCCTCCTCGAGAACGTGGATGCTACGGTTACCGCCATCGAGATCGTGAACTGCGAGGTGACCGGCTATACCAACGGCATCATCACCGTGGCCGAGTCCGCCGCCCAGGCAAATACTGCCAAATTCCTGGTGGACGGCTGCTACATGCATGATTTCAATGCGGCGAAAGCCTCTGTGGGCGCCGATTTCATCGATTTCCGCCACGGGGCAAACGGAGAGATTATTGTCCGTAACTCCACCTTCTACAACTGCGCCCGTTCCTTCGTGCGCGTCACGAACAATGCCAAGATAGCTTCCGTCCTGCTGGAGAACAACACGTTCAATTACGTGACGGCGACTCCCAGCTCGTCTAACAACCGCGGTATCATTTCGGTGTCCCGCACGGCCGAGCCCACCAGCATCATCGTCAGGAAGAACGTGTTCCTGAACATGTACAGTGAAGCCGAGGCCGGGAAAGCCCCCAAGGAATGCTGGGTGCGCCTGTGCCGCAGCTCCGACGACTCCTACAGGCCCGCCTGCTCAGGGAATGTCTATTTCCGCGTGGGTGATGGGTTCATGTATTCTACGGCCCGCGACCTGGCGGACAAGGAGACCACCGTATCGAACGGCGACGCCTTCAAGCCCGTGGCCCTGACGGAAGCGGTCGAACTCACGGACGATCCTTGCGTGAAGTCCGAGGCTGGGAAGCTCTACCTGCAGGGTAAGGGCGGCGCCGCGATTGTCAAGGCCCAGGCCGGCGATCCCCGCTGGTGGAATGCCGTTCAGCCCGAGGTGATCCGGGCCACGGAACTCACGGTTGTTACGGGTGATTATACCTGGGACTTCACCGAGAAGACCATCTATGATACCGAGACGCTGAACGTTCCCACCATCATCGGCAACGCCCGCATCTTCGCCCTGCCTTCCGTCCCCGCCCAGGTGACGATGTCGGAAGGTGTTACCTTCCAGCAGGGGGCCGTCCTCTCCGGCGGCGTTCCGCAGTACAGCGGCGTGGGCATCCTCACCAGCGGCTGCGGCTCCGTCAAGGTGACCGCCGTGGGCACCGACGCTACGGCCGAGGTGGTGGCCGGCGGCGACCGCTATCCCGTGCTGGCCGACGGTGTGGAGCATACTGTGGTGCTGGGTGACCTCATCGGCGAGAATAACATCTATGTGATTGCCGACAAAGAACTCACCCTCAAGAAGATCGTGTGGACCACCGACCTCACGCCCGAGGTCACGATGAAGCCTCTCTCAGCGCCTGTAATCACCATTACGCCTGCCAAGGTAGAGGTGGAAAGCACCGATGACATCGTTGTGTCCTGGGGCGCCGTAGAAAATGCAGCCGACTATGTCTACACCTATCAGGGCGCCGAGTCCATAACGGCCGAAACCTCCTTCACCATTCCCGGTGCGGATGTCGCCCTCCTGGCGGAAGGAGAGTACGTGGTCACCGTCAAAGCCCGTCCCGTGAGCACTTCCACCAAGTGGCTGGAGTCCGCCGTGGCTTCCGCCTCGATGAAGGTGGAAAAGAGCGGCACCGAGGTCAAACTCAGCTGGGACTTCAGCGCCAGTGCCTGGACGAGCAAGTTTGCCCAGGTCTTTACAGCCAAGAACAACAACGAGACGCCCGCCACCTTCACGGTGGATGAGCTCAGCGTGGTGGCCGGCGGCGGAACCATCAAATACAACGACTATGAGGGCAAGACCTTCATCCAGACGGGCGGCGCGGGAACCAAGACCAAACGCTGCTTCCAGTTCACGGCTCCTGCCGGAGGAACCCTGATAGCCTATGTGACCAACACCAACGACGATGACAAATCCGACCGTCTGGTAGGCGTTACGGCGGGCAGTGCCGCGGAAGTGTCCAAGAAGGGCGGTTTCCCCAAGAAGGACGGTCCCGTTGCGGTGGAATTCGAGATTTCGGAAGCCGGAAGCGTGGCCATCTATTCCCTTGGAAGCGGCCTTTGCTTCTATGGCTTCGAGTTCACCTACACCGCTCCCGGCGTGGAACTGGACTGGGACTTCAGTGCCACGGCGTGGACGGATAAGTTTGCAGCGGCTTTCACCGCCAAGAACAATAACGAGACGCCCGCCACCTTCACGGTGGATGAACTCAGCGTGGTGGCCGGCGGCGGAACCATCAAGTACAACGACTACGAGGGCAAGACCTTTATCCAGACGGGCGGCGCCGGAAGCAAGACCAAACGCTGCTTCCAGTTCACGGCCCCTGCCGCAGGAACCCTGACAGCCTATGTGACCAACACCAACGACGATGACAAATCCGACCGTCTGGTGGGCGTTACGGCGGGCAGCGCCGCGGAAGTGTCCAAGAAGGGCGGTTTCCCCAAGAAGGACGGTCCCGTTGCAGTGGAATTCGAGATTTCGGAAGCCGGAAGCGTGGCCATCTATTCCCTGGGTAGCGGCCTTTGCTTCTATGGATTCCACTTTAAAGGTAACTAGACATGAGTTTCATCGACAAAGATTTCATGCTCCAGACCAAGACGGCGCGGAGGCTCTATCATGAGCATGCGGAGAACATGCCCATCATCGACTACCACTGTCATCTGGTCCCGGAGCAGATTGCCCGGAACATTCAGTTCCAGGATATCACCCAGCTCTGGCTGGTGGACGGGCATTACGGAGACCACTATAAGTGGCGTGCGATGCGCGCGAACGGCGTTTCCGAGGAATATCTCACAGGAGGTGTAAAAACCTCCTGGGAGACGTTCCAGAAGTGGGCCGAGACCGTCCCTTACACCATGCGGAACCCGCTGTATCACTGGACCCACCTGGAGCTGAGCCGTGTCTTCGGCATCGACAAACTCCTGGGTCCGGATACGGCCCGGGAAATCTTCGAGGAGTGCAACGCCAAGCTCGCTACGCCCGATTTCCGCGGCCAGGCGCTCATCCGCCGCTTCAATGTGGAGGTGGTGTGCACCACGGACGATCCGGCCGACGACCTGCGTTGGCACAAGATGATCCTGGAGCATCCCTTCGGCACCAAGGTGATTCCCGCCTGGCGTCCGGACAAGGCCATGGCCATCGAGGATCCCAAATCCTATAAGGAATACCTCAAGAAGCTGGGCGAAGCCGCCGGCATGGAAATCGACTCCTACACGGACCTCATCGAGGCCCTGCAGAAGCGCCACGATTTCTTTGCCTCCATGGGCTGCAAGCTCAGCGACCACGGCCTGGAGACCTTCTATGCCGCCGACTACAAACAGTTGGAGATCGAAGCCATCTTCAAGCTGGTCCTGCTGGGGAAGACGCCCTCGGAGACCGAGCTGAACAAGTTCCGCAGCGCCTTCCTGTACGACATGGCCGTCATGGACGCCGAGGCAGGCTGGGCACAGCAGTTCCATGTTGGCGCCATCCGCAACAACAACAGCAAGATGTTCGAGAAGATCGGCCCGGATACCGGCTACGACGCCATCCACGACCTTCCCACCGCCGCCGCTGGGCACAAGTTCTTCGACCGCCTGGCCCGTGAGGACAAGCTCACCCGCACCATCCTCTATTGCCTCAATCCCAAGGACAACGAGGTGATGATGACGATGGCCTATACCTTCAACGACGGGACTTTCCCGGGCAAGATGCAGTTCGGCAGCGGCTGGTGGTTCCTGGATCAGGAAGACGGGATGCGCAAGCAGATGAACGCGCTCAGCACGCTGGGCCTGTTCTCCCGCTTCGTGGGCATGCTCACCGACAGCCGCAGTTTCATCTCCTATCCCCGCCACGAGTACTTTCGGCGCATCCTGTGCGACGTGATTGGAAAGGACGTGGAGGAAGGGAAGCTGCCGGCATCCGAGCTGGATTTCATCGGCAAGATGGTCGAGGATATCTCCTACAATAACGCCAAGAACTATTTCAACTTCTAGCATGAAGTACATCAGAATCAATCCGGCCGACAACGTGGCGGTTGCGCTGCAGGACCTTTCCGCGGGGGAAGAGGTGGAGGGCGTACGCCTTCTAGCCAATGTCCCGCGGGGGCACAAGGTGGTTCTTACGGACCTCAGGGCAGGGGAGAACATCATCAAGTACGGTTTTCCCATCGGCCACGTAACGGCCGACAAACCCGCAGGGTCCCTGGTGGACCATACCTGCATCAAAACCAACCTTGAAGGACTGCTGGAATACGAATACCATCCTTCCCATCCTTCGGGGAGTAAGTGTTTTTCTACCCCGCAAGGGGGAGCGAAAAAGACTTCTCCCCTTCGGACGTTTAAGGGCTACCGCCGTTCGGACGGGCAGGTGGGCATCCGGAACCAGATCTGGGTGATTCCCACGGTGGGCTGCGTCAACGGCATCTGCCAGCAGATCGTGGACCGTTTCCTTCGGGAGCATCCCGTTCTGGAGGGGGTGGACGCCGTCGTATCCTTCCCGCACAATTACGGCTGCTCGCAGCTGGGTCCGGACCACGAGAATACGCGTACGGTTCTCGCCGATATGGTGCACCACCCCAATGCGGGAGGCGTGCTGGTGGTTTCGCTGGGATGCGAAAACAACCAGCTGGACGCCTTCCGCGAACTGGTGGGGCCTGTGGATGAGAAGCGGGTGCGGATGTTCGTGTGCCAGAAAGTTCAGGACGAGGTGGAGTATGGCCTTCAGCAGCTCAGGGAGATTTACGCGCTTGCCTCCAAGGACATCCGGGTGGACGTTCCGGTGAGCGAACTGCGCGTAGGACTCAAGTGCGGCGGCTCCGACGGTCTGTCGGGCATTACCGCCAATCCGCTGCTGGGCGTGTTCTCCGACTGGATTGTGGAGCAGGGGGGCACGACGGTGCTCACCGAGGTCCCCGAGATGTTCGGGGCCGAGACCATCCTGATGAACCGCTGCCAGGACCGGGCCACGTTCGATAAGACCGTGTCGCTCATCAACGACTTCAAGGAGTATTTCATCAAACAGGGAATGCCGGTGTACGAGAATCCTTCGCCGGGCAATAAGGCCGGCGGTATTTCCACGCTGGAAGAAAAGTCCCTGGGCTGCACGCAGAAGTGCGGCGGAAGCATCGTCCGCGGCGTGCTGAAATACGGCGAGCGCCTCTCCGTCAAGGGTTTGAATCTCCTGTCGGCCCCTGGCAACGACCTGGTGGCCTCGACGGCCCTCGGGGCCAGCGGCTGCCAGCTCGTGCTCTTCACCACCGGCCGGGGTACGCCCTTCGGAAGTTTCGTTCCCACGATGAAAATTGCCACCAACACCCCTTTGTCGCTGGGAAAACCCACCTGGATTGACTTCAATGCGGGTGTATTGGCGCAGGGGGAGGCGATGGCCGATGTGGCCGCGCGTTTCCGGGACTATGTCCTGGCCGTGGCGAGCGGTGAGGCGGTCAACAATGAAAAACACGGCATCCGCGAGATTGCCATCTTTAAAACCGGAGTAACATTGTAATTATATAAAATGGAAAGACTTAACAGAACCAGCGCTCCCCAGGCGAAGCGCTACACCGAAAAGGTGATTCAGTTCGGCGAAGGCAACTTCCTTCGCGCATTCATCGAGTGGATTATCTGGAAGACCAACCAGAAAACTGATTTCAACGGCTCGGTGGTGATTGTCCAGCCCATCGAGAAAGGGATGGTGGGCTGGCTGAACGAACAGGACGGCCTGTACCACCTGAACCTGCAGGGCCTGCAGAACGGCGAGCCCGTAGACAGCGTGGACCTCATCGACGTTGTTTCCCGCGGGTTGAACCCCTACGAGGACTTCGGCGCCTATCTGGCTCTCGCCGAGCAGCCGGAAATCCGCTTCGTGATTTCCAACACCACGGAGGCCGGCATCGCTTTCGATCCGGCCTGCAAGCTGGAAGATAAACCCGCCAGTTCCTATCCGGGCAAGCTTACCCAGCTGCTGTATCACCGCTGGCAGCATTTCAAGGGGGACAGGAGCAAGGGCCTGATTATCTTCCCCTGCGAACTCATTTTCGAGAACGGCAAGCACCTGAAAGAGTGCATCCGCCAGTACATCGACCTGTGGAAGCTGGGGCCGGATTTCAGCGCCTGGTTCGAGGAGGCCTGCGGCGTATACAGTACGCTCGTGGACCGCATTGTCCCGGGATACCCGCGCGACAATGCCGCCGCCCTGTGCGAGCGTGTGGGCTATCAGGACAACCTGCTGGACAAGGCCGAAATCTTCCACCTCTGGGTCATCGAGGCCCCGCAGGAAGTCGCCGCCGAGTTCCCGGCCGACAAAGCCGGCCTGAACGTGCTCTTCGTTCCCAGCGAGGCACCCTATCACGAGCGGAAGGTGACGCTCCTGAACGGCCCCCACACGGTCCTGAGCCCCGTGGGCTACCTCAGCGGCCTCAATACCGTAAAGGAATGCTGCGAGGATCCCGAGATAGGGAAGTTCGTCCATAAGGTGATGTTTGAGGAACTGCTTCCCACGTTGAACCTGCCGAAGGCCGAGTTGGAAAAGTTCGCCGCCGACGTGATGGAACGCTTCCGCAATCCTTTCGTGAAGCATTTCGTGACCAGCATCATGCTCAACAGTTTCCCCAAGTTCAAGACCCGCGACCTGCCCGGCCTGAAAACCTACCTGGAGCGCAAGGGCGAACTCCCGCAGGGGCTGGTGCTGGGCCTGGCCGGTATCTGCACCTATTACAAGGGCGGGAAACGCGGCGGGGACGAGATTGTGCCGCAGGATGACGAAAGGATCATCGGCCTGCTGAAAGGCCTCTGGGCGACGGGCGACGTACGCAAAGTGGCCGAAGGCGTCCTGGCCGATTCCTTCATCTGGGGCGAAGACCTCAATGCCATTCCCGGCCTGGCCGACCTTCTTACCGCGGACCTGGCCCTTATCCAGGCCAAGGGTATGCGCGAAGCCGTTAAATCCATCCTCTAGCCTATGTCTACGCAGAAAAAACTAATGTCCAACTGGCGCTGGTGGCTGTGCAGCCTGCTGTTCGTGGCCACCACGGTCAATTATCTGGACCGTCAGGTACTGTCCCTGACCTACGAGGAATTCATCAAGCCCGAGTTCCACTGGACCGATGCCAATTACGGCACCATCACCAGTTTCTTCTCCATCTTTTATGCAGTTTGCTGCCTGTTTGCCGGCAAATTCGTGGACTGGATGGGAACCAAGAAGGGATATCTCGTGGCCATCGGCGTCTGGTCGGCCGGCGCGTGCCTTCACGCCGCCTGCGGCTGGGCGACGGCCCACATCGCCGGACTGGACTCCGTGGCCGCTATGCGTGCCGTGGAAGCCGGTTCCAACGTCGCCCTGGCGGTGAGCACCACCTCGGTGTATCTGTTCCTGCTATGCCGTGGCATCCTGGCGCTCGGTGAGGCGGGGAACTTTCCGGCGGCCATCAAGGTGACGGCGGAGTATTTCCCCAAGAAGGACCGTGCCTTCGCCACCTCCATCTTCAACGCAGGCGCTTCAGTGGGCGCCCTGGCCGCTCCGCTGCTCATTCCGCCGCTCGCCGTCAAGTTCGGCTGGGAGATGGCTTTCATCATCATCGGCGGCCTGGGCTTCATCTGGATGTTCTTCTGGGCCTTTATGTACGACAAGCCCGAAAAATCGAAGTTTGTCAATGAGGCCGAACTGGAATACATCCATCAGGACGACGGGGAAGTGCCCGTGGAAACCGGGGCCGAGGAAAAGGCCATCCCGTTCATCCAGTGCTTCAAGTACCGGCAGACCTGGAGTTTCATCGCCGGTAAGTTCTTCACCGACGGCGTCTGGTGGTTCTTCCTGTTCTGGGCGCCTTCCTACTTCAGCAACCAGTTCCACGCCCCGGCCACCTCTTCGCTGGGACAGTGGCTCATCTTCACGCTGTACGCCATCGTAACGGTGATTTCCATCGGCGGCGGCTATCTGCCCAAGATCTTCGTGGACAAGAAGGGAATGAACCCGTATGCCGGCCGTATGCTGGCGATGCTCATCTTCGCCTTCTTCCCGCTGGCCGCCCTCCTGGCCCAACCGCTGGGCGTGCATTTCAACAGCCCCTGGTGGCCGGCCATACTGATCGGCCTTGCCGGAGCCGGACATCAGGCCTGGAGCGCCAACCTCTTCTCCACCACGGGCGATATGTTCCCCAAGAGCACCGTTGCCACCATCACCGGCATCGGCGCAATGGCGGGCGGTATCGGTTCTATGATTATCCAATGGGTGGCGGGCCAGCTCTTCACCTATGCTGAAGGGCAGGGCGCCGCGTTCCATTTCCTGGGCTTCGAAGGGAAACCTGCGGGCTACTTCATTATGTTCTGCTTCTGCGGCCTGGCCTATCTGCTGGCCTGGACCCTTATGAAGAGCCTGGTTCCCAAATACAAACCGGTTGAAGTATAAACAATAAACTCAATAGCATTATGGCAAACATTTTTTCTCTTGAGGGCAAGAATGCCTGGATTACCGGAGGTTCCTACGGTATTGGTTTCAACATCGCGAAGGCTTTTGTAGCCGCCGGTGCGAAGAACATTATCTTCAACGACATCAATGAAGCGGCGCTTCAGCGCGGCCTGGACAACTACAAAGAGGCCGGCATCAAGAATGTGCACGGTTATGTCTGCGACGTAACCGACGAAGTGGCCGTGAAGGCGCTCGTCGAGACTATCCACAAGGAGGTGGGCCAGATTGACATCCTGGTGAACAACGCGGGCATCATCAAGCGCATCCCCATGCACGAGATGGAGCGGAAGGAATTCCAGCAGGTGATTGACGTGGACCTGGTGGCTCCGTTCATCGTCTCCAGCGCCGTGCTGCCGGAGATGATGGAGCGCCGCGAGGGCAAGATCATCAACATCTGCTCCATGATGAGTGAACTGGGCCGCG
>JAEEIJ010000085.1 GCA_016281315.1 Bacteroidales bacterium
AGGTCCTGCCGCACGCACCACTCCAGCAGCTGGATGTCCATCAGCTGGTCGCGCTTGGAAACGCCGATCTTGTCGCAGAACATCCTTAAGGCCTGCGCCGTATAGCCGCGACGGCGAACGCCGCACAGGGTGGGCATACGAGGGTCGTCCCAGCCGCTCACAAGGCCCTTCTGGACCAGTTCCAGGAGCTTGCGCTTGCTCATCAGCGTATAGGTGAGGTTCAGGCGCGCGAACTCGTACTGATGGGAAGGATAGATGCCCAGCGTCTGGATGAACCAGTCGTAGAGGGGCCGATGCACGTCGAACTCCAGCGTGCAGATCGAGTGCGTGATATGTTCGATGGAATCGCACTGGCCGTGGGTGAAGTCGTACATCGGGTAGATGCACCACTTGTCCCCGGTGCGGTGATGATGCGCAAACTTGATGCGGTACAGGAGCGGGTCGCGGAACATCATATTCGGATGCGCCATATCGATCTTGGCGCGGAGCACCTTCTCCCCTTCCGCATACTTCCCGGCCTTCATTTCCCGGAAAAGTTTGAGGTTCTCCTCCACGGAACGGTCCCGCCAGGGGCTGGGCGTACCGGGCTTGTCCACGGTGCCGCGGTTCAGGCGGATCTCCTCCTGCGTCTGGTCATCCACATAGGCAAGACCCCGCTGGATGAGTTCCTCGGCCCACTCGTAGAGCTGATCGAAGTAATCGCTCGCATAGAGCTCCTTCTCCCACTGGAAACCCAGCCACTGGATGTCCTCCTTGATGGAATCCACGTATTCGGTGTCTTCCTTGGTGGGGTTGGTATCGTCGTAGCGGAGGTTCGTCTTGCCGCCGTATTTCTGCGCCAGGCCGAAGTTGAGGCAGATGCTCTTCGCGTGCCCCAGGTGCAGGTAGCCGTTGGGCTCCGGCGGGAAACGCGTAAGGATGGAATCCATCTTCCCTTCCGCCAAATCCTTTTCGATAATCTCTTCGATGAAATTGAGTTTGCGCTCTTCCATAGTTTACTTTTATTATAACCTTCAAAGTTAAGAAAAAAATTGTATTTTTGCACCCATGAAAAAGCTTATCACCACTTTGGCCGTCGTCCTCGTGGGATTTTCGGCCTTCGGCCAGGGCATCCTGGACCGTTTCACGGACCCCGAAAAGGGCAGCGTAGTCTTCATCGAAAAGGGTAACCACGCCTACGGCGTCAGCGGCGGCTACCGCAGCTTCAGCGCCATCGGCGACGCGGAAAACAACATCGGCTACTCCATCTTCAGCCTCATCAACATCGGCGACGGCCGCCTCCAGACCTGGAACGTCCGTCCCAGCTTCTCCACCTTCATCGCCGACGATATCTCCCTGGGCGTGAGCCTGGACTACAGCGGCTATCTGGTGGATTCGGACCTGAATCTGGACCTGCGCGACATTCTGGGCTTTGAAAGCGCTTCGTGGAACCTGAACGTCTCCAACCGTTCCCTCATTCACCACAGGATGGGCGGTTCGCTGGTGGCCCGCAAGTACCTGTCGTTCTTCGGCAGCAAGACCTTCGGCGTGTTCGGTGAAGGACGCCTGTTCGCCAACTACGGCTATACCAACAATGTGCCCCGCGCCCAGAAGACGGTGAACCGCGAGCGCGTTTCCCAGGGCTTCGGCGTGGGCATCAAGCTGGCCGGCGGCCTGGCCGTGATGCTGCGCGACGGCAGCGCCATCACCATCAGCGTTCCCATCTTCAGCATCGGCTACAACGCCACCGTCCAGGACAAGAAGACCCTGCACATCGACGACGAAGCCGCCTATGAGGCCGATCCCAACGACCCCGCCGCCTCGCACGTCGTTTCCGGCAAGGCCCGGATGAGCCAGTTCAACGCCGCGCGCGACACCGATTTACTGGGAATCCAGTTCGGCTACGTACGATATATTAAAAGTAAGAAATAAAAAAAGAGCGCCGCGGCGCTCTTTTTTATTGCAGAAGCTCTGCGGCTTTGTCCGTGTCGCCTTCCGCGACCACGAGCGAAATCGAGAGCTCTTCCCCGCCCTGGGCGCTTGCGATGATGTTGATTCCCGCGGCGCCCAGTTTCGCGTACACGGCGGCGCTGGTGCCGGGGAGGTTCCGCATCCGGCTGCCGAACACGGTCACGATGCCCACGGCCTGGTCCAGGACCACTACGTCGTCCAGCGGGAGCAGCGGGTTGTCGCGGAAGAGCCCGCGGAGGGCTTCTTCGGCGCACGCGGCGTCATCGGCCTTCACGGCGAAGGAAATGCTGTATTCGGAGGAGGTCTGGGCGATGAAACGCACGTTCACCCCCGCCGCGGCGAGGCAGCTGAAAATGCCGCCGGACATACCCACGCGACCCAGCAGGCCCGTTCCGTAGACGGTGAGAAGGGCGAGGTCTTTATCGGCCAAAACCGCCGTCCGGTGCACGGAATCGGTAGAGATGAGGGTGCCTTTGAAGCTGTCGTCCGCGATGTCCTTCACCAGGATGGGGATGCCGGCGTTTTTCGCGGGCCAGATGGCCGACGAAGAGAAAGGCGCCCGGGCCGATGCGCAGTAATGCGCGGCTTCGTCGTAGGTCATCGCCGGGATGCCGTCGATGCCGTGGTCTTCGATGTGGAACTCGATGCCGTCGGCCTTCAGGACCTCAGCGATGAGGCTAGCCATCAGGTGGGCGCCGTCCTTCCCCACACGCACCACGTAGCCCGAATCCAGGCGTCCGTAGCCGCCGGAAATGACGAGCGGGGTCTGGTTACAGCGGGCCGATATCTGCTCGCGCGAGGCGCTCCAGTCGAAGTGCTGGTCCCCTTTCGCGTCCGAGCGGCAGAGCATAATCTCCGTGCCGTCGATGAAGCGCGCCTTCACGCGGGCGTTCACGGCCTCCGCGCACATCCGGGCGCATTTGGCCATCACGTAGTCCTCCACGGCCGTGGCCGATGTCTGGACGTACATCCCCTCGCGAAGGTAGGTGGCGATGGATTCCACGGTGGCTTTAACATCGGCCTGATAGGAGGCATCCTCCGACATCTCCAGGAAATAGGCCTCGAAGCGCGCCATTTCCTCGTCCGAGCGTTTCTTCTCCACGAGCGTGAGGCGGATGGCTTCGCGAAGCAGCGCCTCGATCCTTCTCTGGGGGCGCACCACCGCCACGGTGTCCGGGCCGATCTCACGGGCGATGCGGTCAAGCGACTGCCGCTTGAGGACGAAAGACTTGACTATCATTTCACATCCAGTTTTTCGTACACGGAATTATTGCTCTTGTATTCGGGGACGATTTCCTTCATTTTGCGCACCGTCTCCATATTGTCGAATTTCTTGGCAATCTCCACCAGGTCGTCGATATCCTTGCTCACCTGCTCGAAGTCGTACTCGCGCACCTTCGCCACGCGGATTTTCTCGTGGAAGGTGGGCTTGGTGTCCTCCTTGCTGGAGAGCACCTCCTCATAGAGCTTCTCCCCTTCCCGCAGGCCTGTGTACTTGATTTCCACGTTCTTGGCGTTCGAGAGGGCGATCATGCGCTTGGCAAGGTCGGCGATCTTCACGGGCTGGCCCATATCAAAGACAAAAATCTCCCCGCCGTTGCCCTTGGTGCCGGCTTCCAGCACCAGTTTGCAGGCTTCCGGGATGAGCATGAAGTAGCGAACGATCCGCTCGTCGGTCACCGTGACGGGACCGCCGCTCTTGATCTGCTCGCGGAACAGCGGAATCACGCTGCCGTTGCTGCCCAGGACATTGCCGAAGCGGGTGGTCACGAACTGCGTGTACTCCGGCCGTTCGCCTTTCCCGCGGCCGCGCTCCAGGGCTTCCAGCTTGAGCTTGCGGTCCAGGCTCTGGACGTAGATCTCGCAGATGCGCTTGCTGCAGCCCATCACGTTGGTGGGATTCACGGCCTTGTCCGTAGAGATCATCACGAACTTCCTGGCGCCGAATTTTACGCTGAGATCGGCCAGGATCTTGGTGCCATAGACGTTGTTCAGGATGGCCTCGCTGGGGTTGTCCTCCATCATGGGCACGTGTTTGTAGGCCGCGGCATGGAAGACATAGTCCGGGCGGAAGTCCTCGAAGATGTGCTCCATGCGCGTGCGGCGGCTGATGCTGGTGACCACCACTTCGCAGGGGACCTCGGGGAAATCCTTCGCCATCATCAGGCGGACGTCGTGCTGGGGCGTCTCCGCCTGGTCGATGAGCATGAGTTTCTCCGGGCCGAACTTGGCCACCTGCCGCACGATCTCCAGGCCGATGCTGCCGGCCGATCCGGTGATGAGCACCCGCTTTCCGGCGAGCTGCTCGCCCACCGAAGCCATGTCCACGCGGATTTCCTGACGCGGGAGGAGGTCCTCCACGCTCACCTCCTTGAGCTGCAGATTCTCCAGAGGCTCGTCCAGCAGGGCGCCGTTGCGTACGCTGGCCTCCTTGAAATCCTCGGCCATATAAATCTTGACCCCCGCATTGATGAAGATATCCTGGATCTTCTGGTTTTCCCGGAATTCGTTGGTGCGCAGCGGGCTCACCAGAACGGCCTGCACGCGCTCCCGGGCCACGATATCGGCAATATCGTCCTCCAGCGAGAACACGGGAACGCCCAGCAGTTTCTTGTCCTTGATCTTGTGCTCGTGGGTGATGAAACCCACCAGGTTGAACTTCACGGGAGTCTGGGAACGGATACTCTTGGCCAGGCCGATCCCGCCGGTAAGCGCACCGTAAATGAGGGTCCGTTTGGCCCGTGCATCCGTGTTCACAGCGTCGAACATCAGTTTCACGATCACGCGGACGGCCCACATCATGAGGGTGGACACCATAAAGACCACCACCGTGCGCCAGATGGAGAATACGCCCAGGTAATAGAACTGATAGCGGCGGGAGAAATACACCACCACGGAAGCCAGCGCCAGCGACAGGGCATTGGCATAGATGAGGCGCAGCAGGTCCGAGAAGCTGGAATAGCGCAGCACGCCAGAATAGGTGCGGAAGATGCGTGCACCGATGAGGCTCACCAGCGAGAACATCCCGGCCGATGCAAACACCGCCCACCGGTGCTCCACCAGCAGCGACGTGCGGAAGCTGACCCAGAACGTGAATACGGCCGCAATGAACACGATGGCCATATCCATCGCCATTATAACCCAATAGGGCAGCATCTTCCTGCTGAAGTACCAGGTGGACAGCCGCCTTACCAGGCCGTCATGTTTGTTTGAACTCATAAAAAAAACACAGTTACCCTTTTGGGGGTAACTGCAAAGATACGAATTATTTTTTATATCATTTTTTTCGGAATCACCAAATCTTGGCAAGCTTGCCAAAATATGGTTCTTTGCAAATGAACGCGGATCTTTGTGCAAAAAAGCGTATGGGAACCAGTAACAAGAGAAGACCCGTCGTCCCGGAGCCCCTCCGCGGCTACTTTTTCCTGCCCGCCGACGGCGCCGAAATCCGCCTTAACCCCACCGAAGCCAGCCTCTTTCGGCTCTTTCTCGCACACCCGGAGGGAATATCGGCCGGCAATCTTTCCCTATACTGGGAAGAGCTCCGCCAAATATATGGGCAGGAGTCTCTTTACGATGACATCGGCCTGCAAGAAAACGCCCTCAAATCCCTTTGTGCGGGGCCCAAGACCATCTTTTACAGCAACATCTCCCGTATCAAGAAGAAGTTCACCGATGCCCTCGGCCCCAAAAGAGCCGCGCTGTTTTTCATCCACCGTTCCCCCGACGGCCTTTACCGGACGGAGGCTTGTATCCCGGAACGGTAGCCAGGTTGTACTGCGTCTGGAGATTCATCCAAATATCGGCAGGAATACCCAAAGCCTTCTCCAACGCGACAGCCATATTCAGAGAGACCGAGCGCTTTCCCGAAATGGTTTCGCAGATAACCGATGCTTTGATACCTGTCATCTCTGCGAGTTTCTTTTGGGTTAACCCTCTTTCTTTTAATTCGTCCTTTATGAGTTCCCCCGGGTGTGTGGCAACAAAAGGAACCCGTGCCTTGTTATTCATAATAAGAAATCCTCTACACTTCAATCACTGCATCCGGCACAAAATCCTTGTTTTCTCCATAGAAGACGAGCCCATCTGGTTGCACAGCAACTGCGTCTTGCCAATCACCGTACCGCTTCCGCCGGAATAATGCGTGTGCCCATAAATCCAATAATCGGCTTCTGTTTTCAGGATAAAGTCATCCAGATTCACCTGGAAGGCCGAGTTCAGCGCCCCGCCCGGATAGCTGTTGAACGCATCCCGTAACGTGGGGCAATGGTGCGTCACCACAATCTTGGTCTTTGCCGTAGATGTCTTCAAGGCCGACTCCAACCACTCAGCGCACCGCCGGTGCAGGTCGTCCACATCGTTCACCCTGAACCGTTCCCCCTTCAGCACGCCGTACTTGAAATCATTCATCCCCCGCTGTATGGTCCAAAGGAATAACGGGTTTATCTTCGTCCAGAGTGTAGTGAAAAAGAGTTCGGTATCGTCCAGTATTACACTTGCATTATTAAGATAACGCACATTGTCACGGTACTCATATTCATAATCGTCCATCGTCGGGGCGATGTCATAACCATCGTAGAACTCGTGGTTCCCCGGCACGATATACGTTTGCCGATAATGCTCCGCACACCAGTCAAAGAACGGCTGCTTCATCATTTCTATATTCCCCAGATACGACACATCCCCCGCAAGTACAAGGATGTCCCCGACGGGCGTTATTCCCCCGCCCTGTTCCAAGAGTCCGCGGTTTTCCGCGAACTCCAAATGTAAATCCGATGCGTATTGAATCTTCATATTTTACCGCCCGTCATTTTTCTCTAAAGCATTGGCGAACATCCTTAGAACCTCCAGAATCGCTTGATTCGTGCTGGTGAAGCGCTTATCTTTGATCTGAATCTTGTCCAAACCATCCTTCCAGCCATACAAGTAAACGAGCTGATGGTCATTATAGTCGCTGATGCCGACACCAATTCCGAACTTTTCTTCTAGCCGCCCAAGGATTTCGCAGGCCGTCAACGGATTGGAAACTTCCTCACGGATGGGGTCATAGGCCGGGTCTTCGAGCGGGACTGTAGTATCCAGCGACAATTGCGTCTCCTCATTCCATTCGGCCAGCGAAACAATCTCGTCGTACTGCTCCCGTGTAATCTCGTCTCCTTTGCCAAGATAACACTCATAAGGAAGATCAAAGACACTCCCCTCTTCGTGGTGATTCAGGTAATCGTGGAAAGTATGTGGCGTTAGCTTTACATAGTCACGTTCTTCCAAGATGTCCAGCATACGCTGTGCGTCGTGAAGCAGCAAGGGGGCACCAGCCTCATATAACGCCAGGGCTATTTCACAACCCACATCTACCCAGGCCGAATAGCTTACTCCAAAGCTAATCAGCCATCTTCCTGGCGTATAGTAATCCGTCGCGTGAACATCCATCCTGGACAACCCCAGTTCCCCATAATGGTCAAAGGCCATATCCTTAAACGCCTGTTCGCTGTCAAAGTCCGTTTCATCCGTAATCTCTCCGTGTCGGCCAAACTGGTTATGTCTGTAAAACTCAACATCTGTAAGGGTCGATGACTCCTCCAGCCATTCCTTATACTCCCGCACCTCCCTTCGGCTCCGCCTGTACAGACGCCTGAAATGCTCTCTATAGGCGCTATACGCCACTCGGAAGTACTTGGCATACAATCTGATGCTCATTTTAGGCAGCGGCTCCCGATAACAAGGAGGCAACAATGCAACATCCGTTGTGTTATCCTGTCTTTGCAGTTCGCCATCCACCCACTGCGGTTCCGTCCGCCTGTATACTTTTTCATTGGCGATGCATTCCTTCAGCATCCGGACAACCTTTTTAGCGTTCCTGGGAAGCCGCCGCTGCCAGGGCACAATCCGATCCAGATCCTTCCGTGAAATCCGACCCGTCCGCTGCCGCTTGGGGAGATGCTCCTCTACGTACTGGTTATAGGCCGATACATCCGCCGCAATCTGAGGCACCTTTTCCCGGAGATAATCGGCCAGCGGCTCTAACAGCCACTCCATATCGCGCAAATGCGCGTCCTTGTCATCATCATCGTGAATCTGGCACCACCAGTGGTCATTTTCCACCATATGTAGCCAGGTGTGCCCTTTGTAACGACTTACAGAGAGATGATACCACTGCACCTCACGCGGATAATTCACCTTCCATTCCTTCAGATACTCCGACCGCGTGTAAACTTCTTGATCGGCCCAAGCCTTTGCCTCATTATAGCCGCACCAGTCCGAAGGTTTCCCCCGCGGCACCTCAATCCATAATGAATGCCGATAATCATCCCCATCCGGTGCAAACACATCCAGCAATTCCCTTATCTCCAGCAACAATTCCCGAGACCGACCCTTCACACAGATTCCGTTCAACTCCCGATTTCCGCATCCAGCCCGCTCAAGCAGTGGCTGCGTTAGTTTATCCCTTTTCATACGTTGTCCTTTATTAGAATAGTTCCGTCCATATCTCGTCTCACATTCATCTATTTTTCAGCCACATCTTTGCGCACCCGCTTCACGGTATGCTTAAGCTTTCCGATGAAGAAGTTGATCTCAAGGCTGGACTCTGTTTCACTGGTTTGAAGGTCCGGCATCACGATGTCTGCAAGCACTTCGCCGAAGTGCTGTATCTTCGAAGCCTGCTTTGCCTTATCCGTCTCTTTGTGCAGGTCCAGCAGTTCTCGCTTTAAATTTTGCACCTTGTCGAACGTTTCCACGATAGCCACAGTAGCATCGGTTGCTCGTTCGGACTTAAGGCATGTTGCCAACATATATAATCCCTTGGAAGTAAAAGCCTTAAAATTGTATTTACTGAACCGCCCCTTGCCATTCGCCGCCTCTAAGGTCAAAATATTTGATCTTAGAACAGATGACTCTTCATTTGTCAACTCAATAACATACCCTTCACGAAACTTACGTGGATTGTTACGCACTGCCTGATTCACCTCGCGCGTTTCAACACCATATATAGCAGCCACATCGCGATCTAGCAGCACATCTTGGTTACGCACTACGAGTATTTTGCTTTCTACCTCCTGCATTAGTATGGGGAGCAGATTACTATTCTCTTGTTTGGTCACTTCGTTTGTATTATTTCCAGCCATAGCGTTATCATTTTTTATATTGGTTGCGGGGGCGGGATTCGAACCCGCGACTTGGAGCTTATGAAACTCCCACGCTAACCACTGCGTCACCCCGCATTGTTTTGTGCAAAGATATGACCGATTTGAGCCGACGCCAAATCGTTGCAAGGTTTGCAAAGATTTGCCGACTCCCGATCTTTGTAGAAGTAATCGAGAGCATCCGGAATCCGGAGGAAGAGTCACATCCGGCTACAGGTGTCTGGGGAAATCCATTCTTTCGTGAAGGATGCGAACGATGCGCACCCGACCGTCCGACATAACCCGATAAAAGATTACGTGCTTGCCACAGGGGTAGCCCCTTAGGCCTGGCCTAAAAGGCTCATAAGATCGGCCCGCTAACGGTTTATCTGCAAGCGAACGACACTCCGAAAACAGCATACGGACATATTGCTCGGCCTGTTCTTCGGACCATTTTTCTTTCGTATAATTGGCTATGGAGAGGATGTCCTTCTTAGAACGCTCCGAAAGCACGTATTCACCCATTCTTCACCCTCCAGCCCTCTTTTATTTCGGCGATAAACGCCTCTTCGTCAAACCCTTCGACATCCGGACTTGCATCACCTTCGTCAATAGCCGAGCAGAAGGCAGCCAACCGGGCTTCGTCCTCCTCAAGATGACGAAGGGCGGCACGTATCATTTCACTGACATTGTTGTATTTCCCGGATTTGATACCAGCCTGAATGTATTCTTCAAAGTGGGGGCCCAGAGAGACAGTAACGGTTCTTGCCATATTCATCAAACTTATTCCTCCACAAATGTAAGAATATTTCTTATAAATTCATAATTCTTCATAGTTCAATTCTTTTTGCCGGCAAGATACGAAGAGTTATCCGTTTCACGACAGGGTGAAACGGATAATTTATAATATGTTGGTTGATAAATAGTTACGGGATTATCAAAACGGATAATGGCGGTATTATTATAAGATGCTCAACAGGACAGCACTGAGTATCAAGTGTAATAAGCAAACATTCTTTGTACTTTTTTTCGTAAAGTTGTTTGTACATTTTGCCAGGCAGTTCAGAGGCTCATTTGTTCCTGTTTATTGTTGAGTTTGTATAGTTGTGGAAGCAGCCCTACGTAGCTGCTTCCCATTA
>JAEEIJ010000086.1 GCA_016281315.1 Bacteroidales bacterium
CGTTAAAGCAAAGCAATATACTCAGCTCCAATACGAACACGATGCCATCTGGGCCATATCCAGCATCTACGGCATCGAAATCCTGGCCGACAATGCCGAAGCCTGCCGAGAACGCCTTCTGAACTTCTTCACGGAGCAATACCAGGGTCTCTTCAAATCTAAATGCAAGGACAACTGCATTGAGGCTGTCCGCTATATCCTTTCAAAGAATATCATACACGGCGATGCCCTCACGTACAAGCGTGTGGATCGTCCCAATGAGTGGATACACATAAGCGAATGGAGTTTCATTGGAGCCGACAAGGTCAACCGCCGGGACTACGAGTTCTCTTATCTCGTTGGTGAATACGAAAGCGACGGGCTCTTCTCCGACCTTCCGGCTGAGACTTATGTACCCGTCCATTTCCTCAAGATAAATGCTGCTGCCTATGGTGAACAGTAATTACAATCCGGACGTGCTAAACTGCATTGCCAATCTGAGCAACGACGAAGTTTTCACCCCGCCGGAACTGGCCAATCGAGTCCTGGACCTGTTACCGCAGGACCTTTTCAAGAGCCCGGACACCAAGTTCCTCGATCCATTCTCAAAAAGCGGCGTCTTCCTCCGCGAAATCGTCAAGCGGCTCGACCGTGGTCTGGAATCCCAGATGCCTGACCGGCAACTCCGCATCGACCATATCCTGCACAATCAGGTCTTCGGCATCGCCATCACGGAGTTGACCTCTTACCTGTCGCGTCGCTCCCTTTATTGCAGTAAACACGCAAATGGCAAATACAGTGTCTCTCGTTTCGATACGGATGGCGGTAACATCTTGTACGTCAACCGTTCGCACACCTGGGAAAACGGCAAGTGCAAATACTGCGGCGCATCTCAAGCGGTCTATGACCGAGGCTCAGAAGCAGAGCAATATGCCTATATGTTTATTCACACAGACAATCCCAAGCAATTCTTTGGAAACATGAAATTTGACGTAATCGTCGGAAATCCTCCGTATCAGCTAAATGATGGCGGTGGAACCGGTTCAAGTGCAACCCCTTTGTATCACAAATTCATTGAACAGGCTCAGCGTCTTAAACCCAGGTTTTTATCAATGATTATTCCGTCCAGATGGTATTCTGGCGGCAAGGGCCTTGATGAATTTCGCGACAAAATGCTTAAGGACAAAGGAATAAGCCATTTGGTTGATTACTTCGATTCTACAGAGTGCTTCCCTGGCGTTGATTTGTCAGGAGGTGTTTGCTATTTTCTTTGGGAGAGGGAGTATAATGGTCTGTGTGAAGTTACTACTATTAGACATGGGAAAAAGACGGTCTTGACACGTCCGCTTTTGGAGCCTGGTTGCGATTCATTTGTCCGTTTCAATGAGGCTGTTTCCATTCTACAAAAGGTCAGGAAGAAAGGCTTTAAAAGCTTCGAGATGGGTGTGAGTCCAAGAAAGCCATTTGGGGATATTCGCCCGGTTAGTAAGGGAGATACAATGGTATACGCATATCCGAACAATGGGTATATACAAAAGACTCAAATACAGCAGAATAGAGAATGGGTCAACAAGTACAAGGTGATGATTGCTAAAGCATATGGTGAGAGAGGCGAATTCCCTTATCTTGTACTTGGCAAACCTTTCATTGGTGGCCCCAAGACTTGCTGTACTGAAACCTATCTCGTACTCGATGAATTTGATTCTGAAAAAGAAGCAAAGAGTCTGGAGAGTTATGTAAAGACAAAGTTTTTTCGATTCCTTGTCCTTTTGAAGAAGAATACGCAAAACGCTGCTCGTGGCGTTTATTCGTACGTCCCCGTCCAAGACTATAACACAATCTGGACGGATGATGTTCTATACGAAAAATACAAATTAACCGGAGAAGAAATTGCTTTCATTGAGTCTCTGGTTCGACCAATGGAATAAAAAAACAATAATTTGCTCTTTGAAATATTGATAGGAAAAGCTAACTTCGCGTAGAATCTTTTGATCCGTCTAAGGGGGTTATAGACGCGTTGAAGGGAAACTTGTTACGCGATGCTGTACTCCGACTTGCGGCGGGAAGATAACTATAACGAGTATCTTCGCCTCTCACAAAACGATGATTATCTGGATGTTACGTTCGATGAGGAATCGGGCGGGATGAGTGCCGTACATAGGCTTCATAAGTTCGCGAAGAAGCCGGGAATTAACGGAAAGAGCCAGGGTGATTACGAACGGGCTGTTCTTGCTATTATGAGGAAGAGTGGCCACAGAATCGTGCTGGAATCAGAGACGAACCGGCCAGGTGTAAAGAGTTGCGATGGATATTTGGATGATGTCCCGCTGGAGATTAAGGCGATAGAAGGGAAGGGGACGTGGGCCATCTGCTCAAAGCTTCTGAAGGCGGATAAGCAAAAGGCACAATGCGTTGTTCTGTATTTCCCTGACAAGAATCTATTCTCGGCGGCTAGAATCGAGGACGGTATCGGCAAGTATATGGCTAGCCCTGATCCGGGTAAGGGATTGAATATTAGTAGATTGCTTGCCATTTCCGAGGATGGGGAACTGGCCGTATGGGACAAAAAAGCCACCCCGATCGAGGGGTGGTCAGTTTGGGAAGGTTTTAGGAGATAGAATGGGGCGAACTCATACACTATCTCCCCTTCCGATGCAAAGGTAGTGAGATTTTCTGAAAAAGCAAAAGCTTTTCCTGCAATATTTTTAAGGGCAGCACATAAATGAACTTATGTCTGCTGAAAGTCTGTTAAGAACCCGGATCGGTGAAACCCCGACCATTTACGCCTATGAGCACATTGGCGTACCTACCCACAAGGGATGGCTCAAGGTCGGCTATACCACGCGGGACGTCGAAACCCGTGTACGGGAACAGAACCTTACCGGAAACATCCAGTACAGGATTGTGCTCAAGCGCCCTGCGATGAGAAAGGACGGCTCGTCCTTCACCGACAAACTGGTCCACCGCATCCTCCGGAAAGCCCATATCCGGAACCCAGAGGGCGAATGGTTTGTGTGCGATGTCAAGAAAGTGGAGCAGGCCATCGCCACGGCCGTGGCCGGGAAGGACAAGATGATCGACCGCATCTACGATTTCCCGATGCGCCCGGAGCAGGATCGTGCCGTCGCCAAGACATCGGCCTACTTTGACGCATTCAAGAAAGACCCTGCCAACCGTGGCCTCACGCCGCACTTCCTCTGGAATGCCAAAATGCGCTTCGGCAAGACTTTCACCACTTATCAACTCGCCCTGAAGATGGGCTGGAAGAAGGTGCTGGTCCTTACTTTCAAACCGGCCGTCAAGACCGCCTGGGAAGAAGACTTGCTCACGCACAAAGCCTTTGAAGGCTGGCAGTTCTGCCAGAAACAGGAAGACCGGGAGTTCAACTACATCAACGAACGCAAGCCTTTTGTCTGTTTTGCCTCCTTCCAGGATGTGTTGGGAAAAAATGACGCGGGCGGTATTAAGGCTACGAATAAATGGATTCAGACCATAAACTGGGACTGCATTGTCCTGGACGAATATCACTACGGCGCTTGGGGCAAGAATGCCAAGAACTTCTATGACAAAAAAGACCCTGCGCTGAAACGAGCCGAGGAAGTGGGGGAAATTATCACCGAGGATGCCGACAATGTCCGTGAACTGGAGGCCCGCGAGATGTACGATGAGGGCTTGATGCCGCTACGTACCGGTGCCTACCTCTATCTGTCCGGGACGCCTTTCCGCGCCATCTCCACAGGTGAATTCATCGAGGAGCAGATATACAATTGGACCTACTCCGATGAGCAGGCTGCCAAGGAAGCTTGGAAAGGGCCGAAGAACCCTTACGCCCAGTTGCCTAAGATGGTGATGCTTACATACCAGTTACCGGACAGTATCCGTGAAATTGCTGCCCAGGGAGAGTTCGACGAATTCGACCTGAACGAGTTCTTCCGCGCAGAGGATGACTATTTCCTGCACGAGGAATACGTCCAGAAATGGCTGGACCTCATTCGTGGCGCTTACACCGAGAACATCGTCACGGAACTCAAATTGGGCACGGAAAAGCCGCCTATGCCGTTCTCTGATGCCCGTCTGCTGAGCTACCTGCAGCACACCTACTGGTTCTTGCCATCCGTGGCCGCCTGTCGGGCAATGAAGAAACTCCTGAAGAAGCGCTGTAATCGTTTCTATGATGAGTATAACGTCATTGTCGCTGCCGGCAATGAGGCGGGAATGGGCGCACAGGCTGTAGAACCGGTGTACAATGCGATGGAAGACCCGCAGCAGACCAAGACCATCACCCTCTCCTGCGGCAAACTCTCCACTGGCGTCACCGTGAAGCCCTGGACGGGCATCCTCATGCTGCGCAACACCACCTCCCCGGAAACCTATTTCCAAGCCGCTTTTCGCGTCCAGTCTCCATGGACCACAAAGGATGAATGGGGCGAGGAACTGATTCTGAAGCCCTTCTGCTACGTGTTTGATTTCGCCCCCAACCGGGCGCTCCGTCAGGTGGAAGAATATAGCTGCCAGCTCAATGTCCACGAGAACAACCCTGAAAAGAAGGTGGAGCAGTTCATCAAATTCCTGCCCATCCTGGCCTTCGACGGCTCTTCGATGAAGGAAATTGACGCCGCCGGCGTGCTCGATATGGCGATGAGCGGCACCACCGCCACGCTCCTTGCCCGTCGCTGGGAGAGCGCCGTGCTGGTCAATGTGGATAATGCCACTCTCCAGCGTCTGATGAATAATCCCGATGCAATGAAGGCTCTGATGAACATTGAAGGGTTCCGCAATCTCAACTCCGACATCGAGACCATCATCAACAAGTCCGAACACGTTAAGAACACCAAGAAAGAAAAGGGCGACAATCTAACGCCAAAACAGAAGAAGGAACTCACTGCAGAGGAGAAAGAATACAAGAGCAAGCGCAAAGAGATACAGGAAAAGCTCATCAAGTTCGCGACCCGCATTCCGGTCTTTATGTACCTCACGGACTATCGCGAATATTGCCTCAAGGATGTTATCGAACAACTTGAGCCCGAACTCTTCCGCAAGGTCACCGGTCTCACCCTCAAGGATTTCAGTCTGCTGGTGAGTCTTGGCGTCTTCAACAGCGAGCTGATGAACGACGCCGTCTATAAGTTTAAGCGCTATGAGGACTCATCTCTTGAATACACAGGCATTGACAAGCACACCGGAACGGTTATCGGCCTTTGGGATACCGCCATCGATACTGCCAAGATGTCCTCTGCCGAGGCGCCGCCTCCTCAGGAGGAAATTGTCGAAGAATCGTCCGTCAAGCCCTGGGAGCGTGTCCAGGTCGGGAATGTCGTCATTCATAAGAGTCTTGGTCCCGGCGAAGTGATGGCCATTGATGACAAATATCTAATCGTCAAATTCCCCGACAGAGAGTCCAAATTCCTCTTTCCGGGGGCCTTTGAGAAAGGTTACCTTACGATTGAATAGGAAATGTTTTTGAAATATGCTATTTTTGTAGTCTTAATTGATCATTCGCTATGAAAATAGGATATTTCATCCTCAACGAGGACGTGCGGAAGGATGCGCGCAAAGACGCGCTCATCAAGGACCTGGAGGCGGCCACCTTCGAGGTGTATGAGATCCGGTCCAAGGCCGATGTAAGGCCGGAGACGGACCTGGTCCTGTCGATGGGCGGGGACGGCACCTTCCTCAGCGCGGCCCACGTGGTGGCCGATATCGGCCTGCCCATCCTGGGCGTGAACTTCGGCCGCATCGGCTTCCTGTGCGAGAACCGGCCCGAAGCCGTGCGCGAGGCGCTCCTCCAGGGGGATTTCAGCATCGAGTACCGGACCGTGCTCAACGCCACCCTCAAGGGCCCCGAGGCGCGGAAATCCATCGGCCTGCTTCCTTATTCGGTGAACGAGGTGGCCCTGCACCGCAGCGGCTCCTCCGTGCTGGGCATCCACGTGAGCATCGACGGCGAGCCCCTTCCCACCTATTGGGCCGACGGTCTGCTGATCGCCACCCCGTCGGGCTCCACGGCCTATTCGCTCAGCGTGGGCGGCCCCATCTGTATGCCCGATACGAAGGTGCTGGTGATGGCTCCCATCTCCCCGCACAACCTCAACGTGCGCCCCATCGTCATCCCCGAAAGCGCCAAGATCGACATCTCCTTCGAGTCCCGCGACGGCGGCGCCACGATGTCGATGGACAACCGCACCGTCGAAATCCAGCCGGACTGGACCATCCACGTGGAGATGGCACAGTTTTCGCTTAAGCGAGTCCGGCTCCCGCAGTCCGGTTTCGTGAAGGCGCTCACTTCGCGTCTTTTCTGGGGCGAGGACGTCCGCAACAACGAATAAACCTTTATGGAGAAAAGAATACCGCAGCACGTTTCCATCATTATGGACGGGAACGGCCGATGGGCCAAGGCCCGTGGTCTGGAACGCGTGCAAGGCCATTTCGAGGGCGTGGAAAGCGTCCGGGCCTGCCTGGAAGCGGCCGCCGAGGACGGCGTGAAATACCTTTCCCTCTACGCTTTTTCGGAGGAAAACTGGAACCGTCCGGAGGACGAGGTGCTCACCCTGATGGAGCTGATGATGCGCTCGATCAAGAACGAGCTGTCCAATCTGATGGAGAACAACATCCGCTTCGTGGTGCTGGGGAACCGCGCCCGGTTGAGCGACACGCTCAACGCCGCCATCGACGACCTGATGGCCGTCACGGCCGGGAACACCCGCACCACCGTCATCGTCTTCCTCAGCTACAGCGGCAAGTGGGACATCCTCCAGGCGGCGAAAAAAGCGGCCTCGGAGCTCTCCCCGGAGGAATTCCAGGCGATGGAGCAGGCCGATTTCGACCGGTATCTGGTCACGGCCGGCTTCCCGGATCCGGACCTGCTCATCCGCACGTCCGGCGAGCTTCGCATCTCCAACTATCTGCTCTGGCAGAGCGCCTATACGGAGTTCTATTTCACCGACGTCCTGTGGCCGGATTTCCGCAAGCCCCAGTTCCGCGAGGCCCTCGCCGAATATGCGCGCCGGGACAGAAGGTATGGGAAAGTGAAATAAAATGTGTATCTTTGCAGGATAAGTGTTTCGTCAATGAGAGGTAAAAGGATACTGCTTGCCACGCTGCTGGTTCTGACGGGGGTCTCCCTTCAGGCCCAGAATGCACGGAGCGGCATCGAGGTGGACTACAACAACCCGAAGAAATACATCGTAGGCGGCGTGGGCGTGGAAGGCAACCAATACTTCAACGAACACCAGATCCTCCAGCTCACCGGCCTGCAGAAGGGCCAGGAAATCACCGTTCCCGGGGACGACGTCTCCGGCATCGTGCGCCGTCTCGTGGCCCAGCGTTATTTCGAGGACGTGGCCGTGGTGGTGGATTCCCTTTCGGCCCGCTCCGATACAGCCTGGTTCAAGATCTGCGTACGGGAACGCCCCCGCGTTTCCCGCTGGGAGTACGCCGGCGTCAAGAGCGGGGAGAAGAAAGACCTCCAGGAGCGCCTGAACCTGCGTCCCGGCCGCGAGTATTCGGACTACGTCAAGAACACGTCCATCGACATCATCAAGCGCTACTATAAGGAAAAGGGCTTCCTGAAAGTGGAAGTGGATGCGGAGACCGAACAGGATCCCCGGATCCGGAGCGCCATCCGCGTCACCTTCAAGGTGGACAAAGGGCGGAAGATCCGCATCAAGGACATCAACTTCAGCGGCAACACGGACATCTCGGACCGCAAACTCGCGAAGAATATGAAGGAAACCCACGCGGCCAAATGGTACAACTTCTTCAAGTCCAAGAAATTCAAGGAGAAGGAGTACGAGAACGACCGCAAGACTGTCCTGGACGCCTTCAACGAGGCCGGTTACCGCGACGCCCGCCTGGTGCGGGACTCCGTCTATTATATGGAGGACGGCAAGCACCTGGGCATCGATATGGAATTCGACCAGGGCAGGAAATACTACTTCCGCAACATCACATGGACGGGCAACTCCGTCTATCCTTCAGAGGTGCTCAATGAGATACTCCAGGTGAAAAAAGGCGACGTCTATGACCTCGTGACCATGGAAAAGCGCCTGCACGGCGGCGGAAAGGAGAACGAATACGACGTTTCCAAACTCTACAGGGACAACGGTTTCCTGTTCTTCAACGTCACGCCCGTGGAGGTGAACATCCAGAACGACTCTGTGGACGTGGAGATGCGCATCTCGGAAGGGAAGCCCGCACTCCTCAACGAGATCATCATCAACGGCAACGACCTCACCAACGAGCGGGTGATCCGCCGGCAGCTCTTCACGCGTCCCGGCTATCTGTACAGCCAGACAGACTTCGAGCGTTCCATCCGTGAAATCGCCTCGATGGGCCAGTTCGATGCGGAATCCATTATGCAGTACGGGACAGGTTACAACATCCTGCCCAATCAGCTGAACAATACCGTGGATGTCGTCTATAACGTCACGGAGAAACCTTCCTCGCAGCTGGAACTTTCCGGCGGCTGGGGCGGCAACACCTTCGTGCTCACGGCGGGCGTCAGCTTCAACAACTTCTCCACGCGCCGTATATTCGAGAAAGGCGCCTGGCGGCCCGTTCCGCTGGGCGACGCCCAGAACCTTTCCCTGCGCTTCCAGACTAACGGACGGTACTACACTTCCCTCAGCGCCAGTTTCATGGAGCCCTGGCTCTTCGGGAAGAAACCCACGTCCCTCAGCCTCTCGGGCTACTATTCCAGGATGACGGACAGCTACCTGGCCATCGGTATCCTCTCTACGGACAAGATGTTCGAGGTCTTCGGCTTCAACGCCGGCCTGGGTACGCGCCTCAAGTGGCCGGACAACTATTTCGTGCTGTACAACAGCCTCAGCTGGCAGACCTACAAGCTCACCAACTGGACCAACAGCTACTTCGCCTTCAACGACGGTATCTCCCACAACCTGAGCTACACGATCTCCCTGTCGCGCAACTCCTCGGACCAGCAGATCTATCCCCGTACCGGCTCGGAGTTCTCCGCCTCCCTGCAGATTACTCCGCCCTATTCTCTGTTCCGCAAGTTCACCTGGGATAACTCCGATGCGGATAACCCTGTGAAGGTGCCTGTGGGCAGCTACAAGGACGTCAACTACGACGACTGGACATCGGCCCAGCGCTACAAGTGGATCGAATACCACAAATGGAAATTCAACGGTACCGTCTATACCAAGCTCATTGGGGACCTGGTGCTGATGACACGTGCGCAGTTCGGCTACCTGGGTTACTTCAACAAGAACTGGGGCTACTCTCCGTTCGAGAACTTCCAGGTGGGCGGCGACGGTATGTCGGGCTATATGACCTACGGCGCGGAAATCATCTCCATGCGCGGCTACGAGGACTATTCCCTCACGCCGCTCAAGGTGACGCCCTACAGCCGCAGCAATACCACGTATGCGGGTAACGTGTACGACAAGTTTACGGTGGAGCTTCGCTATCCCGTGATTCTGCAGCCGCAGAGCACGATCTATGCCCTGGCCTTCCTGGAAGGCGGTAACTGCTGGAGCGACATCGCGGAATTCAACCCGTTCCAGATCAAGCGCAGCGCCGGCGTGGGCGTGCGCGTGTTCCTCCCTATGATCGGCCTGCTGGGTGTGGACTGGGGCTACGGCTTCGACGACACCACCAACGGCGGAAGCCATTTCCATTTCGTTCTGGGACAGCAGTTCTAACCGTGGTATGATAATTGCGAAACGTTAACCCCGGAACATTGAAAGAAACAAAAAATTATTTGATATGAAAAAGTTATTGATCATCGCCCTCGCGGCTTTCGCCGCTTTCACCGCCCAGGCACAGCAGATGGGTAAGGTGAACTTCCAGGAACTCGTTATGCTGATGCCGGAAATGGACGCAGCCCGTGAAACCATGTCCGCCTCCCAGAAGGAAGCGGAAGAGACCTATGCTTCCATGGTAGAGGAATACCAGAGCAAGGCCACCCAGTACCAGCAGAAGAGCGCCAGCTGGACCGCCGCTATCAAGGAATCCAAGGAAAAGGAACTGATGGACATCCAGAACCGCATCCAGGAATTCCAGCAGAGCATTTCCCAGGAACTCCAGCAGCAGCAGAGCCAGCTCACCGCTCCCATCCAGGAGAAGGCCAACAAGGCTGTCACGGAGATTGCCAAGGCCAAAGGCCTCGCCATCCTGTTCGATGCCACCCAGGCCATTTATTTCGATGACAAGGTGGTTGTGGATCTCACCGCCGAAGCCCGCAAGGCCTTGAACATCCCCGAAGGCCGCACGCTGGAAACCCTCCAGGCGGAGCTTCAGGCCAAGGCCGAAGCTGCGCAGAAATAAATCAGTCAGCTATATACAAAAAAAGGAGGCCCCGCGGCCTCCTTTTTTGTTATTAGAAGTTAAACTTCGTCATACAGGTGAAGCGGTGGTTCAGGACCCACTCGGGCGTGCCCTCGTACAGGCCGCGGGCGTTGCGGACGCCCCGGCCGAACTGGGCGGCCGTGAGGTTGTATTCCAGCGACACGGTGAACTTCCCGAGGTTCCAGGCCACGGTGGGCGTGGCGCGGAAGGCCTGCTGGATCTTCGTGTCGGCCGCGGTGTTCATCCACAGTTCGGCGGCCAGTTCCTTCGTGGTGCCCAGCTGCTTCATATAGCCCAGCATACACATCGTCTGCACTTTCTTCCCGTAGGAGAAGCTCACGAAGGACGCCCAGTCCTGCATAGGGGTATAGGTAATGGTGCCGTCGTCGTTAAGGGAAGCTACGCCGTAGCCGGAAAGCAGATTCAGGTGCTCGCCGCTCTGGGCCAGGATGCTCTTGGCCTTCAGCTGGAACTTCCCGTCCGTGAACTGGAAGAACACGAACGGCGAGAAGGCGTGCAGGAGGCTCTTCACCTCGATGGTGGGAGGGTTCACCGCCACGCGCCAGTCATCGGTAAAGCGGACGGGCCGGCTGTTCACGATGTCCAGGCCGGCTTTGGCGACCACCTTGCCGCCCTTGTAGTTCAGGCCCACGTAAAACTCCGGCAGACCATATTTATAATAGTCCTTGCTCTTGCCGTTGGGGCCGGTGGGCAGGTAGTGGTTCAGGTACAGCATACTGGCCGTGAGGCTGAAGCCGCCGCCGAAAGCGTAGTCCAGCGTGAGCTGGGGCGAACGGTTGAAGGGGTTGAACGGCGCACCTGTCTCGAGGTTGTTCATATGGGGCATGTCCGCCGCGACGGGATGCCAGCTCTGGCCGATGGTAAGCGCCACCGGGCAGTCGTCCCAGACGAGTTTCATAAACGCCTGGCGCAGGCGCAGGATGGCGAGGGATTTGTCGTTGAGGCAGTAGAAATCGGCCTCAACCTTGCCGGAAATGCCCATCGAACCCCACTTGTAGCCGGAGACGTCCAGTCCCAGGCGGGTGGTGAGGGAGACGAAGCGCCAGTTGAAACCGGCGTTCTGGTCGTACCCGTCCTTCATCGAGACGTCCTTGGGCATATAGAAGTACAGGTCCTCGGTGCCGGCGTTGACGGCGCGGGTATCGGCCACCATATAGTTGCGGATGAAGCCGTAGAGCTTGAATTTAGCGGGAGTTTCCTCCTGGGCAAAGGCACTGCCGCAAAGCAGGAGGGCGCTAAGGATGACAATATACTTTTTCATATCAGGCAAACGGGAAAATCTTGGTGAGCCAGAAGAAGCCCAGGACAAAGCCGATGAGGCCGATGATGATACCCACCTTGGCCATGTCCGAGGTTTTCACCAGGCCGGTGGAGGCGGCAATGGCGTTCGGAGGCGTGGAGATGGGGAAGAGCATGGCGATGGAGGCGCACGCGGCGATGAATACGATCATGGCCTGCTTGCCGCCCAGGGCGATGAACTGCGCGTTGTTGGCGGCGCCGGGATCCGCCATACCCTCGGCCACCACGATGAGGATGGGGATGAGGAGGGCGGCCGTGGCGCTGTTGGAGATGAAGTTGGAGAGGAAGTAGCACACCAGGCCGGCGATTACGAGCACCAGCACCACGCTCATGCTGCCGAAGGGAATGGCCTCGATGAGCACCTTGGCGAGCCCGGTTCCCTGCAGGCAGGTACCCAGGGCGAAGCCGCCGGCGACGAGCCACAGCACGCTCCAGTTGATTTCCTTGATGTCTTCCTTGGTGAAAATGCCGCAGGCCGTGAGAACGCCCAGCGGAATGAGGGCCACGATGTTGGAGTTGATCTTGGTGACGCTCTCGGTCATCCACAGGAGGATGGTGCCGATGAAGGTGATCCAAACCACGGTGGTCTTCCAGGTGCGGGGTTTCTTGTTCTCCGGAATTTCGAGCTTGAGTTCCTTCGCCTTGAAGGGGAAGAAGACCTGCAGGAGCACCCAGGCCAGGAAAATCATGATGGCCACGTAGGGGATCATGTGCAGCATCCACTCCACGAAGGGAACCTCAACGCCGGATTCGGCCAGGAACTTGACGGCCGTAGCGTTGGGAGGCGTACCGATGGGGGTGCCGATACCGCCGATGTTGGCGGCGACGGGAATGGACAGGGCCAGGCCGATCTTGCCTTTATCGTCGGCCGGAAGCGTGCCCAGCACGGGAGCCAGGAAGGCCAGCATCATGGCGGCGGTGGCGGTGTTGGACATGAACATCGAGAAGACGGAGATCACCACCAGGAAGCCCAGCAGCACCCACTTGGGTTTGGTGCCGAACAGGCCCAGCAGGGCGCGGCCCATCGTGACGTCCAGACCATATTTTTCGGCCATGATGGCCAGTACGAAGCCGCCCAGGAAGAGCATCACCACGGGATCCGCAAAGGATGCCATAATGCTCTTGAAACCCACCAGCTGGCCCAGTTCCGGCTTGCACAGGAAACCCAGTCCCTTGTCCGAGACGGTGAGAAGGGCGATGACGATTACCAGCAGGGAGGTGGTCCAGTTGGGGATAATCTCGAAGATCCACATCAGAGCCGCAAAAACGAAGAGGGCGATGACCCTCTGCTGTACCACGGTGAGGGCGGGAATGCCAAAGAAGCTCACGGGTACTGCGACCAGGAAGATTGTGATTAACAGCACGATAGGCAGAAAAACACAATACTTGAGATTGATTTTCTTTTCCATGAATATTTTGAACTAATATTATTCGCTTTTCGAGCCTGCAAATTTACATAAAAATTGCTAAATTTGTAAGAGTTTTTAAACCATATAACACTAAAGCATATTTACTATGAAAACTACCGACATCATGGCACGGCTGCAGGCCAAATACCCCGGGGAAAAGGAGTATCTGCAGGCTGTTCAAGAGGTTCTGGAATCCATTGAAGAGGTGTACAACCAGCATCCGGAGTTCGAGCAGGCCAAAATCGTGGAGCGCCTGGTGGAACCGGACCGCATCTTCTCCTTCCGCGTAACCTGGATCGACGACAACGGCGAGGTCCAGACCAATACCGGTTACCGCATCCAGTTCAACAGTGCCATCGGCCCGTATAAAGGCGGCCTGCGCTTCCACCGCGCCGTAACCCCGTCCATGCTCAAGTTCCTGGGCTTCGAACAGACGTTCAAGAACGCCCTCACCACCCTTCCCATGGGCGGCGCCAAGGGCGGCAGCGACTTCGACCCTAAGGGCAAGTCCAACGACGAAATTATGCGTTTCTGCCAGGCGTTTATGCTGGAGCTGTGGAACTGCATCGGCCCGGACCAGGACATTCCTGCCGGCGACGTAGGCGTGGGCGGCCGTGAAATCGGCTACCTCTACGGGATGTACAAGAAACTGGCCCGCCAGTACAACACCGGCGTTCTCACCGGCAAGGGCGGCACCTGGGGCGGCAGCATCCTGCGCCCGGAGGCCACCGGCTTCGGCGCCCTCTATTTCACGCACCACCTGCTGGAGAAGGCCGGCATCGACATCAAGGGCAAGAAGGTCGCCCTGAGCGGCTTCGGCAACGTGGCCTGGGGCGCCGCCATCAAGGCGACGGAACTGGGCGCCAAGGTGGTCGCCATCAGCGGCCCGGACGGCGTGTGCCACATCCCGGACGGCATTACCAAGGAGATGATCGACTATATGCTGGTGATGCGCGCCTCCAACCGCGACAGAGTGGAGGATATGGCCACCAAGTTCCCGGAGAAAGCCCATTTCACGCCCGGCAAGAAGAGCTGGAGCATTCCCGTGGACATCGCCCTGCCCTGCGCTTTCCAGAACGAGCTTTCTGAGGAAGACGCCAAGGAACTGAAGGCGAACGGCTGCATCTGCTGCTGCGAGGTATCCAATATGGGTTGCCAGCCCGGCGCCATCCACTTCTTCCAGCACAACGGCATCCTCTTCGCTCCCGGCAAGGCCGTCAATGCGGGCGGCGTGGCCACGAGCGGCCTCGAGATGACCCAGAACGCGGAGCACATCTCCTGGAGCGGCGCGGAAGTGGACGAGAAACTGCACTTCATTATGAAGAGCATCCACGAGCAGTGCGTCAAGTACGGTACGCAGCCGGACGGCAGCGTGGACTACGTGAAAGGCGCCAACATCGCTGGCTTTATGAAGGTGGCCACCGCCATGCTGGAGCAGGGCACGATCTAACGGATAATATCCTGCAGCACCAATGAGGCCAGCGTATGGCCGAAGGTGGCAGTGACGGGAGCGAGCGTCCCGTTGACGACGGCTTTTTTGATGGGGCTTTCGTCCAGCGCGGGATCGATGGCATCCCCACGGTTCTCAAGCAGTTCTTCTGAATAGACGCAGAGGAACTGCTTGCCCGTTTTACGGCCTTCCTGGCGCATCTTTTTGCGAAGGGCCCGGGCCAGCGGGTCTCCGTGCACCTCCCAGAATTCGGCCACCCGAACGCGTGTGGGGTCGATTTTGAGCGCTGCCCCCATGGAAGAAAAAAGCGTGGCGGGGCCGTGGGACGCCGTCTCCAGCAGGGTGATCTTGTCCTTCAGGGAGTCGATGCAGTCGATCACGTAGTCGTATCCGTCCAGGCCGAAGGAAGCGGCGGTTTCGGCCGAAAAGAGGGCTTCGCGTGTCTCGATTTCAGCCGCCGGGTTGATGGCGAGAAGATGGTCCCGGAGGGCGTCCACTTTGGACAGGCCGATGGTACGGCTGGTAGCCATCAGCTGCCGGTTCACGTTGGTTTCGTTAATCCGGTCGCCGTCCACCAGCGTGAGGTGGCGGATACCGGAGCGCACGAGGGAATCGGCGCACCAGGAGCCCACGCCCCCGCACCCGAAGAGGAGGACTTTCTTCGAGCCGATGCGCTCCAGCGCCTCCTCTCCGATGAGGAGCCGCACGCGGGAAAAGATATCCGGGACGTCTTTCATCGGGGACAAATTTACTAATTTTACTTTGAAAAGTAGCAAGACTTGCTTACCTTTGAAACGACCTGCCGTTTTGAAGAAATTCGTTTTCATACTTTTCGCTTTATTCCACCTGGGATGCTGGTGCGTTCAAGGCCGGCCGGTTCCGGATATCCGGCTGAAGCTGAACCATCCGGACGGGGTGTATGCGAAGGGGGATACCGTCTATGTCTATGGGTGCTGCCTGGATGATGCGGATTCTCTTAAGATGGAGATTCGGGTAAACGGTCACCCCCGCAGTTATTCTTTCATTAACCTGGAGAAAGAGTACGGCGTAATCCATAAAGAGGTGTGCGATTCGGCCCGTTGGGTCAGTGTTTTGGTAGGGAAGGGGGAAACGGTCCTGGATGTGGGGTATGTGGTGGAGCCGGAATCCTTTATGCCGGCCTATAAGGCGCCGCGGGATTTACATCGGTTTTGGAAGCGGCAGATCAGGCGGATGCGGAAAAGCCCGATGACCGTTAAAATAGATACGGTAGATGCTCCGAAACAGTTTGACGGCCGCTTTTTCTGTATGCATATCGAGCTCTCAATGCATCAGGGGCGCCCTGTGAATGCATTTGTCAGCATTCCCTTGAATGCGGCGGGCGGCTCTTTGCCCATCAGGATACAGACGCACGGAGCCACGGACATCACATCCAAAAGTACGCAGAGTTCCCTGAAAAAGGCTTGCCGGCAGGCCTCTTACGGGGCCATTGGCGTTGACATCAATGCGCACGGGATAAAAGATGGCGCGGAAGAAGCGTACTATCGTGAGCTGGAAGAGGGCGAGTTGAAGGATTACCAGCATCAGGAGCTGAAAAACCGCGAATCGTGGTATTTCCGGCTGATGTATTTGCGGCTGGTTCGTCTGGTGGATTACCTGGTGACATTGCCGCAGTGGGACGGCAAAACCATTCTTGTAACAGGGCACAGTCAAGGCGGCGGCCAGGCGTTGGCCTTGGGCGGAATCGATTCCCGCATCACGGACGTTGAGGCCGATGAACCCGCTCTCTGTGACCTGGGCGGAGCGATTAACCGACGCATCGGGGGATGGCCGTTCTCCCGGCGCAGGCAGGATGTCCCCGCCTCCCGCCTCGCAAGAAGTATCCTTCCGTACTACGACGCCGCGCTCCTTGCAAAGCATTTCCGCGGGAATCTGGTCGTCAAGGTGGGCCTGGCCGATTATGTCTGCCCCGCCACTTCGGTTTATTCGGCCTACAATAACGCCGGGGCGTCCCATAAAAGAATCAGTCCGTTCCGGTCACGCCATCACATTGATGTGGTCTGGTACGACCGGGAAGAGTTCGAAAGAGGATACTAATTATTCTTCTTCAGCCACTCTTTGGGCGTGCAGCCCATAAAGTGCTTGAAGGCGGCGGTGAAATAGGACGGTGTGGAGAAGCCCACCTTGTAGGAGATTTCCGCGACGCTGTATTTGCCTTCCTTCAGCAGGCGGCAGGCCTCGTTAAAACGTACGGTCTTGATAAAATCCAGGGGAGAGACGCCGAACAGGGCCTTTACCCGGAGATTCAGGTAGGAGCGGCTCATCAGCATCGCCGTGGCGAAATCGTCGATGGAGAACTCTGCATTGTCGATATTCTCCTTGGTCACCTTCATCGCCTGGCGCATAAAGCTTTCGTCGGAATCGTTGAAGGATTTGGCCACGCTGGATTCCTCTCCGGCCGTCTTATTGGCGCCGATGCCCACGAATTCGAGCGAGAATTCCCGCAGGAGGTCGTTCCTCGTTTTCTCCATCCGGGCCTGATAGCCCTTCTCCTGCCGGGACAGCAGCAGGAGGAACACCATCAGGACGATGAGCAGCAGCAGCAGGATGCCGATCATCCGGGCCGATTGTGTCTGGTACCAGGGCGCCCGCAACTTCAAATGCAGGACGGCCTCTTCGTCGCTGTCCACGCCCGCGCTGTTCCTGTAGCGGAGACGGAAGGTGTATTCTCCAGGCCGAAGCGTGGGGTAGACGGCCCGCCAGTCCTTTCCCGCTTCGCACCAGTCGGCGTCCACGCCTTCCAGCATATAAAAGAACTTCCCGTTGTCGCCGGAAATGTAATCCGGACAGGAGAAGACAAAAGCCAAATCCCGTTCGTGCGGTTTCAGGACGACGCTGTCTTCCGTGACGCTTCTCCAGATGCCGTTCACTTCAAGGCCCGAAATGACGGGGGAGACCATTTCGCTCTGCATAGAAATGGAAAGCGGGTTGAAGGAGATGATTCCGTGGAGGCTGCCGAAGTACATCCTTCCGTTCCGCTTCCGGCAGTGCGCAAAAGGCGTGAAACGGTTGTCCAGCAGGCCGTCGGCCGTGGTGAAGGTCCAGGTGTTCCCCCCGGAAGGATCCATTCGGCACAGTCCGTTGTCGGTGCTGATCCAAAGCACGCCGGCGGAATCGGCCTCAATGCCGTGGATGACGTGATCCGGCAGCCCGTCGCGTTCGGAGAACTGCTTGATTTCTCCCGAGGACGGGTCGTAGACATACAAGCCGCTGTTGGAGCCCATCCAGATGCGGCCGCCGGCATCTTCCAGGAAGGACTCCACGTACTGGACGGAGGAAAGGAGCGCCGGCAGAGCCACCACCTTGCCCGTTTTTGTCTCGATGGCCGTAACGCCGTATTTTTTCCCAACCCACAGGATTTCGCGGGAATCCAGTTTCATCGATTTGACGTTGGATACGTCCTCCGAGATGAAGAGTTTGGAGAAATGGCCGTTTTTTTCGTCGTATTCCCACAGTCCGTCACTCCCGCTGGCGTAAAAGCCCCCGTGGAGGTTGTCCACGATGGCGTAGCAGCCGTAGGTGTTGTGCGGCCCGCCCATTCCCAGGGGCTTCAGGCTCTTGTGTGCGCGGTCCAGCAGTAGGATTTCGGAACGGTCGGCTCCCACGTAGACGCGCCCGGTGCGCGGACTGATGTAGATGCACTTCACATCCACGGGATTGTCGCCGCCGCTGCTGATATGCTCGAAACGGCCGTCTGTGAGCAGGTGATTGAGCCCGCCCGAGTTGGTCCCGATCCAGAGGGAGCCGTCCGCGTCCTCGACGATGTCGCTGATGACGTTTCCGGAGAGTTCATTCGTTCCGGGTTTGGAAACGATGCCTTCAAACTGGGAAGAGTTGGGCGTGTAATAGCACACGCCGCCGAAATAGGTGCCCAGCCACATCGTCCCCTGCGCGTCCATAAAAATGTCACTGATACTGTCGTGTGAAATGCTGCCGGGCGTATAGTATTCGTAGTGATAGACGTGAAATTTGCCGTCTTCCAGGATCTTCAGCCCGTTTTTGGTCCCCACCCACAGGAGGCCGTTCCCGTCCAGGCAAAGGGATTTCACAAAGTCCGTGCTCCTTGTTTCCGCTTTGCGCGGCACGTCGGAGAGTTCCCACAGGCCATCTCCCTCGGTTCCCGCCCAGAGGCGGTCTCCGTCCCTGAGGAGGCAGTTCACCCGGCAGCCGATGCCGGCGATTTGCCGCAGGCGGTTCAGTTCCTGGTCGGCGGAATAGACGGCGCCGTCGCCCGTGCAGATGTAAAAGGTCCCGTTGTCGTCATACAGGGCGGTAATTTCTTTTGCAAGCAGTTCTTCGGGAACGGCTTTCCGCGAGAACCGCTTCTGGTCGTGGTCGAAAAACCACAGCTGGTGGCCTGCAATCAGGAGATACTTGTGGGCCGACACCTGCACCAGTCCGGTCAGGGATCCGCCGGGGCTCGGGTAACTCTCGAACGAAAGCGTATTGCCGTCGAAGACGGAGAGGCCGCTGATGTGCGCCGCCCAGACGAGGCCGTTCGTGTCGCAGATGAGTTTGTATATATGACTGTCCGGGTCGCAGGCCTCCGGAAGGGCGCTGTATTTGAAACGGGAATACCGTTTCCCGTCATAACGGGTGAGGCCGTCGATGCCGCCGTACCACATATTTCCCGAGGCGTCCTGGCAGATGGTGGCCACGTTCAGTCCCGTTTCCTCCAGCGGCAACGCCTTGAAGGAAAGGGAGCCGGCCACGACCGCCGAGAGAAGATATGCTAAAAGAGACATATAATCAATATTTTCTACAAAATTAACATTTTGTTTGAAATTATTATTAAAGTTTTTGTTTATTCGTCATTTTTAATATTCTTTTACCTTAATTTATAGCGAGCGGGGGATTACGATTGCTACCTTTGCGTTGTAAGACAATAACCAATCCGGATGTTCGCTTCGTTTCGCACCATATTCGTCCTGTTGACGCTTTTGACTGCCGCTTCCTGCAGTCCCAGCCTCACGGTGATGAGTTTCAATGTCCGGCAGAGCCACGCCAAGGAGGTAGACCCCCGCAATTCCTGGAACAACAGGGCCGATGCCTGCCTGGAGATGCTCAAGGTCCGGCAGCCGGATCTGGTTGGGTTCCAGGAAACGCAGTACAAAGGCCAGTGGACCTTCTTCCGCGACAGCCTCGCGGCGGAATATGGTGCCGTCGGAATCGGCCGGGACAACGGCGTGGACAAAGGGGAGACCTCCGGTTTCCTGTACAAACGCTCCGTCCTCTCGCTGCTGGACAGCGGCACCTTCTGGGTGTCCGAAACCCCCGACGTGCCCTCCGTTTCCTTTGACGAAAAATACAACCGTTCCCTTACCTGGGGCCTTTTCAAGGTCAATAAAACAGGCAAGCGGTTCTTCTATTTCAATACGCACCTGGGTCTCACCTGGCGTTCGCAGAAAGAAGGCATTGAGCTCATCGTAAAAAAGATGCGGGAAATCAATCCGGACGGCCTTCCCCTGGTTTTCAGCGGAGACCTCAATACGGATATCACCAGCACCGCATTCAATCCCCTGAAAGAAGTGATGCTCAATGCGCATGATGTGGCATCCAAAACAGATAATGTCCCCACTTACAATGCGTGGGGCAACAAACAGAAGGAACGCATCATCGACTTCATCTGGGTGAGCCCAGCCGTCAAGTGTATCGAATACAAGACAGATACCGCGCCCTACCTTGGGCACGAACTAATTTCCGACCATTATCCCATTTTGGTGACTATCAAATTATGAAAAAACTATTCCCGTTTCTGATGCTTCTTCTCTTGCTGGGCCCGGTGTCCTGCAAGAAGGAACTCACTCCGGAGGAGCGCTATCCGGAGCAGAACACCCAGCCCGGATCAGGACAGATCAAGGTAATGACCTTCAATGTCCGGCAAAAGAACGACAATGACGGCGCCTTCAACCACTGGGCCGTCCGTGCCGTTGCCTGTAGCATGATGATCCAAGTCCAGAAGCCGGATCTGCTGGGTATGCAGGAAGTGCACAATTCCCAGTGGGACTACTTCAATGCCGTCCTGCCTGAGTATGGATATGTGGGCGTGGGTGCCATCGACAAGAAGAATGCTTTCTTCTACAGGGCGGACAGGCTGGAAGTGGAACGCTCAGGCGCATTCTGGCTCACCAAAACTCCGGATGTTCCCTCCAATGCTTCAGACGGCTATGAACGCTATGTTTACTGGGCATCCATCAAAATTCTGGCTACGGGGCAGCGTTTCTTCTTTATGAATACGCACTTTGCTCTCACTTCGGATGCCAGAACTATGGGAGTCAATGTCATCAAGCAGCGGCTTCCGCTGGTCAATACGGAGAATCTCCCCGTCATTCTTATGGGAGACTTCAACACTATATCCACGGATAGGGTTTTCAACTCCCTCAAGGAAACGATGTCCAGCACGCGTGATATCGCACCCATAACGGATGACGTGAAGACTTATAATGCGTGGGGAGATGACAGCAGGGCCTATGAATGCGACCACATCTGGATTTCCAACACGCTTTCCAGCCCGGAGTATCGCACGGTTACGGTGCCCTACGACGGTCACACCTTTGTATCGGACCATTTCCCCGTCTATTCCATCATTCAATTCTAAACGCTAGGAAACTATGAGCAAACTTTTGAAATATGCATTTACGGCAGCCGCTCTGTTCCTGGCGTGCGTCACCGTTTGGGCCCAGGGGGCCAGGATGACGGTGTCCGGCAAGGTGGTGGACCAGAACGGGGATGCCATTCCGGGTGTGCTGGTTGTAGTGTCGGGTACCACCAATGGTGCCACCACGGACCTGGACGGCAAATACTCCATCAGCGCTCCTTCTAACGCTGTTCTGGAATTCTCCTGCATGGGTTACACTTCCCAGAGCGTGGAAGTGGCTAAGAGAGCTGTGATTGATATAACGCTCAAGGAAGACAACTTCCTCATCGAAGAAACCGTGGTGGTGGGTTACGGCACCCAGCGCAAGATTGACCTTACCGGTGCGGTGGAGCAAGTGGGTAGCGAGGTCTTCACCGCCCGTCCCAACGCCAACGTTACCCAGATGCTGGAGGGCGCGGTGCCCAACCTGAACATCAGCCTGGAGGACGGCAAGCCCATCCGTACGGCCGATTTCAACGTTCGTGGAACCACTTCCATCGGCCAGGGCGGCAGCGCCCTCATCCTGGTGGACGGCGTGGAAGCGGATCCTTCCATGCTGAACCCGAATGACATCGAGTCCGTCTCCGTGCTGAAGGATGCGGCATCGGCTGCAATATACGGCTCCCGCGCACCCTACGGCGTGGTGCTTATTACCACCAAGAATGCACAGAAGGGGAAGGCGTCCATCACCTACTCCAACAACTTTACCATCTCCCAGCCTGTGGTGAAGCCGCAGTATGTGACGGACGGTTACACCTGGGCGGAGCATTTCTACCTGGGCGCCTACAATTACGATAGGGCAGCTCCCACCCATATGAACACTATGATGCCTTTCTCCACCAACTGGCTGGTGGAGTACCGGACCAGGAAGGCGACGGGAGATCTGGGCACCGTGGTGAGTGACGGTTCCTGGCGGGTAGATGCCGGAAACTATGCTTATTTCGGAGAAGGGACAGACTGGTTTGGTATCCTGTACAAGGATCACTCTTTCGCCCAGACACACAACCTTTCGGTATCCGGTTCCTCGGATAGATTTGACTATTATGTGTCAGGCCGACTGTATAATTTCTACGGCCTGTATGACTCTCCCACCAATACGGACGACTGCAACAGCGAGAATATGCGCGTGAAACTGGGCTATCAGGTTTATCCCTGGCTCCGAGTCACCAACAACTTCGAACAGGGTCATCGCAAGTACAACAACCCCTTCGGCTCTAGCGGAGCAAAAGGAAACATCTGGGCTCTCATCAACGGGAATGCCCCGGTGTGTATGCCCATGTACAACCCGGACGGCAGTTTAACGCCTGCCGGGTCCTACACGGTGGGAGGATTCCTATACGGCAGCAGCAAGAACGTCTATGAGACGGACTACGTGAAAAACACCGTCGGCTTTATCGCCAGTTTCCTGGACAAGGCCCTTACCGTGAACGGGGATTTTACCTATAAAGTGAATGACTACAACGGTATGATCCGCACCTATCCGGATGCCTACTCAGAGACTCCGGGCATTCTCAAAACCCGGGAAGGAGTGGTTTCCTCCATTTCCCAGGACCATGCGGACACCAAATATATGGCTTTCAACCTATATACGGACTATACCCGGACCTTTGGGAAACATTATCTGAAGGCAATGCTCGGTTACAACTATGAGCAGCAATCCTACTCCAGGTTGTACACTTATAACACGGACATCCTCTCCGAGCAGGTGGAGAGCATCAACCTGTCGTTCGGTACAGAGAAAAAGGCTGCCACCGGCTCCTGGAACAAATGGCGTTCGGTGGGTGTCTTCTCCCGCATCAACTACAGCTACGCGGACAGGTACCTCCTCCAGTTTAACGGTCGCTATGACGGATCTTCCAAGTTCCCTGCCACTGAGCGCTGGGCCTTCTTCCCATCACTGTCGGCCGGCTGGAGAATCTCCGAAGAACCGTTTATCAAGGACAACGTGAGCAAAAAGTGGCTTTCCAATGCCAAGTTCCGCCTTAGCTATGGTTCGCTTGGCAACAGCAATGTGTCACCTTATTACTACGATGAATCTTTCACCTTCAGTAACAGCCGTCTTTTGGACGGAAAGGTTTACAGGAAGACATCGGCCCCGGACCCCAATCCGGACAACCTCACCTGGGAGACATCCAAGACCTACAACGGCGGTATAGACCTTGGATTCTTCGAAGATAAGCTGACCATTACAGCGGATACCTATCTTCGCAAGACGGAGGATATGTTCACCGACGGTCCTTCCATCCAGGCCGTTTTTGGGGCTGAAGCCCCGAAGGGGAACTACGCCGCTCTCTCCACCCGCGGTTATGAACTTACCGTCCTTTGGAAAGACAGCTTCAAATTGGCCGGCAAGCCATTTCACTACAGCGTAAAGGGAACACTGGCGGACTATACTTCAAAGATTGACAAGTTCAATAATGCCCTCAAATATATCAACGGCGGCAACAGTCCTGAATACTATGAGGGAATGACCATCGGCGAGCGTTGGGGATTTGTCTCCTATGGCCTCTGGCAGAATCAGGAGGACATTGATGCGGCGGAAGCGGTTGCACGGGCGGCCGGTCAGACACATTACGACCTTCTGAATGTGATGGCTTCCGACAACAACCTCCGTCCAGGCGACATCAAGATTGAGGACTTGAATGGAAACGGTTATATCGACCGTGGAGACATGACGATAGACAATCCTGGAGACCGCACCATCATCGCTAACGTGGAACCGCGTTACATTTGGAGTTTCACCCTCTCGGGCGAATGGAATAATTTCTATGCTTCCGTCTTCTTCCAGGGCGTGGGGAAACGCGATTACCTCACCGGCGGCGACAGCGGCATGATTTGGGGACAGTACAACCGTGCATACAACCAGATGCCCAAATGGCAGCTGGGAAACTACTGGACAGAACAGAATACGGATGCCTACATGCCGCGTTATTCGTCCCGCATGAGTCCTTTCTATTCCATTCAGCGAAGGGGTAATTCCCGTTACGTGCTGGATGCTTCCTACATCCGTCTCAAGAATGTTCAGCTGGGTTATAACCTGCCGGACAAGTGGATCAAACCCCTGCATCTTTCCAAGGCCAGCATCTTCTTCTCCGGAGAAAATCTCTGGGACTGGTCTCCTATGTATAAATATGTTTGGGGCACCGTCGATGTCCTGGGCCTGGGTACAGACCCGGAGAACTCGGACTCCACGGCCGGTTCCGGCGGTTGCTATCCCATCCTGAGTTCCTACAGTTTCGGTATCAGTCTCACCTTCTAAACCGGTATCTGCTTTATGGAAAAGAGAGTTATCAAATACATCGTATTGCTTTTGACCGCCATGCTTGCCTTTCAGGCATGCGATCTGACCGAAACCCAGAAGTCCACTGCGGATGCCGCACTGGTTTTCGGCTCGGAGACCGGTTTGAAAACCTATTGCTATTCATTCTATGGACTCCTGCCGAACGGATCATCCGTCTCCAGGCAGGATGCCATGGCGGATTATCTGGCAAAGAACAAACTGGAACGCTACGAACAGGGAAACCTTACCCCCGATACCCAGAGCTCCTGGGAATGGAGCGATATCCGCAGTGTCAATTATTTCCTGGATCATAACAAATATGAATCCGTCCCGCTGAACATCCGGAACAATTACAGTGGAATCGCCCGCTTCTTCAGGGCTATGCTCTATTACGATATGCTTGTCTGGTACGGGGAAGTGCCGTGGATAGACCATGTGCTCAACCCCGGAGACCCGGAACTCCTGGCACCCCGCGACAGCCGTGATGTAATCATCACCCATATTATGGAAGACTGTGATTTTGCCTTTGAGCATATTCTGGAGACTGGCTCCAAGAACAGCAATGCCTGCTTGGTGAACAAATGGTGCGCCATGCTCCTGAAATCCAGGGCATGCCTATTCGAGGCCTCCTGGCGGAAATACCATGCGGGAACTCCCTATGTGGCCGGTTGTACCATCACGGCGAAAAAACTGTTCCAGGAGGCGGCCGATGCCGCTGCCATCGTTATGGAAGGTAAGGAGTTCACCCTCCACATGGGAACGGCCAACAAGGACGGCAAGGGGTCCTATCGGGATCTCTTTATCAGTGAAAAGGCCCCGGCCGACGAAGTGATGCTGGCCGTGGAGTCGGATCCTAGCCTCTCTTCTCCCGGCTATGCCAATCATTATTATAACGTGCAAGACATCCGCGTTTCGCTCACCCGTCCCTTCATGAACCTGTATCTGAATGCCGATGGAACCCCGTATAGCGAAACCAGGGCCGACGGCACCTACAAATCTTTCCTGGAGGAAACCACAGGCCGGGATTATCGCCTTAACCAGACCATCCGCGCCTGCGACTACACTTACAAAAACGCGAAAGGCGAGTGGGCCCTCACGACGGCCGACTACAACCACACGCTCACAGGTTACCACGTTACCAAGTTCAGCCAGGACGGCGTATCCTACGACGAATATGGCGCCAACAGCAACGACATTCCTGTTATGCGCTATGCGGAAGTGCTTCTCAATTACGCCGAGGCTAAGGCGGAACTGGGCACCCTGACCGATAAAGACTGGAAAGAGACTATCGGCGCCCTCCGCCGTCGTGCCGGCATTACCGGCGGAGATTTGGATGCCAAGCCCACAGTGGTGGACAATTACGTGAAATCCACTTTTTTCCCCAACATTACCAACCCTGAAATCCTGGAAATCCGTCGGGAAAGGACTATCGAACTTTGCCTGGAAGGATTCCGGATGAGGGATCTTAAACGGTGGGGCTGCGGCAGTCTGTGGGCCTCGGCCAAATGGACGGGGATTGTTATCGCGGGCACTAATATGCCCCTGGATATGAACGGAGACGGTGTGGCCGATGTCTACTTTACCATCGGCGACAGCTCCGCTCCGGCTCAATATGCAAACATCGCAGCCGCCCTGCCCAAGGACGCCTCGCTGATTTCCGTTACCGGCGGCAAGGTCATCCAGTACAACCTAGCCGGCCGCGTCTGGAATGACCGTATGTACCTGGATCCCATCGCTTCGTCGGACCGGCTCCAGAACCCGAACCTAACTCAGAATCCTGGATATTAATCAATCAAATCAATATTTATGAAGACTACATTTCGTTTCTTAAACTGCATTCTTCTGGCAGCTGCCATGGTGGCTTGCGGCCAGAAAGAAGATCCCATCGTTGACGAGAAGCCTATTAATGATGAGGAGACTGTCATTGATGATTCTACGCCTCAGCCAGAAGGGGATTATTCCTATGTCTTCAAACTGGCCGCGGATCAAACCAAGACCACTTTTGCGGCAGACCATGTCGCGTGGGAAGACGGAGACAAAGTCGCTTCTTACGCCAGCACTTCAAAAAACCAGTCCGCCGCAGTCGCCGTGTCTGGCAGTGACGTAACAATCAATGTCAAGAGCACGGTTGCTCTTGAGGCAGGTGACGTCGTTTATGCGTACTACCCTTATTCTAAGGGGAACAACGAGGCGGAAGCTGCTTCCGTTACGCTGGAGATTCCGACCAATCAGGTTTCGGGAAGCGCCGATGCAATGCCTATGGTATCTCTGCCTTTCACCCTGAGCGGTGCCGTTACGCCCGATACCGCAACTGAGGTGGGCACGCTCCAGTTCCTGAATCTGGGATCCATCATTAAGCTATGTATCTACTCCGCAGATTTCCACGGAGAAACCATTGAAAGTGTCGAATTCCAGGCTGGAGCTCCTTGTGCCGGCAGCTTTACCTACAACCTCACAACGGTCAGTGCTTCCAGTCCTGCCGCTATTTCCGGTTACTCGGAGCAAACGGTTGTGGCGACTGGCCGCAGCACCGTGGGTACCAGCGCATCGGATGGCGGCGTATATTATCTGGTTGTGGCTCCGGGTTCCTACAGCGGCAGCTTTATCATCCGGACAAACCGGGCCGACTACACCTATGTTTCCGGCAGTTCCCGCACCTATGAGCGTGCGCACATTAAGCCGCTCAACATCAACCTGTCAAGCACCAACTGGGTCGCCAACACCAGCTACGACACCAGCATCGACTCTCCCCGCGAGTTCCTTGCATTCCTTGCAGGTACATCTTCATCCGATACTGCCGACTATACCATCAGCACCGATCTTGATATGAGCGGTTACACCCTGAGCGCCAGCGCCTCCGGCTTCGGCGGCACGCTGAACGGTAACGACCATGTCATCAGCAACATAACTTCCAGCGTTCCTCTGTTTGCCGAGATTAGCGGCTCAGTGAGCGATCTTACCCTGGACGGAACATGCATCTTTACTCCCGCACAGACCGTAACTGAGTTCGGTGCCCTTGCTGCCCTTGACAACGGTGGAACTTACACTAATGTTAATACCGCTGCAAGTATTACTATTACTGCCACTGAGAACATCACCAATAACATCGCCCTTGGCGGTCTGATCGGTGCATCCAATAACGCTAGCGGCAGTACTTTTGATCACTGCTCCAACAGCGGCGCCATCACGATTGATGCGACGACATATACTCACTGGGCGGTTGCTATGGCAGGTATAGTCGGCTGGACCAGAAAGTCCACCTTCAATTACTGCACAAACAGCGGCCCTGTATCCCTCTATGCCAAGTACGCTGAGAGTTGGTGTCATCAGTGGTCATTCATAAGCAGTGAAACAAGTGATGAAGACGGCAACGTCAGCGTGGCCGGTATTTGCGGAAGGGCATTGGATCATGAGAAGACCACAGATATCAAGAGCAGTTATAATCACTGTGAGAATCTTGCCACAGGCGCAATCACGCTGAATCACGATGGGATGAATGTGATTCCGAATGTCGATAAGACCGGATGCCTGAATGTGGCTGGAATCTGCGGCCAGAGCAACGGTTCTATGGAAAGCTGCGTAAACTATGCGACCATCACGGCTATTGCTATCTGTCCTGCGAATAATGATTATTGGGGGAGACGTAACGCGCTACTTAAGGTGGGAGGAATTGCTGGCCTGACATGGGAAGGAATCGCCATTAACTCCTGCTCCAACAGGGGGGCCATTAACGTCAACTATGACGGATCGTGGGAAAAGACGCAAAGAAATATGTCCGCTGTCGGAGGTATTATCGGAAAACAAGGTTACGGCCTCTCCAATGCAAAAGTTACTTTCAG
>JAEEIJ010000087.1 GCA_016281315.1 Bacteroidales bacterium
GACGCTCCGGTGACGGTGGCCTACGGCTATATCGGCCTTGGGTGCGAATATTTCGTGCAGCCGCTCTTCCTGGAAGCCAGTGGCTTTGAGGGTGACACTGCGAAGGTTCGTATCGCCGACGAGTGGCTCTCTCTCACGAAAGAGCAGATCGCGGCCTACGACCCGTTCATACAGCCGCTTTAGCTACTTCGTGCCGAAGATGCGGTCGCCGGCATCGCCAAGGCCGGGGACGATGTAGGCGGTGTCGTTCAGACGTTCGTCCACGGCAGCCAGATAGATGTCCACGTCCGGGTGCTCGCGCTGAACGCGGGCGATGCCTTCAGGGGCGCCCACAAGGCACATGAGGCGGATGTTGGCGCAGCCTTTTTCCTTAAGCATCTGCAGGGCGTCGCAGGCGCTGCCGCCGGTTGCGAGCATGGGGTCCGTAACAATCACAAGGCGATCCTGGATGTCTTCCGGGAGTTTGCAGTAATACACCACGGGATTGTGGGTTTCTTCGTTGCGGTACAGGCCGATGTGGCCCACTTTGGCAACGGGCACAAGCGTCTGTAGGCCGTCTACCATGCCCATGCCGGCGCGGAGGATTGGCACTATGGCCAGTTTGCGGCCGGCCACTTTCTTTGCCACCATCGGGCAGATGGGAGTTTCTATTTTCACATCCACCAGAGGGAGGTCTCGCGTGACTTCATATCCCATCAGCAGGGCGATTTCCTTGAGGAGTTCCCGGAAATCCTTTGATCCGGTGCGTTTGTCCCTCATGATTGTGAGCTTGTGCTGAATCATGGGGTGGTCGATGACGTGCAGTTGACTCATGATTGTTAATTGTGGTTTATAATTGTGCCAAAGTTAACGAAACTTAGCGAGATTTCAAATAAAGCATTACGGCCGTAACGGGGTAGTGGTCCGATACAAACGGAACACCCAGATACTCCTGCGTTACCCTATCTACACTCTTGCAGCCCTTAAAATCCTTGTAGAAGATAAAGTCGATGGGCGTGCCTTCGGAGAACTTGCCGTAGCCGTGATAAGTGGGGCCGAAGTCCGATTTCTGAGCGGTTTCCCAGGTGTCCAGCATCTTGGTGCGAAGGTCGTCAAGGCAGGGGTCTTCCGGGTGAACGTTGAAATCGCCCATCAGAATCATGGGATAGCCCTCCGGGTTCATTCCGCCGATGCGCTCCACAACCAGCGCCAGGCCGTTTATGCGAGCCTGCACGCCAACGTGGTCCAGATGGGTGTTCACAAAATAGAAATGCCTTTTCTTGGACTTGTCGTAGAAGAGTACCCATGTTGCCGTGCGCTTGCACTTTGCATCCCATCCGAGAGACGGCACGTCCGGGGTTTCCGACAGCCAGTATGTGCCCCAGTCTTTAAGTTCCACGCGCTTAGTGTCGTAAAACACGGCCATATGCTCTCCCTTGCTCACGCCATCCTCGCGTCCAACGCCCACATAGTCGTAGCCCGGGCAGTTCTGCTTGAGGAACTCCAGCTGGAAATCAAGGGCTTCCTGCACGCCGAAAACGGCCGGTTTCTGGTCCAGCACCATTGCGGCTGCGGCATCCTTGCGGTTTTCCCAGGCATTATCCCCGTCATTGGCTGTTCCGAAGCGGATATTGTAGGTCATCACTTTAACGCTGGCGCAACCCGCCAGAATGGGCAGCACGGCCGCCAGTATCAACAAAACTCTTTTCATAGGTTTCAGGTTATCATCACAAAAATACGCAAAATTCCCCGTTTTTGTGTACATTTGTCCCCCGTAAAAATGCATTGAGATGAAAAAGCTTCTGATAGCCGCCATCGCCCTGGTTCTAAGCGGAGTCTGCCTCGTGAGCAACTCCTGCGGAACCCGCGGCCGCGCCGCCAAAGGCCCGGATACCCTCAAAGTGAACACAACAACACTTGGCGCCGACATCATCGGCTTCAACGGCCCCACACCTATTGAACTGTGCGTTTACGATGGCGTTATAACAAAAATCAAGGCGCTTCCCAATCAGGAAACGCCCAGATTCTTTCAGAGAGTCATTGACAGCGGCCTTCTCAATGCCCTCGACGGCAAAACCCCCGCCGAAGCCAAGTCCACGCAGCTTGACGCCGTTTCCGGCGCCACCTACTCCTCAACAGCCGTAATCAAAAACATCCGCCTGGCCCTGGACTCGTTGGAGTAGATCACTGGAACAGGCTCAGAGTTTCTTCGTAGATCTTCTTGGCCTTGTAGGCGTGACCGGCCGCATTGGGGTGTGAGCCACTGTAAATAGTAACCTTACCCGCTACATCCTTCTCTCCGCGGAAATCCACGTAGGGAAGATTGTAGTGTTTTGCGATGGTTTCCACCGAGGAGCCGTAATCCCCGGGAACATCCGTGCCGATGATGCAGATGATCTGCGCGGCGGGATAGTTCTTCTGCAGGGAGCGGACAACGAAGATATACGCATCGCGGAAACGACAATACGTGTCCATCTGGTCCAGCGGCTGGTCGTAGTTGAACTCGCCAAGGCCCACCTGGTTGGTGGAGATGGCGTCGTTCGTACCGCCGAACAGGATGATTGCATCCGGGTCCTGGAACAGGCCAACGCGGTCCACGAAAGGCTTGCGGTATGAACTGCCCGTCCTGGGATCGGCCGCAACGCAGCTGCCGCTCCAGGAGGTATTCACATCCAGTTCGCACTTCCAGTACTGGGTTGCCAGAACGCCCCAGTAGGTCTTTGTCCAGTCGGTCACGTCGCAGTCGCTCTTGGGATAGTATGCGCGGTGGTCCGAAGGAATAATACCGGAGAACGTAGAAATGGAATCACCCATAATGCCAAGCCTGGTGGGGAAGCCCTTGGGCTCCTCTCCGTTCACCGACGCCCTGGCCAGGTTCACATCAATGTGCTTCACATAACCGGCCTGCAGGGCCAGTTCTGAGCCGATGGTATATACCGCCGAATAGCCCTCACCGGCTACGGTTACCGTGCCCGTGAAGGTGCAGGGCAGCACGACCGCGCCAAGGGAGGCGGGGCTGTCGGCCTTACCGACGGTAATATTGGAGCAGTTGAAGGTGATGGATGTAGAACCTGTTGCCAGAACGGTTCCATCGGCCGAAGCCATGGTAACCGTTGTGATTGCAGGCCATGTCCTTCCCCTTGAATCAAATATATCCAGCACAACGGCCGATGTGAGCGGCTTTATGAGACCGGAGACATTTGTCTTGGAAATGGAGATGGGGCTGGAACAGAACGCCATGCCCATGAACGAGGCCGATGTCTCCGGATCCGTCTTGGGAAGGGTTGCCGATACCGAAACCGTAGTTGTGGGGCCTCCCAAGCCAGGGGTGAAACACCATAGTGTCTTTGCCGTGGATTTAATCCCGTTAACGCTGCCCAACATTGTGTTCGGGCTCTCCTGCGACATGGCGGCGCTTCCGCTGTCGCCAGCATCGGTGGAGAAGTCCACGCTGAGGGCATCAAGGAAATTATACACCACATCCCCAGCACTGTTCATCGTGGCAAGGTTACTCACCAGTTCCACCTGGACATTGCGGCGGGTCACCTCGCCGCCTCCCGCGGGTTTATCGCAGGAGGACGACGAAATGAGCAGTGTAAACGGCAGGAATGCCAGTATCAGTCTTTTCATACTTTACTTGTATTCAACGACTATCTTGTTGATTCGTGCCTGGGCGGCTGTCTGACTCGCATCGGTGCTGCCTACCGTGAACATCACCGTGGTTCCGGAAAGCGGATAGTCGGTGTCGGAAGCCACAATTGAATTGCTAGAATCCAGGAGGACGCCGTTGTTTTTATTGCCGTATGTGAATTTTACTTTCACCAGTTGGTGGCCCGTGGCCGCGGTAATGGTCATACCGCCGCCCCTGGCCTGATAGAAGCGCCAGTCTCCGGGAGAAGTGTTGGCTTCATAGTACACACCGTTGGTCTTGCCTTCGTCGGCAGAAGCGGAGAAGGTAACATCGCCAACGGTAAATGAAGCGTATCCGGTACCGTTGACCCAATTGTTCTCCGGGCCGTACTCGTCAAACACTATCTCCTTGACTGTAGTGCTGTTGCCGCCGGTGCCGGGATCCGTGCCGGGATCCGGAGTGGTGGCACCCCAGGCAACATACTTCACGGTGATACCCAGAATACGAGCCTGACCGTTGGTGGCAGTGCCCTGGTTGCCCACATAGAATGTGGCTTCCTGGGCGCTCACCGGGAACTCGGTCTCGTCCAGCAACTGATTGCCGTCGGCATCCACAAGCAGACCACCGTTCTTGTACTCATAGTAGTCGATGGTGACGCTCACCATGCGGTTTCCGTCGGGAACCGAAATCGTGAGATAACCGCCGCGGGCCTGATAGAAGCGCCAGTCGTAATAAGAAGGGCTGTTGTAAACGCCGTTGTCCGTACCGTCATTGCCGCCGGCCGTGATCCTTACGCCTCCCTGCTCCACAAGAGTGTGGATTTCGGTGGCATTGGACGGGTCGGTGCCGTCGATCCAGCCGTTTGCCTCGGCATAGTCCTTAAAGACGATGTTCACGGTAATAGGATCACCGATGGGGCCTCCACCGCCACCGCCGGGACCGGGATCCACGGCGGGAGCGCCCTTAACCACGGGATATCCGGCTGTGCCCACTTCCCACTCACGCAGGGTAACATTAGGCTTGTTCACGATACCGTAAGGGGTGGTTTCCTTGTTGCCGGTGAGGGCAGTGAGGCTCGGAAGGGCGTTGAAGTCCGCAATACCGGCGTTCAGGGCCGCGACGAAGCTCTCGCATGAAACTCCGCTTGAAGGCAGGGTAACCGCGCCGTTCTTCATATTGGCAAGCGTGAGGGCCGCGCCGGTGGTGGTCCAGTCGCTGGCCTCCTTGTCGTTTGCAACCCACTTGGTGCTGTTTCCGTTGAATGCAGCCTCGTCGGGAGCGTAAACATTGCGGATGTTACCGCTCTTGGAATAACCGATACAGCCGCCATAGGTGCCGCCTGGAGTGGTGATGTCTACGCAGGTGGAGTACACGTTCAGGCAGTATGCGTTGGTGCCAAGGCCGCCGGTTACGCCGCCAAGGTTGTTCTGGCTGGAGACGATCTTGTCCAGGAAACTGTAGCAGTTGGCCATGAGAGCGGTGTTCTGCTCGATACGTCCGGCAATACCGCCCATGTTTTCACTCTTGGTCGCGGTTCCGGCCACGAAGTTGCCGCCAAGGCAGCCGCAGTTCACGATCACGCTGTACGACGTGCCGATGATACCGCCGATACGCGAGCAGTCCGCCGTGCCGGTGAGGTCTCCCTTGAAGGTAACTCCGTCAATGAGCGAACCGGCCGTGTCGATACCCACAACACCACCCAGGTTCTTGAAGGCCGATGACAGGGTTGACTCAACATGGAGATTCTTCACCACGCCGGTTGCATCCAGAACGTTGATAACGCCGCCGAAGCTCTCCGCCTCTGCCTCTCCGGTGATGCCCTTCATGCTGTGGTTGTTACCGTCAAGGGTGCCGGCGAATGTGTTCAGGCGCACGAAGTCTCCCGCAAACTGGAGGTCCGCAGTGAGAATGTAGCATGCGTCGGGAGCGAACGAGCCGCTGCCGTTGATGGAATTAGCCACGGTTGCCCAGTCGGCTACGGACGAGATCTGGTAAGGATCTGCAGCCGTACCGCTTCCGGGGAGTGTTACGGGCTCCGGAGGAGTAACCTCCGGAATGTCGAAGGTGATCATTACAGGGCAGTGGTCCGAAGGATAATAGCCGTCGTACTTGTTGTAATCCACCTTGTAGGTGAGCACCTTGGGAAGATTCTTGTAGTAGATGTAGTCGATACGTTTTTCCGCCGTAGTAACGTCGGTGATTTCATTCTTGGAGTGGAAGGTAATCATTCCGCCGACCCTCGAGGTTACGGGAACCTTGAGGTAGGCGTCGTTCCACTTGGCGGTGGTGAATACGCCCGTTGCGGGATCGTCCGGGGCGGCATTCATGTCGCCTACCAGGAATGCGGGCAAATTGGCCGTATTGTACATCTGTTCCCTGGCGCAAATCAGCGAGGCCGAATTCAGGCGGGCCTGGGCGGCCAAGGGAGCGTGTGTAACCATAAGGAAGAACTTATGGTCCGGATTGGCTTTTTCCGACACCACGGCGCAGCAGGCTATACGGCGATAGCTTGTTTCGTCCCAGCCGACGTTCATCACGTCCGGGTTCTTGTCCGTGAGCCAGAAATAGTGCTGGTCCGACAGGGTGTACTTATTGGCGTCGTACATGATGCCAAGGCCTTCGCCCACGGCGTCCAGGCTGGCCTGGGCGTCGGCATCCTGCTTGTCGCGGTTCATGAACCACCACTGGTAGTTACGGGTGCTTCCCTGGGGAAGCGCTGCGGTAACCAGAGCGGGCAGTTGCTGGCGGATGGTCTTATCCACCTCCTGCATACCCAGAACATCGAAGTCGTTCTCCACGATAGCCTTGGCGAGGGCGGCTTTGCGGACAGCCCATTTGTAATTGTCATTGTCGCCATAGGCTCCGTACAGGACGTTGAAGGTTCCCAGTTTCACGGCTCCGTATGTAACGGTGGGCATATACATGGAGACGTCAGTATCTGTGCTGAGCTCATGGTTAAGCACCGTTTCGAACTCCTTCACGCAGGATGTGCCTGCAAACAGGATGGCCAAAGCGGCGAAAACCAGTGAAAATATATTCTTTTTCATAGTCTCTGACTGTTTTAAACGTTAGTCTCCCAGATAACCGGGGTTCTGAGGAAGTCCCTCCGGATTGAGGATACGCTCGCTGTAAGGGATGGGGAACAGGAGGTCCTTGAGGGTGAAGTTGGGATTCTTGGCCTGGAAAGCGGGCACCATCTGGGTTGCGTCTGCATTGTACATGCGCAGATAGTCGTGCCAGCTGTGGCCTTCGTGGATGAATTCCTTCATGCGCTCGTTGTAGATGGCGTCACGGAGGACCGTACCTGTTTCGGAGGCTTCGGCGCTGGCGGTAACTCCGGCGCGGTCACGAACAACCTTCAGCCACTTCCTGGCTTCGGTCTCGTTGCCGTCCCAGTAGTAGGCTTCCGCGAGCATCAGGGCAACATCGGCATAACGGAGTACAATCCAGTTGTTTCCGCCATAACCGTCCGAGCCGCAGTCCAGATCCTTGTACTTCATGGAGTGATAGTACTCGATTCCGGAATATGTGGTCTTGCGGAGGAAGGCCCTGCGGGCGTCGTTCGCGTCATAAGTGGCATAGAATTCGGGCGTGGTCATGCTTGCGCTGTTGCACAGGTGCTTGGAGGTGATGTTCGCCTCCGACATGGGACCGTACACATAGGCGAAGTCTGAACCAAGGTCCGCGTTCTTCGCAACAAAGTTGATCTGGAAGATATTCTCCTTGCAGCCCTTCTGGGTGGAAAGATCCCAAATGCTTGCGAAAGGAATGTCTTTCAGCTGGCTGAAGGTCTTCTTGTTCCACGCCTCGTTCAGCATGCTTTCCGCTTTGGCCAGGATGGTCTTGCGCTGGGAAGCGAATTCCACGTCGGTGGCCTGCTGGAGGGCGGCCTTGCCGTAAAGGGCATAGGCGGCGACCTTGTTCACGCGGCCGCAGTCTGCTGCGGGAGTGAGATCCGTCAGCGGGCTGTCGATCACGTACTGCAGGTCCTTGTAGATCTGGTCGTACACATCGGCCTTCGAGGTACGACGGTTGGCCTCCTTGATCTCCGGCATGGAGGTGAGAGCCTTGTCGAATACCGGCACTGCGCCCCATTCCGCAACCAGGGTATAGAAGCCGAGGGCGCGGATGAATCGGGCTTGAGCTTCATAGGAGTTGCGGGTGGAAGGATCGGCATAGGTTACGTCGTCCAGATGGTAGATGAGTTTATCGGCATATCCGATGCTTTTGTAGATGGTCTGGTAACGGTTCAGGAGGAACTCGTTTTCCTCGTTCAGGGTGAAGTTGTAGAACTGGAAGTATGCGCCGCCGCGGGCACCGGGATCCGTGCACACCGTGAGGTTGGAGTGGACGTCGGTGAAGTGATAGGAATTCACGAAATAGTAATTTCCCTTGAGGGAGGCGTATGCGCTGTTCAGCACGTTGGTGATGTCCGCTTCACTCTCGTAGAAGTTACCAGAGGTCACGGAGTTGGGATCGCTCTCGTTCAGGAAGTCGGAGCAGGAAGCGCAGATAATGGCCGCTAAGGCGATCAGTATATATTTTTTCATGGCTCGATTCCTTTAGAAAGTTATGTTAAGTCCGCCGGTGATGATTCTCGAAAGCGGATATCCGCCCCAGTCGAAGCCGGCCTCCATGTTGCTGGTCTTGTAAGAGATTTCCGGGTTGTATCCGCGATAGGGCGAAATGCAGAAGAGATTGTCGCCGCTCACGTAAACACGCACCTTGGAAAGTTTCACGAAATCCGTCCAGGCCTTGGGCAGGGTGTAGCCCAGGGTTACGTTGGACAGACGCACGTAAGAAGCGTCTTCAACGTAGAAGCTCGCCAGACGGTTGGAAGTATTGGTAGTGGAATGACGCTCTGCCAGGGGCACATTGTTGCGTCCCGGGTGCTCGTCGTCGATGTAACGGTCCGCCACAATCGCGTACTGGTTACCGGAACCTTCCATGTTATAGCAGTAGTAGTCCTGGAAGTTGATAACCTTAGCACCCACCGAGTAGGTGAGATTCGCGGCGAAGTCTATCCCGTTCCAGCGCAGCGTGGTGGTAAGGCCGCCGGTGAAATCCGGATATGCATCGCCGAGCACTTTCTTATCGGAAGTGTCGATGATGCCGTCCTTGTTCACGTCCTCCCAGATGATGTTACCGTAGGAGAGGTTCGCAAGGTCGTAGTTGTTCTGGGCCGGGCCGCGGAGAACGTATCCTTCAGGGAACTTTCCGCCGTTGGCGTCATATACCTGCTTGTCGATGAGGCAGTTCGCGTAATCCTCCTCCGACATGATGCCGATTGCCTGGAATCCGTAGAACGAACCCACGGGATATCCTGCGGTGGTGATGTGGGAGAGAACGTTACGCTCTGTCTTTCTGAGGATGTCTTCCAGACCGCCCATATCCAGAACCTTGTTGCGGTTGATGGAAACGTTGGTGCTGATGGTCCAGTCCACGATGCCCTGCAGGGGACGGGTGTCCAGCTGGAAGTCGAAACCGCGGTTGCGGATCTTCGCGCCGGAGAGGTTCGTGGTGGTCTTGGTGGAACCGGAGATTGAAGGAATCGGCTGCTCGTAGAGGATATCCGTGGAAATGGAATTGTACCAGTTGCCGATGAGGTTAACCCTGTCGCCCCACAGGCCGATGTCGAAACCGAGGTTGGTCTGGATGGTGGTTTCCCAGCCGAGACCCTCGTCGGTGAAGGCACCTTCGTATGCGGTGGTCACAGGAGTGTTGCCGAATGCGTATGCGCCGGTGCTGATGGAAGCGAGGGAAGAGTAGTTGCCGATATCGTTGTTACCGCTCTTACCCCAGCTGCCGCGAAGACGCAGCGACACGGGAAGATCGCCGATAAGGTTCTTCATGAAAGGTTCGTTGGTTACGGTCCAACCGGCGGAAACCGAAGGGAAGAAGCCCCAGCGGTTCTTGGCGCCGAAGCGGGAGGAACCATCGGCACGGAATGTTGCCGTGAAGGTATAAAGGTCTGAATAAGCCCAGTTGAAACGGCTCAGCCAGGAAATCATGCTCCAGCCGGCCTTGCGCGTCTTGTAAAGGACGATGTCGGTGGGATCCGCGCCGTGGGCCGTTACCTCGTGGATGCGGTCATCGGCAAATCCCTTTGCCTCAACGCCCACACGGTCGTAGGTCTTGCGCTGCATGGTGTAGCCGGCGAGGGCGTCTACATGGTGCAGGCCGAACTGCTTCTTGTAGTTGATCGTGAACTCACCCAGACGGTCTACATCGTAGGTGGAGGTGGTGCGGCTGAGGTTGGCCGCCGCCAGCTGGGGATCGTAGGCGGGAATCTGTCCCTGGCCGATGCTCATGGGCCTGTAGTAGAAGTAGCGCTCGTTGTACCACTGCTGGCCGAGGCGCGCGTTGAGGTTCAGGCCTTCCAGGATGGTGTAGGTGACGTTGATGTTCAGGTTATGACGGGAAATGTCCTCGTGCTGGTCCAGTTCATGGGCAACCACCAGAGGGTTCTCCGGGAAGTTGATACCCCAGCTGTTCATATTGATCATGGCGCTGCGCGCGTAATCTCCGTTCTCCTCATAGGCGGGGAGGTTCGGCAGATACATCAGCGTGGACTGGACGATACCGTCGTTGAGGCATCGGCCCGCAGCCTGGACGATCTTGTTGTGGGCGTCGTACATGGAGTAGCTCACACCGACGTTCAGGCGCTCCGTAACCTGGGCGTCCAGGTTGATACGGCCGTTGATACGGTTATGGTTGGAAGGGTCGATGATACCGTCCTGGTCCATATAACCGAGGCTGGCCATGTAGCGCATGTTCTTGGTGCCGCCGCGAACCGAAACGTTGTGCCTCTGCACGCCGGCGGGGGTGAATACCAGATCCTGCCAGTCCGTGTCGTACTGCTGCTCGCGGGGAACTCCGTTCTGGAAGTCGAAGAACATGTCCGGAATACCAACTTCAGACAGGGAGAAGCCCTTGGCTGTACGGGTGTCGTTGTCGTCCAGGGGGCTCCAGGTTACGCCTTTTGCGGTTGCGCGAAGGCGGTAGGTGTTGTTCTTTGCGTCGATGATGAGGTCGCGGAACTGCTCTGCGTTCAGGAGCTTGGCCTTGCGCTCAAGCGTCTGAACGCCGTACGAGAAGTCGTACGTTACGGTTGCGGTTTCGTCCTTCACACCGCGCTTGGTGGTGATCAGGACAACGCCGGAGGCGCCGCGGGAGCCGTAAATTGCGGCCGATGCTGCATCCTTCAGGATGTCGATGCTCTCGATATCCGACGGGTTGATGTACACATCCTCGGATGCGGGATATCCGTCAACCACATACAGCGGGGTGCTGCCTGCGGTGAGGGAGTTAACACCACGCACGCGGAGGGTTGTTCCGTCGCCGGGGGCGCCGCTGGCCTGGCGCACCTCAACGCCGGCCACCTTACCCACGAGGGCCTGGCCCAGGGTGGGAACTGTGACGGCGAGTTCGCCAGCCTTTACGGATGCGATTGAACCGGTGAAGTCGCTCTTACGCATGGGAGCGTAACCTACGACCACGGTTTCCTCGAGGAAAGCTGTGTCTTCCTCAAGGACGACGTTCACAGTGGACGCCCCCGTGAGGGCAACCTCCTGTGACTTGTAGCCAAGGCATGTGAAGACCAGAGTCTCCCCCTGCTTGGCCGAGATGGAATACCGGCCGTCGATATCGGTAATGGTTCCCCTTCCGGAAGAACCCTTCACCAGGATACCGGCTCCGATAACGGACTCGCCGCTGATGTCAGTGACGGTGCCGCTGATTATACCGCTCTGCGCATGCATGGCGACGCTGGCCGCCAGCATAAGGCAGAATGATACAATCAAACCCACAATTTTTCGCATAGGTTGATTTGGTTAGTTTAGTTATTAAGTCGATAGTTGTGTTTCCGTAACTATGTCTACTGCAAATATAATATATTTAGCCATAATATGTTTGGTGGCGGGTAAAAAAGTGTATCTTTGCCGAAAAGACGTATTGTATGAAGGCATATTGTTGGTTTTTAGGGCCGATGTTTCTTCTGGCCGCCTGCGGAACGCTGCGCCACAGTGCAGCCGCCTCACCCGCACCCGTTTTTGAAGAGCATTTCACAGACTCCACCCTGCGGCTGGACTATGTGTTCTGCGGGGATTCCAACCATCAGGCCATCTACCTTCAGGGCCTTGTAAAAACGGGCCCCTGGGCTGGCAGGAGGCACAATTTACAGGAGCCGCTTCTGCGTGGTAACGGGCAGGTGCAGGTGCTGGATCCTTCGTCCGGCGCAGTGCTGTATTCCAAC
>JAEEIJ010000088.1 GCA_016281315.1 Bacteroidales bacterium
AGGAATTTCTCTCGTCTGATTACGGGAAGGCCTTTAAGTCTGATAATGAAGAATATGAATTCGCCTTCAAGGCTGGCGACCCGGAACTGAATAAGTTGATCGTTACCCTTCTGGAGAAGTACTGTGGCCTGAACGACAAGTCCAAGTTGGTCATGAAAACAACTGCAGAAGTATTCAGATAGTCTGTCAAGCCATACCATTGCCCCGCATCATCTTTCATATAGACGTTAATTCCGCGTTCCTTTCTTGGAGCGCGGTTAAACTCTGTATGCAGGGGAAACCGGATATCCGGCTTGTGCCATCCGTTGTCTCCGGAGACCCTAATGACCGACGGAGCATCATTACAGCCGCTTCCATCCCGGCAAAGAAACTGGGCATCAAGGTTCCCATTCCGGTCTCTATGGCGCTCCGGATGTGCCCGTCACTGGTAATCGTCAGGGGAGACTGGGAGTGGTACAAACAGTGCTCTGAGGGCTTCATTGCCATCTGCCGGTCCTACTCGCCGGTGCTGCAGCAGTTCTCCATTGATGAGTGTTTCATTGATATGAGCCTGCGTTGCACGCGGGAGAACGCTGTTGCAGTGGCCACGCAGTTGAAGGACCAGGTGAAGTCTCAGTTGGGATTCACGGTTAATGTGGGCATCGGCTCTAACAAGCTGCTGGCCAAGATGGCTTCGGACTTCGAGAAGCCGGACAAGGTACATACACTTTGGTCAGAGGAAGTCGAGTCAAAGATGTGGCCGCTTCCTGTGCGGGATCTGCTGTGGGTAGGGAAGAAGACGGAAGAACGGCTGACGGCTTACGGTATCAAGACCATCGGCCAGTTGGCTGCCATCGGAATGGGCTCGCTGACTCGGCTGGTGGGTCAGAATTTCGCCGTGCAACTGCACGAGAACGCGAATGGTCGGGATGACTCTCCGGTGGAGACTGAGGTCGCTGAAGCCAAGAGCTATTCGGCAGAGCGTACGTTTCCTAAAGATTTAGTAGACCCCAAGGATATCGATAAAGCGCTATTCAATGTGGCCTGCATAGTGGCGCATCGCATTCGCCGGGATGACTTCCGGGCTTCCTGTGTATCTATGTTCGTCAAGTACAAGGATTTCTCTGTAGCTCAGAAACAGACGACACTGGAACAACCTTCAGATGTGACAGCCATCATTCTGAATGCTGCCCGCAAGATGCTCACGGACGTTTGGGATGGCATTACACCTATCCGGCAGGTTGGCCTGGGCGTATCGCGCCTTACGCACGAATCAGCCATGCAGATGTCCCTGTTTGAAGACCCCAAGATGGAGTACTACCGGGAATGGGACCGTCAGTTTGACGAAGACCGTGCCCAGTATGAGGATGCCAAGATGCTGGCATACGAACGGAAGAAAAAGGACGACGCTTTAGTCTTTACCTATCCTGATGGAGAGACGGCTTTATCAGCCGCGAAAAAGGCCATCAAAGGCCATCCAACATATCGTTTCCATCGGCAGAATCTCCCGGACGGCACTTCCTGCTTTGAGGTGGTAGAAGGCAAAAAGCAATCAAAGTATAGGGGAGGATAGTAAAATTTATGCGTAAGTGCATTAAGTAACTGATTTTCAGTCTGTTCCGTGGAGCACAGGGCACCAGGCCACGCAGTTCCAGCTCCCTTGCGATCTGCTCGGTCTTCATCCCATGCTGGCTCGTTGCCAGCAAGTACACCATGGCCTCTTCAATTTTCATGGTTCAGTTTCCTCTCAATCTTATTCAGCGTGTCGAAGAACCGCCAAGTGGCAACTGCAGGTCCCATCAGAAGAACACCGAAGGTATTCCAGCCGAACATATGCCACCAGGAAGTGTGCGGCCCCTCGATGCCCAGGTCGATGGCCTTTGCCTTAAGTTCTTCAGCAATATTGGCCATCCAAACCAGTGTATAGATGAATAACGTCGGGATCCCCAGCAGATACGCCACCCAATACCGCTGCGTCCTCCGGCCAAGGATAGCGTCCAGCTCATCCTGCAGCCCTCCCAGCGGCATGTAGAAAAGGAAAAACAGCCCGGCAGTACAAAAGTCAATAAAGCCGAACCAGAATCCCGGTCTGTTTGTATGCTTGAATAGCATCGACATTTTTTGATTTTTCGGCCTCTAATTTAGTCATTTTTCCCGCTCCAGCCAACTTCCAGTCTGCACATCGGACAGGTCGCTAGCGTCCTACAGGCGGAACACGTCCGCCTGTCCGGCTCCTGTTTTCACAAAAAAGATTCGTACCTTTGCGGCTATGTTCCATAAAAAGAAGAAACTAAATCCGTACAAAGAGGCCAATGAAGCCTTTCTGCGAGTTAAATCTCAGGAAGAGGGGATTGTAGCCTTTGACAACGGAGTCTTGTACAAAGTCCTGGAAGAAGGTCACGGAACGCGTAAGCCTTCGCCCCGCAGTATCGTGTACGTACATTACACCGGGCGGCTTATCGACGGAACCGTCTTCGACACCACGGAAGGTCAACAGCTGCCGGCGCTGTTCATGGTTGGCGACCTCATCATGGGCTGGCAAATCATCCTCACGCGCATGCGAGAAGGCGATAAATGGGAAGTTTACATCCCTGCCAAATGGGGCTATGGCGCTTCCAAACTGGACGGCATTCCTGCCCACAGTACCCTCATCTTTGAGATGGAACTGGTTAAGATTGAACGAAGTTAACTCTACTAAGATAAGCATTCTTTTCGTAATTTTGCCCTTGTGAAACTCACCGACCTCAAGGACCTCCGCGTCATCAAGAAGAGCATGGAGCCCGGACCGGAGCAGAAACCGCAGCAAAATCAGCCGCGGAAACGCTCGGTGGTGCTCAAGAGCAAGGAAGAGGAGCATGCCAGGAACGAAGGTCTCGTCATGGGCCAGAAGGTGCGGATGATGGACACTAATGACACGGCCACCATCACCGGTTTCGGCAAAGGCTACTACGAACTGGAGCTCGACGAAGTCTTCGCCCTCTCCTGCACCTACACCTACAGCACCCCCGGCATCACCAACGTTACCATTCGATAAATCGAAATTCATTTGTATGAGTTGGCTTTTGTTGTTATTGGTGGTCTCGGCTATTGTCGCAGCTGCTGCCATCATTGTCTTCGGGAAACAAAAGAAGCCAAATAGAATCATGCAGGAAGGCAAACTCGTTAAAAGCGAGACGGTCTGTCGGGACGGAGAAATGTTTTACGTGGAGAAGGTTGCTTTCAAGGACTGGCACATCAGCCTTCACAACTTTTATTTGATTTCCGATAGAATAAGCGAAGGACATACCATCGTAGAACAGAAATGGAGTTACGAAGACTTCTGTGATGTTACCATCCGGCTTGATGACTGTACCTATGCACTCAACAGACAGGTGGAAGTTATCGCCCTTGTTCGCAGTTTCAGGCCCATGCCGGTAGAAGAGTTTGACCGTATTGCCCGGCCGTTAATATTGTAGACAAGAGTCAGGTAAATTCCCATTTTTCGGTGTAACTGAGGCGAAGACGGACTGACCGGCTTGCCGGGCAGTTGGTCGGAGCGGGAAAGATACGAAAAAACTATCCCAAGTCCGCGAAGACTATGCACTCCGGAGGATTGTATGTCAGGAAGCCGGTCAGCACGATAATGACTAGGACGATGGCGATCCAGAGCGGCCACCATTCTCTTACGATATGGTTCCGGCTCCAGCGTTTTGCCAGATGTATCGCCCCCACCATCGCCACGACATAGATAATGATGTCAAGAAACATCAGTTCGTGGCGGACAAAAATCCAATATGCGAAGAAGGCCGCGACTATTAGAGGCATAACGGCCAGTCCTCCTAGGATGGGCGCTCCCAACTCACGGATGTCACGCCGGCTCAGGATGAAGAAAAAACTCAGAAGCAGCATCGGATAGAAGACCATTTTCATATGGGCCATCACACTTTCCGTCACCGGGAAAATATATCCGAGAAAATGATTGAAGAAGGGCACGTGGTGCACGAAGTGCATACTGGTGCCCAACAGAATCAGCAGAATGGTGGCGATGAGTGTCTCCTTGCGAGTCATAATAGTGTCTTTACCGACGCAAAGATAAGGACTCAAAAATGCAACCGGGTTGCATTTTTCAAGAGCTGGGCGTGAGTACCTGATGGCAGGAAAACGGGCGGCCGCGGGAGTCCAGGCCCTCGATCCGGATCAGATAAGGATAGTCCGGCAAATCACCGGTGCAGAATTCGATGGTGGCACGGCCCCCTTCGACAGCTACGTCCGGAGACCACCAGACGGTGTTGCGGGCATCGTACGGGCCGGATTCACCCAGGTCATAGCGCGGGGATTCGAAATAGCGGGGAACCTGGTACCCCAGCGGAACGAAGTAGAGCAGGGAAGGATTGCGGTTCTCTTCCCGCCGGACGGCGCCGGGCTTCACGGTGATGCGGACCACCCCGCCGGAGCCGCCGAAGACAGGATCGGGTTGCGTGGAAATGCTCAGCGTACGGAGGTCTTCCAGTTGCAGCATTTCATAGGCCCACCAGGCCTCTTCCGTATCGTCTACAATCAGTTTCACCCGGCCGGTGTCGTCATTCTCGTCGGCAAAAGGATCGTCGTCCTCTTCTTCGTCGGAAAGCATTTTCCGCATCCGGTTGCGGTTGTACATATATTCGCCGTCATACTCGAACATAGCCTTTCTCATGCTCAGGTATTCCACCAGGCTCATATCCCTGTAAACGGACAGGTCTTCCCGGTAGTTCCGGCCGAAGACCAGGACATCGTCATCATAGGAGGCCACCACCACCGCCGCCTGAAGCGTGTCGGTCCAGGCCGATTCATTCAGCGGGGGTTCCACGGGCGCCATCCCCCTCATGGAGCCGGGTGCGGGTTTGTACAGATGCGGACCTGGCGCGGGATCCCCGTCCCACTTGGGGAGGTAATGGGAAAACAGGCGGGAGTCGGAGATATTGATGAGCATCTTCGTATTCTCCGGGAAATCCAGGCTGTCCACCACGAAGACGCTGCCCTTACTTACATCCACCGACTGCAGGATGCCCTGGGAGGGAACCATAAATGTAAAGTTGAAATTCGTGGGCACTTTGGACGAATGCCTGCGGGAAATATGGCCGCGGACAATCTGCTCCCGCTCCCGCCGGTACCGGATGACGATGCCGCCTGCGGAAACGTTGGAAAACTTCTCCAAATCATAGTAGCGCCAGCCCTGGATGAGCATCAGCACATCCAGCGCCTCGTCCCTTTCCAGCTCGGGAACTGCCGGATCGAAGTAATAGGAAGGGTTGTTGATGCGGCCCTTCAGCTCGCTGCTGAGTCCCATATAGGAAACGATGCCATCGGCCTGCTGCCAGTCTTTCAGGGCGCCCCGTACCACGGAGACCGAACAGTGCCCGTCCAGCGGCGTCCCGTCCGGATTCTGCAGAAGGACGGTTCCGCTTACCAGGCTTCTCCGCTCCCCTGACAAGGGTCCAGTCTCCAGAGAGCAGACAGGCGCTTCGGCGTCACGGACGAAGAAAAGCCTTTCTGCCAGAATGCTTCCCCGGGCGTCCACCAGCAGGAAGTGGTTGATGCCCGGCCGAAAGAAGTCTTTCTCCATCACATAGGAAGCCATTTTCCCGTCCAGGCCGACCTGCGCAAGGGGACGGAGCTCGGAAGCGTCCCGCACCAGCAGGCTGGCCGTACCGCCGCCATAGCCCAGTGCGCCGATGTAATATCGGCCCGCATGAATCTGCAGCCGCAGGGTAGCACCCTCTTCCGAAGGAGCCGGGAGGGGATACAACTTCCCGGAAGCGTCCCGGAGGCTGTAACGATGACCGGGCTTGGGGAGGAATGAGAAGCGGCCCATCCCGTCGTGGAGGGTGGAAACGCGTTTCCCCGGTCCGCCCTCGTCGCTTACCAGGACGCCCTCGAAATCCACACTCCTGCCCTGTGCATCCACCGCCTTGAATCCGACCGACGCCTTTTTCCCGGCGAAATAACGCCCGCCTTCCGGCCAGAAACTCACGTCTATGTCCGGGGAGGGACCCACCACCGGTTCCTTTTTCTCCTTTTTTATGCCGATGACGCGGATTCTTTCGTTGAAGAAAAAATCGGCCGGGGCATTCATCTGCCAAAGCGTATAGCCCCGAACGGTGTAATCCCCCGTCTCCAGGCTTTCCGGCAACTCCATGCTTCCGGGGAATCCCCCGGTTTCCGTGCGCTTGATCTTAACGCGCACCACTGTTTCGCCCCGGGCGTCCAGGACCTCGGCATAGAGGAAATTGCTGGGCGGAAGGGCGCTGACAGCGGAAGCATCCTGCACCCATCCCCGGAACCAGACGGTCTCACCAGCCGTGTAACAGGTGCGGTCCAGGTGAAGATAGACCTTCTCCGGAGAGCACCAGGTGACGAAGTATCCGTAGCGCAGCAGCAACGAATCCGTCACCGCACGGGCGGCAACCATCTTCACCGGGATGAAGAGCAGCAGGGCGATAACTGCAATCCTTTTCATGGCTCCAAGGGCTTCCTTCCGGCAAAAATCGCAATAATTTCGCATAATCCAAGGAGTTATGGATGGAAAAATGTAATTTTGTGGGGATGAAACATTTCTATTTAATCCTGCTTATGGCCGTCTGTATCTTTGGTCGCGCGATGTCGCCGCAACAGCCTCGGGAAGTTGTCTCCTATCAATACGAGTACCGGGCCTGTATGATGCACCCCCTGGTTACCTATCTGGTGGAAAAAGACGAAAAGGGCACACAGCGCCTCATCTGGTCCAAACTGGACGGAGTGAAGCACGTGGTGGTGCTGGAGGAAGATGTGCTGGGAAGAATCGGCCAAATAGCACGGGAGTCCCGGCTTTCCCGCCTGAAAGAGAACTATTATCCCCGCATGGATATACGGGACGGTTATTCATGGACGCTGCGCATCCGGTACCCCGGCGGCTCCATTTATTCCGACGGGATGAATGCCTATCCGCGCCAGAAACAGCGGGATGGAATCAAAGCCATCAACGACTATCTGGAAAGTTTTCTGCCGGAGAGCAAGTAATGCACGCAATATTTTCTATCTTTGCATTCTAACCACATAGAACTGATCACATGGGTAAACTGGACAGCATTCTCAAAAACGGCGGCGGACGCATCCTTGGGAGCATCGCCGGCAGCGTCGTCAGTATGGTGGCGGGCAAAATCATCGCCGACAAAATGCAGAAGAAGATCCTGAAGCAGCAGACCGGCTTCGAGACCACGGAGGAGATTATGGCCGATGCCCAGCTGAAGGCAGCAAAAGCGCAGGCCGATGCCGAAGCACAGGCCCGCGCGTATCAGGAAGCCCAGGCGCAAGCCCAGACCCCGAAAGAATAACCTTCTACAGGTAGTAGTTGAAGCCCAGGCGTAGGCCGATGTTCTGTGTGCCGTAGAGCAGCGCGGTGCTGCCGGGGCTCACGAGGAACTCGTACTCCTTCCTGCCCTGGTCCGTGTTCGAGTTGTAATACCATCCCTCGAAACGGGTGTAGGTCTCGGGCTGGAAGAAGAAGGCCACGGGAACGAAAGTGACGGCCGCCGTGATGGACATCTGGCCGATGAAGAAGTATTCGATACCCATATTGCAGGTGAGGGCCAGCGCCTTGCAGTACCCCACGTTGTAACGCTCCAGCGGACGGGCGTAGGTGACATGAGCTGCGTGGAAGTTACCGGAGAGCGGCTGATACTCGTTCAGGGTTTGCACATCGGCCGTGGAAAGCGACAGATAGGGCATCGTGGCGGGCAGCGCATTCTTTACAAACGGGTTGCCGTAATCCATCGTCATAGACCCGCCGCCGATGGCGAACTGCAGGCCGAAACCCCCAATGAAGGCCAGCGGGCCGAAGGACTTGGTATATTCGGCCTCCAGGCCCAGCGAAACGCCGTTCAAATTGGAGTTGATGCAGTCTACTACCTTCGAATTCGCATCGGCGTCGCTGGTGACATACTCCTTATAGTTAACCTTGCTGCCGCTCAGGCCCAGGGCCGTGCGGAGGGACCACTGGTCGCTCATATGGTAGCGGAGCTGGAAGGAGAACTGGGGATCGATCCCGAGAATGTACAGCTCGTGCGGGTAGTCCCCCAGGCTGTTGACGAAACCGCCGGCGAAATCTCCCGGATTGGGCTGATAGGTGCCGAATTTCGAGATGGGGTTCCACGTAACGCCGAAGGAGAAGTCGCCCTTCGCGGGGATGAACTGCTTCTTCGAGGCCGATGCGGTGCTCTTGGCCGACGTGCTCGCGGGCTGGGCGGGCTGCGCCACAGGCTGGGCGGCGCTCTTGGTGGTTGTGGCCTTCTTCTGGGCACCGGCCGCTACGCACACGAGCAGGGCGACGGCGATGATGAATACTTTTTTCATAGGTTATCGCTTTTTAACAAGTTCTACAGATAAAGGACTGCACGGGCATAGGACTTATAGTTGTCCCTTTCCTTATATACATCCGTACGGGCAATAACGGGGCTGCCGGAAACAGTAAACTGAAATACCGTTGTCCTGCCGTACCGGGCTTCACAGGTGCTCCAGTATTCTCCGGACAGGGCCGTACTGTAGCCGTTATCCAAAGAAGCCTTGATAAGGGGCAGGTTCCACTGTATTATGCCGCTCCACTCCAGGTCTCCCGGCAGGAACCAGCCCGTGGTTGTCCGGCTCGAAGTCGCCCCATACAGCTTTGGCACATCGGTATAATTACTGTCGATATACTTGACCGGCCGAACGGCATAACTCGAGTTGTTCACATGATCGGAATAGAACACCTGCAGGAGATGCGCCACAACGCCGCTGAGGCAATAGGTGTAGTTATACTTCGGGAAACGCGGGTTCAGTTCCGTCGCCTGTTCCTGACTGAAAGCCAGGATCCCGAACAACTGGTACTGATAGATATTGGTCCCGCTTTGCTGGTCTTCGCTGCTTGCAATTTCTTCGATATTGTCCTGCCAGTGCATTTTTTCAGTGCTCTGGTCTTTTCTGATAACAAGCGCGTGGGTGGACGGAGAATTGGAAAGGCCCATCAGATTGCTCTTCCGGAAGTTCCGGACATACGATGCATAAAGCTCCGCTGCCTTGGTTTTATCCCTGCACTGTGACAGGTAGCCGCACCCCATAAAGTCATCATCGTTAGGAATCGAAGTGGAGGCAATGACGCCGATGTAATTGTAGCCGCCGGATTGGGTGGTGCCGGTAAAGGTGGGGCTACTCTTCCGGTTCCCGGAGGCGTCCACGTAGATACTTGTGGCAGCAACCTGCCGGAGACCGCAGTCCTTAGAGAGGAACTGGCTTCCGTTCCAGTAGACATAGTCCCCCGGCTTCACGTCGAACTTGTCGTAGTCGAACACATAGACCGTGAGGGTTTTGGATACGCTGGAATTGTAGTGCGAGCGCACTGTCACGGTAACGGGAGAGGTACTGCTCTTAACACCTGTAAGCGTGATGGTCTTCCCGCTCACGCTGGCGCTCAGAATGCTTTCATCGCTCACGATCACATCGGGAACCTGAATGGCAGTGGAAGGCGTGAAACTGAACATAAAGGGACAGGTCTTCCCCTTTTTCATGATCACCTCGCCGTTCCCATTCGGGCTGTAATTCCCGGTGAATGTGAATCCGCCCATTCCGGTAGGAGCCTGCAGGACCTTGACCGTAAGGACATCGGCGATGGGATAACCCTGCACCTCCACTTTTACCTTGCCCGAATCGCCGGAAGCGCCGGACTTGGCCGTCACCTTTCCGCTTTCCGTAATGGAGATTACATCTTCACCTTCCGTAACAGACCAAACAACAGGGTAATCTGTAGTAAGTTCATCATTAACGTTCTTCACCTTGGCCTCCAACTGAAGGGACTCACCCGCGGCCAAGTTAAGGATGCCGCCGGAGAAATGGCTGTCCGTCTTCGTGATGCTCACCGAGGCGGGGAGAATCGGATCCTTGCTCACCGTCACCTCACAGGTCGCCTTGACGTTTTCGTCGCCGGAGAACCAGACGGTGAGCGTCGTTGAACCAATCTTCTTCGGCGTAATGCCGATCCCCTGCTCCGAAAGAACGCATTCGATCACGTCATCGGGAGAACAGCTGACCCTGCCAAGTTTCGTTAAAGACGCACCCTGCGGGGTTACTTGTACCGGCAGGAAACCGTTCGTGCTGCTAAGCGCCAGAGAATAGGACGCATCGCACGACAGGTCCAGGATGTATAGAACCTCATTGGTGGGTTGCGGCGCCTTCTTGCAGGAAGCTGCCGGAAGCATCATCAGCGCAGCCAGGGCAATATAAAAGAGTTTTTTCATAATTATAGCGGTTTAAGCATCCGCCTCCCAACCCAGGGCGGAGGCCCCGAGGATGGCGGCGTCGGACTGATTCAGACCGGAACGGAGCAGTTTCACCTTACCCTTCCAGAGATTGAGGACGTTCTCCTCCATCGCCTTCTGAGTGGGATCCAGGAGGTATTTCCCTGCGTTGGTGACACCGCCGAAGAGGATGATGGCCTCCGGAGCCGAGAAGGCGATGAAGTCCGCCAGGCTCTCTCCCAGGATGGTGCCGGTGTATTCCAGCACACGGATAGCCAGGACGTCACCGGCCGCAGCGGCTTCGCCTACGGCCTTGGAGGTGATTTCCTTGACATCGCGGAGAGAAGACGGAACGGAGGAAGTTTCCAGCCATTCACAAGCCGTACGGACAACGCCCCTGGAACTGCAGTAGGCTTCCAGACAGCCGTTCCGCCCACAGCCGCAGGCGCGGCCGTCACGCACGGCGATGGTATGGCCCAGCTCGCCGGCAAAGCCGTCGTGACCGTAGACCACCTTCCCGTCGATGACGATGCCGGAGCCCACGCCGGTGCCCAGGGTAATCATAATGAAGTTCCGCATTCCCTGCGCCACGCCGTATTTCATTTCGCCCAGGGCGGCGGCATTGGCGTCGTTGGTGAGCTTGACGGGAATCCCCATCTTCTCTTCCAGCATCCTGGCAAATTCCACCTTGTCGTGGGCCCAGGGCAGGTTGGGGGCGCACTCGATGCAGCCGTTGTAGTAGTTGCCGTTGGGAGCACCCACGCCGATTCCGAAGATGCGGTCTTCGGCCACGCCGGCCTTCTTCAGCAGGGCCTTCAGCGCGCGGGCCAGGGTGTCTACATATTCCTTGGCATCGGTGGGAGGGGTGGCCGTTTCCCAGATGTCCTGAGCCAGGACATCGCCGCCCATATTCACGATGCCGTACTTGGCGCTCTGTCCGCCAATGTCGATGCCGAATACTAAATCTTTAGCCATAACTTACGCTTTCTTGGGTTTGGAGCCGTAGAGGGCGAACCAAAGCATATAAACCAGGTAGAGGATGATGAGCCAGTAGCTGTTCAGGAAGCCCAGGTGGTCCGCCACGAAGCCCTGCACGATGGGCAGGATGCCGCCGCCCACCACCATCGTCATAAAGATGCCGGAAGCGATGGAGGTGTACTTGCCGAGGCCTTCCACGGCTAGGTTGAACACGGCGCCCCACATAATGGAGGTGCACAGGCCGCAGGCCACCATCAGGATGATGGCGAAGGGAACGGTGTTGCCGCCGATGGTGATGACCCAGCTCTTCGGAAGGAACATCGCGAGCAGCAGGAAGAGGATGCCCGCACCGCTGGTGCAGCTGAGCATCATCCGGCTGGAGACCTTAGCACCGATGGCGCTGCCGGTCATACGGCCGATCATCATCATAAACCAGTAGGCGCCCACGAAGGTGCCGGCAATGCCTGCGGCAATGCCCAGACCGCCGCCTTCAACGCCCGAGGTCATAAAGAGGTTGGCGATGTTCGGGATACCTACCTCAATGCCCAGGTACAGGAAGATGGCGATGATACCCAGCACGAAGTGACGGTACTTGAGCGCACCTTTCACGCTGGCGATAACGCCTTCCTTCTGCTCCTCTGCGGGAGCTTCCTTGGCAGCTTCCAGTTCGGGCTCCGGAATGGCGCTGAACAGGATGATGATAAACGCGAGGGCGAAGATACCCATCGCCAGGAAGAGGGCGCCGTTAACATCGGCCACCTGTGTCTTCTCGGTTACCTCACCGATCATATAACCGGCCAGGATGGGCACGAGGGTGGCGCCGATGGAGTTGAGGCTGCCGCCCATCTGGATGAGCTGGTTGCCCTTGTTGCCGCCGCCGCCCAGGGTATTGAGCATCGGGTTCACCACGGTGTTGAGCATACACATCGAGAAGCCGGAGATGAGGGCGCCCAGGAGGTATACCCAGTAATTGCCGATCACGCCCGACAGGTAGGAGACGAGCACGCCCGTGAAGCCCACCGCCACGGCGGTGAGGGCCGTGAACTTGTAGCCTTTCTTCTTGAGGATGAGGCCGGCGGGGATGCCGAGCACCAGGTATGCGAAGAAGTTGCAGAAGTTGCCCATCTGGGACATTGCGTTGGACGCACCGAACTGGGCTTTCGCAATCACGCCCATCGGATTCTGGAGACCTGTCACGAAGGAGATCATGAAGAAGAGGAAAAACATGATCCCGATGGCCAGGATGTTACCGTTCTTTTTTGCCATAGTATGTAAGATTTTATTCGATGACTTGTTGTTTGCGGCGCCAGTTCAAGACAGGCAGCATAAAGGAAATGATGGCCGCGCCCAGCCAGAACCATTTCACGTAGGTGTAGTCGCGCACGCCTTCCGCCCCGCCGTCCATCAGCAGGCCGGTGACCACGTTCTGCAGACCCGCGGCGGCATAGGAGGCAAGGCCCACGATGCCCAGGGCCGCGCCGGTGGCCTGACGGGGCACCAGATCCACGGCCATCAGGCCGCCCAGGAAGCTGATCAGCACGCCGATTGCGATGCCGAAGAGCACCATCGCGGTGATGTTGAGCCACTTGGACGCGCCGCCGAACAGGAACAGCGCCAGGGCGATGGCTTCCAGGATACCGGCCACGAAGGCGGGATACTTGCGGTCGCCTTTAAAGAGCACATCCGAGAGCCAGCCGGAGACCACGGTGCCGATGATCCCGAAGATGGGGTTGATGCCGATGATGGCGGCCGCCCCGGCCAGGTCATAGCCCTTGGTGTCCTGCATAAAGATGACGCCCCATTCGTTGATGGCATATCGGCTCATATACATAAAGGCGCTGGCGGCGGCCAGGATCCACACGCCGGGATTCTTGATGACGGCCTTCTGCATCCGCTTGGTCTGCGCGCGCTTCTGCTCGGGAGAGAGCTCCTCCTTCGCTTCCGCCTCCCCAGCCAGTACCTCGATGGGCGGCAGGCCCTTGCTTTCGGGCGTATCGTGCAGGAAGAGCAGGATGATGATCACACCCAGCAGGCCGGCGAGCGCGGCGCCGAAGAAGCCCCACTTCCAGCCGAAGGAGGCGACCAGCATGCCCACGAACACGAAGGAAAGGCCTTCGCCGATGTTATGGGAGCTGGAAAAGAAGCCGTAGTAGGTTCCGCGTATGCGCAGGGGGTACCAGCGCGAGAGGGCGATGATGGCCGGCGGGGCGCCCATAGACTGGACGCCGCCGTTGATGGCCCAGCAGATGGCAAACAGAATAAACAGCGCGGATGTGGAGATGCCACCATTGAGGGCGGTGACGCCAAGAACACCCATAACGAAGTTCATCAGCACCGAGACGGTGAGGCCCAGGGCCATAAAACGCTTGATGTTGGAACTGTCCGCCAAAAAGCCGTTGATGAGCTTCATAATGGCATAGGCCCAGTACAGGCACGCGCCGATGATACCCAGCTGCGTGGCGTTCAGAAGACCCGCGTCGATGAGCGGCTGCTTCATCACGCCCATGGAAAGGCGGCACACATAGTACAGGGCGTAACCCAGTGTACCCGCCATAAAGGACTGGAAGCGCAGGCGCTTGTAGGTCTTGTCCACTCTTTCCGCCGGAACTTTCTCGGCTGCGGGAGCACTGGTCTTAAAGAAATCCAGGATGTTCATTACGCTTTAGTGTTAAGTCGCTTACAAATATACTAATTTTTCGTCAGTTTCAACAGCACCACGCCATGCGGGGCCACCAGGGTACTCCAACTGCCTTCCGCCTGCACGGTTCCGAGGTCTTTCTGGCGCCAGAGGTCACGCACGGTCACCGGGGCGAAAAGACCCAGTTCCCGCATCCCGAAGCCCACCTGTGCAGGGGTTTCGCCGCGGTTGAAAAGACCCGCCGCCAGCGAGCCGTCCTCCAGGGGTTTCACATAGACGACGGCCGTGGGGTTGTTGTTCAGGCGGGTGGCCTGAATGCCCAGCGGGTCCTGGTTCACGTCTAACACCTCCGTGTTGGAGAGCAGCCCCAGGGTGAATTCGTCCAGATTCGCCATATCGCAGCCAATCAGGAGCGGGTTTGCCAGCAGGGCCCACAGGGAAATGTGGGTATATTGTTCGTCGGCAGTGAGCTGGCTGTCCTTGACCTGGGGACCCCAGCCCACCTTGCCCACCACCAGCATATCGGCATCGGGCCAGTGACCGGGGCGGCAGTAAGGGGCCCAGCGGTCCTGATGGTCGAAGCCGATGGTACTCATACTGGCCCAGCTGTCGCGGATGTCGTCGGTGGTGCGCCAGGCTTGAGCGCATTCGACCCACACAGCCGCATCGGCCAGGGGAGCCTTGTTGGAGAGACTCAGGATGATGTCGCGTCCGCATCGGCCTATCGCCTGCGCCACTTCCCGCGCGTGGGCTTCGTCGTTGGGATACCAGTCGTACTTGAGGTAGTCCACCCCCCAAGCAGCCCACTGCTTCACGTCGGCCTCCACGAAGGAGTACTTGCCGAAATGGCGCACGCTGGAGCGCTGAACCTTGCTGCGGTCCAGTTTATAAACGTCGTCGCAGAGGCCCTGTCTGATGTATTCGTAGCTGCCGTCGGCATTGTCGCAGCTGGAGCCGATGTGCCCGGCATAGGTCCCCACCCACGGCCCGGAATAGATACCGAAGTGCAGTCCCAGGGCATGGATTTCATCGGCCAGACCCTTCATGTCGGGGAACTTCTTATTGGGCTGGATGGCGTTGTAGGAGCCGCCGCGCACGCCCTGCCAGCCGTCGTCGATGTTGATGTAGGACCAGCCGCAGTCGGCCAGGCCGCTTTCCACCATGGCCCGGGCCGATGCGAGCACCTGCTCCTGCGTGACGGAGTTCCCCCAGACGTTCCAGGAGTTCCAGCCCAGGGGCGGGGTGAGGGCAATTTCCTCGCCGATGACGATGCGCAGTTCCCGCTCGGCGCTGCCCAGGCTGTTGGCGGCCTTGAGAGTCACCTTATAGGTGCCGGCTTTTTTCACCTTTCCGGTGATGATGCCGGTTTCGGGGTTGAGTTTCAGCCCTTTCGGGAGGCCTTTGGCGCTGAAGCGCATCGGCCTTTCGCCCGTGGCGGGAATCCTGTAGAGAAAAGGCGCGCCGGGACGGGCGCCGAAGACCTTGGCGCCGTTCACCTTGGGCGTCTTAGGGGCTTTGGGGGTGAGGACGACCTTTTCATCGGCCCGGATCTCCGCGGCCTTGCCCAGCACCTTCAGGAGTTCCGCCTCCATCACTTTGTAGCCTTCGAGGTTGGGGTGTACGGCGTCCCGGGCATACTCGGGCTTCAGGGCGCCATCCTCCGTCTTCATCGGCGTGTGGTAGTCCACCAGGGGAATCTTGTTGGCATCGGCATAGCCCGCGATGAACGTATTGAGGCTGTCGATGGCCGGACGCGGATCGCCGATTTCCTTGCGCCAGCCGATTTCCCCGGCCGGGAGGATTGTGCACAGGATGGGCTTGATGCCGTGCAGCTGCGCCAGTTCCGCCATCGACACGATGTTCTTGAAGGTGTCCTCCACCTTGATGTAGCCGTTGTTGCGGCCGATGTCGTTGATGCCAGCCAGGATGACCACATACTCCGGATAGAGTTCCAGCACGTCCTGACGGAAGCGCACCAGCATCTGGCTGGTCGTCTGCCCGCTGATGCCGCGGCCCGTGAAGCGATTGGCCCGGAGGAAGTCGTTGTGGGTCTTTACCCAGCCGCGGGTGATGCTGTCCCCGAAAAGCACCGCCACGGGGCGGTCCTTCACCAATGTGTTGTCCTGTGCATATTTGTTCAGTTGGGCCCAGTCCCTGTCGATGGGAATCTGGGCGGAAGCGACGGCGGCGAAGAGCACAAGTGCCGCCAGGGCAAGAAGTTTTCTCATCGTTTACCAGGAAATGGATTGCGAGTAAACGTTGCCGAAGCGGTCGGTCACGCTCACCGTGCCTCTTTACGGGTGTACTCAGAAGGATCCTGTTTGTCGCAGGCCATGCCCGCCAGCAGCACGGGAACAAGGAGGAATGCAAAAAAACGTTTCATAAGAGTATTGGTCATTAGTACCGCAAAGATAACAAAAAAAGACCGGCCCTGTATACAGAACCGGTCTTTTTCTGATAGGTGTTCTTATTCCGCGGCGGGAGCCTCAGGCTCCGCTGCAGGGGCTTCTTCGGCCTTGGGGGCTTCCTCTGCGGGAGCTTCGGCCTTCTTGGCGCGGCTGCGGCGGGTGGTCTTCTTGGCTTCCTTCTTGCCGGCGGCAAGGGCGGCCTCGTTGAAGTCTACGAGTTCCACCATCACCATCTCGGCGGCGTCGCCGCTGCGGAAACCGGTGTGCAGGATGCGGAGGTATCCGCCCGGACGGTCGGCCACCTTGGGAGCCACGGTGCGGAAGAGTTCGGCCACGGCCTCTTTATCCTTGAGGTAGCTGAACACGGTGCGGCGGTTGTGGGTGGTGTCGTCCTTTGACTTGGTGATGAGGGGTTCCAGATAGGGCTTCAAGGCTTTGGCCTTGGCCTCGGTGGTGGTGATCCTCTTCTTCATAATGAGGGAGGATGCCATATTGGCGAGCATAGCTTTGCGGTGCCCGCTCTGACGACCCAGATGATTGACTGCTCTATTGTGTCTCATTGTTAAACGATCTTGTGCTTGGGTTCAATATTGTACTTGGTGACATCCATCCCGAAGGAAAGCTTCATCTTCTCCACCAGGAGGTCGATCTCGCTGAGGGACTTGCGACCGAAGTTGCGGAACTTCATCAGTTCGGCGCGGCTGTAGGACACAAGGTCTGCGAAGGTGTCGATATCGGCCGCCTTCAGGCAGTTGAAAGCACGCACGCTCAGGCCCATATCGGAGAGCTTGGTCAGCAGCAGATGACGCATCCGGAGGGATTCCTCGTCTAGTTCCTTGCTGTCCGGGGTCTCGGAGGACTCGATGGCGATCTTCTTGTCGTCGGTGAACAGCTTGAAGTGGTAGATGAGGATGTTGGCGGCGTCCTGGAGGGCGGCTTCCGGAGAGATGGAACCGTCGGTGACGATTTCCAGGTTCAGCTTCTCATAGTCGGTCTTCTGCTCCACGCGGTAGTTTTCCACGGTCCAGTTGACCTTCTTGATGGGCGTATAGATGGCGTCCACCGGAACGGTGCCGATGGGCGTGGAAGCGTCGCGCATTTCCTCTGCGGGAACGAAGCCGCGGCCCTTGGTGACGACCAGGGAAATGGTGAGTTTCACCGAAGGCTCCAGCGAGCAGATGTGCAGTTCCGGATTCAACACCTTGAAGGAAGACAATCCTTTGGAAATGTCCTCGGCGGTAAATTCGGATTTGCCGCTGATGGTAATGTTCGCTACCTCGGAGTCCACGCTTTCCACCATCCGGCGCAGGCGCACCTGCTTGAGGTTGAGGATGATGTCCTGCATTCCTTCGATGACGCCGGGGATGGTCTGGAATTCTTCCTGCACCCCGTCGATCTGGATCTGGGAGATGGCGAAACCTTCCAGGGAGGCGAGAAGGATGCGGCGGAGGGCGTTGCCGATGGTCTGTCCGTAGCCGGGCTCAAGCGGCCTGAACTCGAAACGACCCACGGTATCGGTGCCTTCGAGCATAATCACCTTGTCGGGTTTCTGAAATGCTAAGATTGCCATAATGATTGGTGTTAAATTCGATTACTTGGAGTAGAGGTCAACGATAAGCTGCTCGTTGATGTTCTCGGGGATTTCCTCGCGGGCGGGAACGTTCAGGAACTTGCCGGTGAGGTTGGCGGCGTCGAACTCCAGCCAGGCGTACTTGGTGGCGGAGCCGATGCTGTTCTGGATCACCTCGAGGCTCTTGGAACGCTCGCGGACGGCGATCACCTGACCGGGTTTCACCTGGCAGGAAGGAATGTTGCAGATGGCTCCGTCCAGGGAGATGTGACGGTGCAGCACCAGCTGACGGGCGGCGGCGCGGCTGGGAGCGATGCCCAGGCGGTACACCAGGTTGTCCAGACGGGCTTCCAGCAGGAGGATGAGGTTCTCACCGGTCTGCCCCTTCATACGGGCGGCCTTGGCGTAGGTGTTGCGGAACTGACGCTCCAGCACACCGTACATATACTTCACTTTCTGCTTTTCCTTGAGCTGGATGCCGTATTCCTTCTGCTTCTTGCGCTTGGCGGCCAGACCGTGCTGTCCGGGAGGCGTATTGCGCTTTTCTAAGGTCTTGTCGGGTCCATAGATGGGCTCGCCGAACTTGCGGTCGATGCGGGTGGTATGACCAGTATATCTTGCCATAGTTCTTCTGTAGTTAAAA
>JAEEIJ010000089.1 GCA_016281315.1 Bacteroidales bacterium
AGGCCGTCCGGCTCCCCGGTCCCGTTTTACAAAGAAGGTCTCCACCGGCGCGTGGAGTTTGGCCAGTTCGCTCTCCGGCGTGAGATTCTCGGCGAAACGCCCCACATCCTTGGCTCCCAGACGCTTCTCAAGCGGCGCCAGCACCTTGAAGGTGTAGTGGACTGCCCCTTTGCGGACGGAAATCACATCGCCCGCCTTGACCTCTTTCGAGGGTTTGATATCGGCCCCGTTCACCTGAATTTTACTTCCCTTGCAGGCATCAGTAGCCTCCGTGCGGGTCTTGAACACCCGAATGGCCCAGAGAAACTTGTCGACTCGGACGGCATCCATTATGCATCCTCCTTGTCATCGGGCAGCGTAGCGGCTGCATCCGGATTGATATACTCGTCTTCTTCCTCGGGAATGGGCGGAATGGTGGCCTGCAGGAGGGTAACCCCCGAAGCGCCCGGGGTGATGGTGGCCTCGCCGACTCCCCAGGGAACGAGGGCGAACCCGCCCCGTGCGAGGGCGCAGTTCTCCGGAGAGCCGTCGCTGGTCAGGATGGCGGAACCCTCCAGACAGATATAGAAGATGCAGCTGTTATAGCGGTCCATATCAAGCGTAGCGGGCTTTGTGAGCGCAATCCGGCGGATGGTGAAGTGCGGATTCTCAGCCAGCAGGTCCGCCTTGCGGGCATCGGCGATATGGAGCCGGGCTTCGTCGTAACGGCGGTAATCGATACAGTCGATGGCCTCGTCCAGGTGCATCTTGCGGGCCGTGGCGGGATCGTTTTCGCGGCCCCAGTCGTAGAGCCGGAAGGTCATGTCGGAGGATTCCTGCACCTCGGCGATGGTCAGTCCGCCACCGCAGGCGTGCACCGTTCCGGCGGGAATGTGGAAGAATTCGCCCGCCTTGGGCGTATAGACGTTCAGCAACTCCTCCACCGTGCCGTCCTTGCACTTCTGGTAGAACTCCGCGGCGCTCGTATCGCGCTTGAAGCCCATGTAAACGCGGGCGGTGGGTTTTGCATCCATGACGTACCAGCATTCGTCCTTGCCGTACTGGTCGTAGCGTTCGGCGGCGACGGCATCGTCCGGATGCACCTGCACGGAAAGGGTCTGGTTGACGTTCAACACCTTGATCAGCAGCGGAAACTGGAGGTTGAAGGCATCGAATACATTGTCACCCACCAGGTTCCCCAGGTAGGTTTCCAAAAGGTCGCTCAGTGTGTTGTCGGCCAGGAATCCGTTTTCCACGACGGAATCGGCGCCCTCGTCCAGCGAGGCGATCCCCCAGGTTTCACTGCCCCAGACCTTCTCTTGAAGAATAGGGGTAAAGGCGAGCGGATAGAGTTTGCGTTTCATCGTGCGTCAGGTTTCGGGAGATACCGGTTGAAAAGGTAAATCACCCCGGCAAGCAGGGCCACCGCGGCGACATAGAGGGCGATATAGTTCTCCGTGGAGATCAAATCCATCAGGGCGGTGTCGAATCCCATGTCGGGCACCAGCCGCGAGAGCAGCGTGGAGATGCTGTTGTTGAGGCAGTGCAGGAAGATGGTCAGCCAGAGGCACCCCGTGCGGTAATAGACCCAGCCGAAGAGCAGGCCGATCAGAAAAGCAGGAATCGCCTGCCAGGGGTTGAGGTGAATGAGCGCGAAGAGAAAGGCGGACCAGAAAATGGCTTTCCGCGGGCCGCTGAAGTGGGCGATGCCGCGCATCATCATGCCGCGACAGAGCAATTCCTCGCACAGTGGAGCCAGGATGCAGGTGGCCAGGATGGAATCGTAGAGGTTGGTATAGAGAAAAACCCTTTCAAAGACAGCCTTGATCCATTCGGGCATCGGTATCAGGTTGGTCAGCGGATCCATTACCACGGTCATCGCGAGCATCGCCAGGGCCGCGAGCGAAAACACGCCGATTCCCTTCAGGGAGCCGAATACGGGCCGGTTGACCGGGACGGCCGGGAACCCCTCCTTCCGCCGGATGCCGCCGACATAGAAGATAAAGATGAAAGGCAAAATCATCGACATCAGGTAGGATAGGGAGGTGGCGGTCCAGACGGGGCTCGGAACGATCCGCTGTAAAATGGCCAGCAGAACGCCGAAGGCCAGACTGCCTCCGAGCAGCAGCGCAACCAGAATCCAGCTGCCGCCCAGGGTAGGATAGTAATAATCGAGTCGTTTCATAGTTCAAAAGTACGAATAAAAAGATTATTTTTGCGAAAAGAAATCAGTCAGATGGGACTCAAGGCTAAAATCGGGACCTGGTGGCACACGCTCCGCGAAAAGGTGGCCGCCGCCAAGCAGAATCACCGCTGGGTGCGGATTCTGCTCAACAAGTATGTCCTGGTGACGCTCCTCTTTCTGATCTGGATTTTGTTTGTGGACAAAAACAATGTGGGAGTTTGGCTCCGCACGCAGCACACGCTGAGACGCCAGCGGGTGCATATCGAACGGCTTGAGAATGAGATTAAAAGCACCGAGACCCGAATCGAGCAGCTCTCCTCGCAGCGCGATTCCCTCGAGCAGTTCGCCCGCGAGCAATACCTCTTCCACGAAAAAGACGAAGACGTCTATCTTCTGCGATAGTTTATGAAAAAAAGAACGCTGGCAGCCGCTCTGCTGCCCCTCGCATTGCTGTTCCTGCTCCTCCTGGAAGGATGCAATCCCGAAGCCCGTCTGCGGGCACAGCAGGAGCGGTATCGCGATTCCCTGGCACAACTCCGGGATCCCCAGTATACAGCAAAAGTTTATTACCGGGACTATTTTTTCAACCCTTACTATTATTGGCTGGAGAACCGCTGGGCGTATGCCAAGAGCGTACAGCCGACCGCCTATTCCGACATTTATGCCTATTTCGACGACCTTCTCTGGGAGAAGGACCGCTGGAGCTGGATGTGTGACGGCGCCTCCTTCGCTTCGAGCGAGAGCGGCATCCTGCGGGGCAGTTACGGCGTTTCGCTGGGCCAGCCCATGGAGTATTACGGCGACTATTCCATCCGGGTCGCTTATGTCTATCCCGGATCTCCCTTTGCCCGCGAAGGGGTCACCCGCGGCTGGGCGCTGACCCATATCGCAGGGCAGCCGGTAATGGACCTGCTCCGGACCAAGGAATTTGACGCCGCCTACAACAAATCTCCGCAGACCTTCACGCTGGAGGATCTTGCGGGGAACAGCCACACCTTTACTACTTCCCTGGAAGAGCTCTCCGTGAGTCCCGTGATGAAAACGGCGGTCTTTACAGCGGCGGATTTTCCCGGGCTTTCCGAGCCGGTCGGGTATTTCAACTACCTCTCCTTCAAGGCGAACTTCCTGACCGATATCGACAATGCCATGGCCACCCTCAAGGCGGCGAACGTGCGGTATCTGATTCTGGACCTGCGCTACAACGGTGGTGGCGACAGCCGAGCCAGCCAGCGGCTGGTGGACTGGATTGCGCCCGCATCGGCCGTCGGAGAGGTCTATGTGCGCCGTGCCCACAACAAGCGGCTCTCCCGCTACGATGTGGACAACAAGGTGGAGGGGAACCCCAACGCGCTGAATCTGAAGCGTCTCTATGTCATTACGGGAGAAGGTACTGCCTCCGCCAGCGAAATGATTACCAACGGTCTGCGGCCGCTGATGGATGTCAAGATGGTGGGCGATACCACCTACGGCAAACCCAACGGAATGTATGTGTTGCTCTACCCGGACACCAAGGAAGATCAGGCCCGGTATGACAAGGGGGATTATTCCAAACTGGAGTGGGTCTTCCTGCCGATTGCCTTCTACAATAAGAACCGGGACGGGGAATCGATTCCGGACGACGGATTTGTTCCGGACAACTACCGTCCTGACGATTATTTCCATGATTTTACGCCGGAAGAGGACAACATCCGCGCCTGCCTCACGCATATCGCCACCGGGTCCTTCCCGGCCCTTCCGACGGTTGAAGAACCGCTTCGCAGCACGTCCCACAGCGGTGTCCGTTTTCTGTCCGCTCCCGAGCGGGATCCCCACTATGGCCTGGACCTGATCCGCACCCTTCCGGGTGAAAGCCGGTAGAAAATATTTTTTATAAAAATTTGTATTTTAAAGATTTATCGTATAAATTTGGCAAAAATATCATTTTAACCTTTAATACTTAAACCTATGAAAAAACTTGTTGACAAGATCAATGCTGAAATCGCAGAATTCCAGAAGAACGCTGAAGCTCAGGTAGTTAAGGGCAACAAGGCTGCTGGCCTCCGCGCACGTAAAGCTGCTCTCGCTCTCAAAGAACTGCTTGTTGAGTTCCGCAAAGAATCTGTGAAGGCAGGCAAATAATCATTAATTGATTGATAAAAAGAAGGGTGGCCGTTTCCGGTCACC
>JAEEIJ010000090.1 GCA_016281315.1 Bacteroidales bacterium
GTAGAAGGCGAGGGTTTGGCTGTCCGGGCTCCACCAGAAAGCGCGGTAGTGGGACGCCCGGCCGAAGATTTCTTCATAATAGACCCAGCTGGCATAGCCGTTCATCACCGTTTCCGTTCCGTCCGTAGTAAGCCTGGTTTCTTCGCCGGAAGCGATGTCCGCCACCCATAAATCATTCGCGCGCGTGAAGGCCAGTTTGGTGCTGTCCGGGCTGAACGTGAGGTTCACGGCGCCTTCGGGCTTGATGGGGAAGTCCGCGTATTTATTGGGCGCTGTTGTGGCTTTTGTGGTCAGCGGCTTATTCAAACGCTTGGGAATGAGCAGCTTAAAGCAGGCGGAATCCGCGAAAGTGCCGTCATATGTGAAGGCCACTTCCTTGTTGTTGAGCCATTTGCACGCTACGGGAATGGGGGTATACTCCTGTGCCTGCGCCACGGTAGCAGCCAGCAGCAGCGCCAAAACGATCTGGGTCTTTTTCATAGCGTAAAGGTACGATTTTTCAATCATATCCCGAGCGGTTAAAGCACGGAATCTTGAAATGAGGCAGGTTAGTGTGCTTTAGTGGTGTTATTGGGTGCCGCTAAAGCACGAAATACAGCACAGGAAGCAGAAACTGTGCTTTAGCCAGGGACAAATGGGGCGCTAAAGCACGAAAAGTGGCGTGGAAAGCAGAAACTGTGCTTTAGCCAGGGACAAATGGGGCGCTAAAGCACGAAATACAGCACAGGAAGCAGAAACTGTGCTTTAGACAGGGACAAAACGGGCGCTAAAGCACGAAATACAGCACAGAAAGCAGAAACTGTGCTTTAGCCAGGGACAAATGGGGCGTTAAAGCACAGTGACCGGGGGTAGAAGGCCGAAAGTGTGCTTTAACCGGGGACAAATGGGGCGTTAAAGCACAGAATCCTTGAATGAGGCTGGTTAGTGTGCTTTAACGAAATAGCGTCTCCGGGAAATTCACCAGGTAAACCTGGGACACCGCGCGGGTGAGGGCGGTGTAGAGCCACTTGAGGTCATCGGCCACCAGGAAGTCCTGCCAGAAGGGGTTGTCGATGAACACGCACTGCCACTGGCCGCCCTGGGCCTTATGGCAGGTGACGGCCTCCGCGTATTTAAGCTGCAGGGCGTTGTAGAAGGGGTCTTCCCGCACAGCGTCGTAGCGTTTCTTCTTGCCGCGGATGTGGGCATAGTCCTCGTTCACGCCCAGATAGAGCTGGTTGGACTGCTCATAGGTGAGGGACGGTGACTCGGAAGTAAGCGTGTCCAGAATCACCTTGGCGTCGATTTCCTGGTCCCCGTAATCCGGCAGGGAAAGCGTGGCCTGGGCGAAGTGGAAGCCGTAACGCTCCTCATAGCCCCGGATGCGCACCAGCCGGGCAATGTCCCCGTTGGCGATGTAGTCCGTCCCTTCCAGGTGCTCGCAGAACTGATAGCAGTTCTTCACGATCATCAGTTTGTCGCCCCGCACCAGCTGCTCCTCCCGGAACTGGACCTGGGCGCGGATGCCGGCGTTGTAGCGGTTCGCCCGCTTATTGGAGCGGCACAGAACCACCACCTCGTCCTCGCCATAGCGGGCATAGGCGTCACTCAGCGTATCAAGCAGCTCTCCCCCGCTCAGGCGGCGAATGTCCGGAAAGGAGGCCAGCCGAAGCCCTACATCGGCCAGTCCCACCCCGTCGGAAACAGAGGCCAGCAGCTCGCGAAGGTGCGTGGCGTTCGCCAGGATGCCCGAGCCGGCAGCCTGCCGAACCACGGTCCGGAGCTCGGAAAAACGCACGCCGCCGAACTGCGCCATATACTCACGCGAGAGCGCCGGCGAGGCGTCCAGCCCCACGGGCGGCAGCTGGGCGGCGTCGCCCACCAGGACGAGCCTGTTATCGGCCCCCGAACGGACGAAGGCCACCAGGTCCTCCAGGAGGTTTCCCGAACCGAATTCCGCACTGCCGCGACGCTCCCCCGCTTCGATGCCGATCAAAGACACCTCGTCCACGATGTACAGCGTCCCGTGCGCCTTGTTGGGGCTGAGGGCGAACTGGCCGAAGCCGTCGTCCCCGTGGGATTTCTGCCGGTAAATGTGCTTGTGGATGGTGTAGGCGGGCTTCCCGGCATACTGGGAGAGGACTTTGGCCGACCGGCCCGTAGGAGCCAAAAGCACGCAGGGAACCGCCATCGAAGTCATCGAGGCGACCACCGCCGCGACGGCCGATGTCTTCCCCGTGCCGGCATAGCCGTTCAGCACCAGGATGTCGCCGTCGTCTCCCGTTAGGAAATCGGCCAGTGCGTGAAAAAGCGCCGTCTGGCAGGACGTCGCCTGATACGGGAAATGCTGGCAAAAAGTATTGTAGAGGTAGCCTGCCCTGTCCATTATGCCCTGCCCTGATACTTCCGGTTGATGATGGAGGAGAGCACCGCGAACACGGGATAGATTTCCACGCGGCCCAGGAACATATTGGCGGAGAAGATGACCTTAAGCGCCTGCGGCTCGGCCCCGTAGTTGCCGAAAGATCCGATGCTGCCCAGCGAAGGACCCACGTTCGCCAGCGTGGCGACGGAGCCCGTGAGGGCGTGGCCGTTGGGGTCCCCCACCAGCATACACAGGAGCGAAGACACGCCCAGGAGCATCACGAAAAGGGCCAGATACA
>JAEEIJ010000091.1 GCA_016281315.1 Bacteroidales bacterium
CGTTACTCACCCTTTCGCCGGTCGCCGCCAGAGTATTGCTACCCCGCGCTGCCCCTCGACTTGCATGTGTTAAGCCTGCCGCTAGCGTTCATCCTGAGCCAGGATCAAACTCTTCATTGTATATTTAAATAAATGTTAGCTTGCCCTGACGCTTTAGTTTCCTATAAAGAAACTGACGCTCGTTTGTACTTGCTTTCTTGTACTTTCCTTTCAGTCTTTTCAATGAACTCTTTTCGCTAAAAATCCCACTCCTCGCGGAATGGGACTGCAAAGGTACTACCTTTTTTGAAACTGACAAATTTTTTCTGAGAAATTTTCAAAAAATTTAATTTTTCAGCTTCTCCACGAACTGCGCGGCCGCTTTGGAGCGAGGCAGCAACTGCTTGACGGCGCGCAGCCAGGCATCGGCCTCACCGTCCCCCACGCCTTTTATATTAAAGGTTTCGGCGGCCTCACCGGCTTTGGCGACCAGCGCCACTTCCAGGAGCACCTGCCCCGAATTGGGATTGATGGTGGTGAGGCTGGCATCGGCCGCCTTCACTTCCAGGAGGGTCCCTTCGTCTGCCACCTTCAGGCCCCCGCCCTCCAGCATCTGGGTGAAACGCTGGGTGAGCACCTCCACGGCGCCCTCGGGGATATCGGAGGCAAAAACGAGTTTATAGGACTGCGCCTGGGCGAAAACGCCTGCAAGCAGAAGGGAAAGGAGTAGAACGATCTTTTTCATAGCACCCCGGATACTGCAAAAACCGGGCCTGCCAAAATGTCAGTTCCGGGCACCTTGGCACGCGCGTTGATAAAAGTCCCCGCAGACAAAAACTAAAACACACGATACTATGCTAAAACCTTTAGGAACAAGAGTGGTCGTCGAGCCCAAAGAGGCCGAGACCATGACCGCCGGGGGCCTCTACATCCCGGATAACGCCAAGGAAAAACCGCAGCAGGGCGCTGTAGTGGCCGTGGGCCCGGGCAGCAAGGACGAGCCGATGGAAGTGAAAAACGGCGACGTAGTACTCTACGGCAAATATGCGGGAACCGAGGTCACCGTGGACGGAAAGAAGTACCTCATCGTGAAACAGAGTGACATTTTAGCAATCCTGTAAGCTATGGCAAAGGAAATCAAATTCAATACGGACGTTCGCGCCGCGATGAAAGACGGTGCGGATGCACTGGCGAATGCCGTGAAGGTAACCCTGGGCCCCAAGGGCCGGAACGTAGTCATCGCCAAAAAGTTCGGCGCGCCCCAGATCACCAAGGACGGCGTAACCGTGGCCAAGGAAGTGGAGCTGGAGGACCAGTTCCAGAATATGGGCGCCCAGATGGTGAAGGAGGTCGCCTCCAAGACCAACGACCAGGCCGGTGACGGCACCACGACTGCCACCGTGCTGGCGCAGGCCATTATTAACGTGGGCCTGAAGAACGTGGCCGCCGGAGCCAACCCGATGGACCTGAAGAAGGGCATCGACAAAGCCGTGGCCGCCGTGGTGAAAGACCTGAAGGCCCAGAGCCAGCCCGTGGGCGAAGACTACTCCAAGGTGGAACAGGTGGGCACCGTATCGGCCAACAACGACGCCCAGATCGGCAAACTCATCGCCGAGGCAATGGCGAAGGTGGGCCGCGACGGCGTAATCACCGTCGAGGAAGCCAAGGGCACCGAGACCGAGGTGAAGGTGGTCGAGGGCATGCAGTTCGACCGCGGCTACATCAGCCCCTACTTTATGACCAACGGGGACAAGATGGAAGCCGTCCTGGACGACGCCTACATCCTCCTCACGGACAAGAAAATCTCCAATATGGAAGACCTGATGCCGGTGCTGGAGCCCGTCGCCCGGGAAGGCCGGAGCCTCCTGATCATCGCCGAAGACGTGGAAGGCCAGGCCCTCACGACCCTAGTGGTGAACCGCCTGCGGGGCACCCTGAAGGTAGCCGCCGTGAAAGCCCCCGGCTTCGGCGACCGCCGCAAGGAAATGCTGCAGGACATCGCCACCCTCACCGGTGCGGTTGTCATCAGCGAGGAGCGCGGCTTCACCCTCCAGAACGCCAACGTACAGATGCTGGGCAAGGCCGAGAAAGTGACCATCACCAAGGAGAACACCACCATCGTGGGCGGTGCCGGCCTGCAGGCCGATATCAAGGACAGGGCCGACCAAATCCGTTCCCAGATTTCCGCCACCAAGAGCGACTACGACCGTGAGAAGCTCCAGGAGCGCCTGGGCAAGCTCTCCGGCGGCGTGGCCGTGATTTACGTGGGTGCCACCACGGAGGTGGAAATGAAGGAGAAGAAAGACCGCGTGGACGACGCCCTCAACGCCACCCGCGCCGCAGTGGAAGAAGGGTACCTGCCGGGCGGCGGCGTAGCCTACATCCGCGCCGCGGAAGCCCTGAAGGGCCTCAAGGGTGAGAACGACGACGAAACCACCGGCATCCGCATCATCGAACGCGCCATCGAGGAGCCGCTGCGCCAGATTGCCGCCAACGCCGGCGTAGAAGCCTCCGTGATCATCAACAAGATCCGCGAGGGGAAGGCCGATTTCGGCTACAACGCCCGCACCGACGAATATGTGAATCTGTATGAGGCCGGCGTCATCGACCCCACCAAGGTAGCCCGCGTGGCCCTGGAGAACGCCGCCTCCGTGGCCGGTATGCTCCTCACCACCGAATGCGGCATCGTGGACATTCCGGAGCCCGCTCCGGCCGCTCCCCCGATGCCTGCCGGCGGGATGATGTAATCCTTCCGGGCTGTTTGAGAGGCTGACCTTTGCGGGCCAGCCTCTTTTTTGTGTCCGGTTTTTTTATTATCTTCGCCATTACTTTACGCGCACGCAATAAGAAACTGTGACTATGAAAAGAACCATCACCATTATCGGCGCCGGAATGATGGGCTCGGCCCTGGCCTTCCCCGCGGCGGAAAACGGAAACGAGGTCCGCATCGTGGGCACCTGCCTGGACGACGAAATCATCGACGGCTACATCAAAACCCATAAGCACGAAAAATTCTGCCGCCCCTTCCCGGACAATGTCAAATACTATTATTTCAAGGACTGGAAGAAAGCCGTGGAGGGAGCCGATTTCATCATCGGCGGCGTGTCCTCCTTCGGCGTGGAATGGTTCCTGGAAGAGATCCTGAAGAAACTGGATCCCGCCCTTCCGGTGCTGTCCGTCACCAAAGGCCTCCGCGGCCTCCCGGACGGAACCCTCATCTCCTACCCCGGCTACTGGGAAAGCGAGCTTGCGAAGGTTGGCATCCACAGGGAGATCTGCGCCATCGGCGGCCCCTGTACGTCCTACGAACTCGTATTTATGGACCCCTCAGAGGTAGGCTTCTGCGGAAGAGACCAAAAAGCCCTGAAAATGATGAAAGAGGCGATGCAGCGTCCCTATTACCACATCTCCCTCACGGACGATGTCATCGGCCTGGAAAGCGCCGTCGCCCTCAAGAACGCCTATGCGATGGCGGTGACCCTCGCCGTGGGCCTCAACATCCGCTGGCACGGAGAGGATGAGCCCCAGCACTACAACTCCCAGGCGGGCACTTTCACCCAGGCCGTGCGCGAAACCCACGCCCTTATGCAGATGCAGGGCGGCACTTTCGAGAGTGAAGCCATCGGCCTGGGAGACCTTTATGTGACCATTTTCTCCGGACGCACCCGCCGCTGCGGCGTGCTGATGGGGAAGGGCCTCAACTACGACCAGGTGACCGAAGCCCTCGCCGGCATTACGCTGGAATCCCTGGTGATTACCCGCGTTATGGGTGTCGCAGTCAGGAAAAAGGCGGAACTGGGGCTGGTGGACCTGAAGAACTTCCCGCTCCTGATGCACATCGTGGACATTCTGGACAAGGGAATGGCCGATGCAGACCTTCCCTGGGAAGCATTCACCTTTGAACAATTCCGGTAATGAAGACCAAGAAGAGTTTCAACTACTGGCAGTGGCGGGTCATCATCTGCTCGATGATCGGCTACTCGATGTTCTACTTCGTGAGGAAGAACTTCTCCTTCGCGATGCCGGTCCTGAGCGCCCAGTACGGCATTACCAACACCGATTTCGGTATCATCCTGTCGCTGGTGGGCATCATCTACGGCGTCTCGAAGTTCCTGAACGGGTTCATCGGAGACCGCTTCAACGCCCGCTGGCATATGGTCATCGGCCTGAGCGCCTGCGTGGGCATCAACTTCCTCTTCGGATGGAGCGACAAACTGTCCACGATGATAACGGGCCAGACAGGCGGGCCGGACTTCGTGGGAACGATGGTGCTGGTGATGGGCATCCTGCTGGTGCTGAACAACATCTTCCAGGGCTGCGGCTTCCCGCCCTGCAACAGGCTGATGAACCACTGGGTGCCTCCCAAGGAGCTGGCCACCAAGATGTCCATCTGGAACACCTCGCACTCCATCGGGGCCGGCATCCTGGCCGTGCTGTGCGGTTACATCGTGAGCAGCTCCGGAGACTGGCGCCTCTGTTTCTGGATTCCGGGGGTCATCGCCGCAGCCGGCATCCTCTTCGTCATCATCACGCTTAGAGATACGCCCAAGTCCGTGGGTCTTCCGGAACTGCCGGACACCAAGACGGAACTGGACGAGAACGACACCCCGGAGGCCTATCGCGCCTTCGTCCGGAAAAAGGTGTTCCGGAACCCCATTATCTGGATCCTGGCCATTACGGACCTTTTCGTGTACGTGGTGCGCTTCGCCGTGCTGGACTGGGGCCCCACCTTCCTGGGGAAGATGTCCGTTCCGCTCTCTCCGCAGCTTGCCGGCTGGACGATCGGCATCTTCGAGGTTGCCGGCTGCGCGGGAATGCTGTGCGCCGGATGGATATCGGACCATCTGTTTAAGGGAAAAGAGCAGAGGGTCTGCGCTGTGGAGATGGGCCTGGTGGCTATCTGCCTGGTGGTGCTCCAGCTTCTGCCTCCTACTGCCTCCCCTATCCTGGTGCTGTGCATCCTGGCCCTCGCCGGCTTCTTCCTCTATGGGCCCCAGGCGCTCCTGGGCGTGACGGGTTCGAAGCAGGCCACCAAGAAGGCGGCTTCGTCGGCGGTGGGTCTCATCGGCCTTATGAGCTACGTGTCCGTGCTGATTACCGGCGCAGGCCTGGGCTGGTTCAGCGACCATTTCGGCTGGGACCACCTCTTCATCCTGATGGCCGGGTTCGCCGTCCTGGGCGGCATCCTGGTGGCACTTCTGTGGAACATTAAAGACGATGGCTACCTCCACGAACAATAGGCTGGAATCGCTGGACATCCTTCGCGGGGCGGATATGTTCCTGCTGCTGTTTCTGGGGCCCATCCTCAGGAACATCTGCAAACTGTTCCCGGACAGCACGCTCTGGCTTTCCCATCAGCTGCAGCACGTGCCGTGGGAAGGCTTCGTAGCCTGGGACATCATTATGCCCCTTTTCCTGTTTATGTCCGGCATCACCATCCCGTTCTCGATGGCCCGGTACAGGGAGGGCGCCCGACCCGATGGAAAGTTTTACCTGAAACTTCTGCGGCGCTTTGTCCTCCTTTTTGTCCTTGGCTGGATCGTCCAGGGGAACCTTCTCCTCTGGGACTGGAAGATGTTCCATCCCTTCGCCAACACCCTCCAGGCGATAGCCGTGGGATATGTTATCACCGCCCTTTTGTTCGTCCACACGGACGTAAAGTGGCAGGTGGTGGCCTGCGTCCTCCTTTTTGCCGCCTACTGGATCGTGTTCGGATGTACGGGAATGGATACGGACCCGCAGGGGAATGTGGCGATGACCGTGGACAAGGCGGTGCTGGGAAGTCACCGGGACGGAGTGGCCTGGGCCGAAGACGGCAGCTGGCGCTTTATGAAGCGTTACCAGTATACCTGGATTCTCTCCAGCCTGAACTTCGCCGTCACCGTCTTCCTGGGCTGCTTCGCCGGACAGTTGCTCCGGGGCGGGAAGCACACCCCCGCCCGAAAAGCCCTGAACCTGGCCGTCGCGGGCGCAGTCCTGGTGGCCGCCGGCCTTCTTCTGAGCCCCCTCTTCCCCATCATCAAGAAAATCTGGAGCAGCACGATGACCCTGTATTCGGGCGGCATCTGCTTCCTGCTCACGGCCCTCACGTATTATATCGTGGATGTCCGTGGCTGGAAGAAGGGACTGGGCTGGCTCAAAATCTACGGAATGAACGCCATCACGGCCTACTGCCTTGGAGAAATGCTGCAGTACAATACCCTGCCGCAGGCCATCGGCAACGCCTCGCTGCTTTTCATCCTCCTCGTTATCCTGTATAAAAACAAATGGTTCATAAAAGTATGAGAAAACGCATCCCCTTCCTGATTCTCGTCGTGGCCGCCTGCCTTTCCGGGTGTTCCGCCAACGAATACGGCTACAAGATCAAGAATCACCAGATTGTGTACAACACCCCGCCCCGTCCCGCCGGCCAGCAGTCGATGCTGGGCTTTGCGTGCGACCCTATAGAGCACGTCCGCGTGGGCCTCATCGGCATCGGAGACCGCGGCAGGAATGTGGTAAAGCGTTTCCCCTACATCGACGACGCCACCGTCGTGGCCCTCTGCGACCTTCTTCCGGAGCGAATCGAGAAAGCCCAGCGCTCGCTGGTGAAACGCGGCGCGCCGCGCGCCATCCATGAATTCACCGGAGAGGACGGATGGAAGCAGCTCTGCGAGAGCGAGGACATCGACCTGGTGTATCTGGCCGTGCCCTGGCAGCTGCACACCCAGATGGCCGTCTATGCGATGGAGCACGGGAAGCACGTCGCCATCGAGGTTCCCGCAGCCACCAGCATCGAAGAGTGCTGGGCGCTGGTCAATACTTCCGAGCGCACCCGGAAACACTGCATTATGCTGGAGAACTGCTGCTACGACTACTTCGAACTCACCTGCCTCAATATGGCCCAGCAGGGCCTCTTCGGCGAAATCGTTCACGCGGAAGGCTCCTATTGCCACAACCTGGATCCCTGGTGGGACAATTACGCGGGCGACTGGCGGATGACCTATAACCGCGAGCATCACGGGGACGTTTACCCCACCCACGGAATCGGCCCCGTCTGCCAAGCTCTCGACATCCACCGGGGAGACAAGATGGATATGCTGGTTTCCCTGGACACCAAGGCGTTCCGCGGCCAGGAACTCTGCGACAAGCGCTATGGCCCGGGCCAATACGACTACGCCAACGGCGACAACACCTGCACCATCATCCGCACGCGCAAAGGCAAGTCCATCCTGGTGGAGCACGCCGTCGTGACCCCGCGCCCTTATAGCCGTATGTATCAGCTCACGGGAACGAAAGGCTTTGCCAACAAGTATCCCAACCAGGGCCTCGCCCTGGGCGGAGAAGACCTTACGGGCATCGACTCCGAGGATCTCGAGGCCGAAAAGTATATGCCGGACGCCCTCCGCGACTCCCTGATGACCCTCTATCAGCATCCTATCACCCGGGAGGGCGGCATCGCCGAGAAAGCCCGCAAGGTGGGCGGCCACGGCGGAATGGACTTCATTATGGACTACAGGCTCATCTACTGCCTGCACCACGGACTTCCGCTGGATATGGATGTCTATGACGCCGCGGAGTGGAGCTCGCTGGTGGAACTCACCGAGGTGTCCATCCTGCACGGAAGTATGCCGGTGATAATGCCGGACTTCACGCGCGGAGAATGGGACAAGACCCCTGGTTTACGTTTTAAGATGGCTGAACAATGACCTCAAAAGAAAGAATCGCGTTTGCGCTGTCCGTCTGTACGGACACGAAGTATTTTGAAATGGGCCGCGGCGCAGCAGCCAAGGCTCCGATGGTGTTCCGGGAGTTCTTCCCCGGCCGCAAGGCCCTCATCCTGGCCGATGTCCACACCTGGCCGGCCCTAGGAGAAAAAGTTTACGGCCTTTTCCTGGAAGAAGGGATTCCGACGGAACGCCACATCATCCTGGAAGAAGAGTTCCACGCGGAGTGGAAGTACGTGGAAATGGTGGACGCCCTGCTGGACGCCGATCCGGACGCCGTGCTGGTCTCCGTAGGCTCCGGCGTCATCAACGACCTGTGCAAGCTCTCCTCCCACCATCACGACCAGTCCTACCTCACGCTGCCCACGGCGGCCTCGGTGGACGGTTACTCCTCCTTCGGCGCCTCCATTACTTTCGAAGGCGCGAAGCAGACCTTCTCCTGTCCCGCCCCGGTAGCCATCGTGGCCGACATCGACGTCATCGCCGCAGCCCCCGCCCCTATGACGGCCGCCGGATATGCCGATCTGGCCGCCAAGATTCCCGCCGGCGCGGAGTGGATGGTGGCCGATTTCGTGGGGAAAGCGCCTCTCCACGAGGATGCCTGGCATCTCCTTCAGGACCATCTGGACGGGTTCCTCGCCAATCCGGACGCCGTTGCGGCCGGAGATCCGGATGCCATTGCCGATGTCTTCGAAGGCCTTACCCTGAGCGGTTTCGCGATGCAGGCCGCCCGCTCGTCCAGGCCCGCATCGTGCTGCGACCACCTCTTCAGCCACATCCTGGATATGACGGAGCACCGCTATAAGGGAAAACTCCAGTCCCACGGTTTCCAGGTGGCCATAGGAACGCTCACGATGTGCGCCGTCTTCGACGAGCTCTTCAAACTGGATCTTTCGGCCCTGGACGTAGACGCCTGCGTGGCCGCCTGGCCGTCCCTGGAGCAGGAACAGGCGCGTGCCCTTGAACTGTTCCGGGACTTCCCCGCCCCCAGGCTGGGCTATGACGAGATCACCAAGAAATACGACCCCGCAGACGTCGTGCGGGAGCAGCTGACAAAGCTGAAGGCGGAATGGCCTTCGCTGAAGGCCCGCCTGCAGGGACAGGTCTACAGCTTCCGGAAGATGAAAGACCTCCTGCTGCGCGCGGGAGCGCCCGCAGACCCTTCTCAAATCGGCCTTAGCCGTGAGCGGCTCCGCGATATGTTCCCCCTCGTGCAGCTGATGCGCTTCCGCTTCAACGTGCTGGACCTTGGAAAACGCGGCGGCTTCTATGACGCCATCGTAGACCCTCTCTTTGCCGCCGGAGGCCCGTTTGAACTATGAAAGAGCGCCTGAGCCGCATCCGGCACATAGTAATGGATATGGACGGGACCATCTATCTGGGGTCCCGGATATTCCCGTTCACCCTGGACTTCCTGGACCTTCTGAAGCGAAAGGGAATCGGCTATACCTTCCTGACCAACAACCCCACCCGCTCCCCGGAAGACTATCTGGGCAAACTCTCCGCAATGGGCATTCCCTGCACGGCGGAACAGATGCTCACCACCTCCCAGGCGGCCGTGGAATATGTCCGCAGGCATATGCCGGCGGTAAAGAAGGTCTATGTGCTGGGCACCCGGAGTCTGCAGGATCTCTTTGCCGCAAACGGGTATGTCCTCCAGGACGAGGATTGCCCCACGGCGCCGGATCTTCTGATAGTTTCCTTCGACACCACCCTGGTCTACAAACGCCTCTGCAAAGCCGCCTGGTGGGCTTCCCACGGCGTTCCGTATCTGGCCACCAACCCGGACAGGGTGTGCCCCACGGAGGAAGATACCGTGCTCATCGACTGCGGTTCCATCCAGAAATGCATCGAAGAGGCCACCGGCCGGAAGGCGGACGTGGTCCTGGGGAAACCGGACCCGGCGATGCTCTTCGACCTGGAGGAAAAACTGGGTCTGGAGAAAGACCAGGTGGCGATGGTAGGAGACCGGGTTTATACGGACATCGCGATGGCCCGTAACGCCGGAGCCCTCCCCGTCCTGGTGCTCTCCGGAGAGACCACCCCTGAACTGGCCGCCAAGGCCTGCAAGGAAGGGGACCTGATTCTGAAGGATTTATCCGAACTGGGCGCGCTCCTATGAGAAGACTCATCTCCATACTTCTGCTGTGCCTTCTGGCTGTTCCAGCCTGCTCCAAAGAGCGCTGGCCGGACGGCAGCGTGATGAAAAGATGGTTCGGGAGCGTTCCCAAGCCGGCGGAAGGGCGTCAATTCCCGATCACGGACTTTGGGGCCATCCAGGACAGCACCCTACTCCAGACCGAGGCCATTCAGAAGGCCATCGACGCGGCGGCCATAAAAGGCGGCACGGTGGTGATTCCGGAAGGTACCTGGCTTTCGGGGGCACTGTTCTTTAAGCCCCGGACCCACCTGTATCTGTCAAACGGAGCCGTCCTCAAAGGCAGTACGAATATAGAAGATTTCCCCGACATTCCGGTTCATATTGAAGGGGTGCTGCAGCCGTTCGCATCGGCCCTTATCAATGCCGACGGGTGCAACGGCTTCTCCGTCCGCGGGGAAGGCACCCTGGACGGCAGCGGACACCCTTTCTGGGAAAAGTTCTGGACGGGGCTGAAGGCCGATCCCTCCCTCACCAACCTGGCGGTAAAGCGCCCCAGGCTGATGGGCATCAGCAACAGCGCCGATGTCACCATCGAAGGCGTGCGGCTGCGGAATGCCGCCTTCTGGAACATCCACCTGTATAAGTGCCGGCGCGTCTATATCGGCGGCATCAACATCTATGCGCCGATAAAACCGGTCAAGGCCCCCTGCTCGGACGGCATCGACCTGGACGCCTGCCGGGATGTTCACATCGTTTCCTCCACGATAGCCACCGGGGACGACCACATCGCCGTCAAGGGCGGGAAAGGTCCATGGGCCGACAAAGACCCGGATAACGGCACCAACGCCAACATCCTGGTGGAGGACTGCAGCTTCGGCCACGGCCCCGGGGTGCTGGTTTTCGGCAGCGAATGCATCGGCGCGAAGAATGTCATCCTGAGATACTCCAAGGTCACGGGGGCCGACAAACTCCTCTGGCTGAAAATGCGTCCGGATACGCCCCAGAACTATTCCCACATCCTCATCGAAGGGATGAAGGGCGATGTCTGGAACATCGTGTACGCAAAGCCCTGGAAACAGTTCTTCGACCTCAAGGGCCGCAAAGACATCCCCCTGTCCGTGGGAGAGCATATTGAAATCCGGGGCTGCACGCTCAAGTGCCGGCGCAGGCGGAACATCGAGGAGGCGCCGGAGCAGTTTTCCATCAAGGACCTGGTCCTCCGGGACAACAAGCTGAAGTGGAACTACAACAAAGACGAAGACAAGGTAAAGCCCTATACCCTTCCGGACCCGCTCATCTTCCAGGACGGCACGAAAGTGGAGACAGAGCAGCAGTGGGAAAAGCGCCGCGCAGAAATTCTGGAACTGTTCCAGCGGGAGATGTACGGCACGATGCCGCCCTCCTCCCCCGTCTTCCTGGAAACGACGGAGGAGCGCACTCCGCAGGAAGATTATGCCATCCGGCGCCGCGTCAGGATGACCTTCCGAGAAGACGGCACGGGTCCCCGCATCGACTGGCTCATCCTGTATCCTGCGCAAGCCACGGAACCCGCTCCGGCGGTGATTTCCCTCAATTATTACGGGAACGATTCCATCTATACCCAGAAGCGTTTCCCGGTTCCGATGAAAGAAATCCTCGCACGCGGATACACCTATGTGACGGCCTGCTATGAGGACGTTTCCCCGGACCCGGACGAGCTGGAGGATCCCGATGAACAGCTGCGCCTTGCCCGCACCAATATGTATCGGCTGTGGGATCCGGACTGCACCACCGGTTCCCTGATGGCCTGGGCCTGGGCCCTCTGCCGCGGAATGGATATGCTGGAAAAGGACCCCGCCGTGGACGCCTCGAGGGTGCTCCTCACCGGTTCCTCCCGCCTGGGCAAGGCCGCCCTTCTGGCCGGCGCGTTTGACAGGCGCTTCGCCGTGGTGGCCCTGAACCAGACCGGCGGCGGAGGCGTGCCCCTGTCGAAACGCAATTTCGGCGAGTACGTTTCCTCCGAGGTGGAGCATTTCGGATACTGGTGGTGCCGGGAATTCGCGAAGTATGCGGAGAAGGAAAGGAAAAACCTACCCTTCGACCAGCATATGCTCCTGAGCTGCATCGCCCCACGCCCGCTCCTGGTGGAGGGCTACAACAACCCCTGGTTCGACGCCCGGGGAGAATTCCTCGCCCTCAGAGCCGCCTCACCGGTGTGGACTTTCCTCGGGGCCGAGGGTCTCCCGGACGTGGATTTCCCCCACTCATCTCAAACACAGGCCATCGGCACTACCCTCGGCTATGTGAAACGGAAAGGCGACCACGGCATTATGGAGGTGGACTGGAAGTGGATGCTGGATTTTTCGGACAAATGGTTTAAACAATAATACTTTCGGCAATGAGCATTAAGAACATTATCTGGACAGCCCTTGTATTTCTGGCCGCGGCCTGCGGCAGGAACGGAATCGTTGGAACGCGCACCGACGCCCTGGATCAGGCAAGCTGGGAAGCGTCCGAATGGATTTCGGCCGCGGACGCCCCGGTGCTCACCGGTATCGTAAACAACAGGGAGAATTACCGTGCCGCCGACGGCGCCAGCTGGTTCCTCTCCACCGTGAAGAATCCCGGGAAAGTGGTGAAGGCCGTCTGGATGACGACGGCGCTGGGCGTCTATGAAATCTATGTGAACGGGAAACCCGTCGGGGACGACGCCCTCAAGCCCGGCTACACCCACCCGCTGAAAACCCGCATTTCGTACACCTACGACATCACCGATGCGTTCAACAGGGCGGCCGGGGCCGAGAATGTCCTTTCCGCACAGGTGACGCCCGGCTGGTGGGCCGACAGAATCGTCACCCCCAACGGCCACGAGGGAATGCTGGGCGACAAACCCGCCTTCCGCGCCGTCCTGCTGCTCACGCTGGCCGATGGCTCCACCGTCCTTCACGGAACCGACGCGCAGCAGTGGACCGCCGGTATTGCAGGCCCCATTACGCACGCCGGCATTTTCGACGGCGAGTTCTACGACGGCCGCATCCTCCCCGGGTACGATACCCCCGAAAAGCTTTCCACCCCGGAAGTGAATACGGAGTTCTCCGGAGAGATCATCCCCTCGGTCGGCGCAGAAATCTGCTACCGCCGGGACCTCACGATGAAGCCCGTGGAAGCCTATGTCTATAAGGATATCGAAGGCACTGCGGAAGCCGAGTTCGGGACCGTGGTCAAACTTCGCGAATACGCCCCCGGGGAAGCCATCACCCTGGAAGAAGGGGAAACCCTGGTGGTGGACTTCGGCCAGAACGCCGCCGCCGTGCCCGCATTCGAGTTCCGGGCGGCGGAAGGCACCGTCCTCACCTGCCTTCCCGGAGAAATCCTCAACGACGGCAACGGTGCCGAGAGCCGTGGAATGGACGGCCCCGAGGGGAGCGTTCACAGGACCAACCTGCGGCTTAAGGAGCGCTGCTTCAGCCTGGAATACACCTTCGGCCCCGGAAAGGGGTGGAAGAGCTATATGCCGCTGCACACCTTCTTCGGCTACAGGTATGTGGCCGTCACGGCGTCCGAAGAAGTCTGGTTCAAATCCATCCTGTCCGTCCCCGTCACTTCCATCACGAAGGAGATGGAGACCGGCACCCTGAAAACCGGAGATCCGGACATCAACCAACTCATTTCCAACACCATCTGGGGACAGCGCTCCAATTACCTCTCCGTCCCCACGGACTGCCCCCAGCGCAACGAGCGCCTGGGCTGGACCGCGGACACCCAGGTGTTTACGGAGACCGGAACGTTCTTCGCCAATACGGACGCCTTCTTCCACAAGTGGATGCGGGATGTAAGGGACTGCCAGGCTCCTTCCGGCGGCATCCCCGGCGTGGCGCCTCCCGGTCTGTTCGGCTCGGGAACCGGGCATCTGATGCGCCTGGGATGGTCCGACGCCGGCGTCATCGTCCCCTGGACCATCTGGAAGCAGTTCGGCGACACCTCCATTTTGGAGGAAAGCTGGGAGTCGATGGCAAAGTTTATGGGCCACGTCCATGAAACCCGGTACGACACCGATGCGAACATAGAAGAGAACGACAACTACCAGTGGGCCGACTGGCTCAGCTACGAGCCCCTGGAGAGCAGCAGCCGGCGGGGCTTCACGGAAAAGGACGCCAACGGGAAACGCTATCCCCTGCCCGACGCAAAAGCCTACTGGAACTATCTGGGAGCCTGCTACTGGGCCCTGGACGCCGGGATGATGCGCGATATGGCGGCTGCCACGGGACGCGACGCCGAAGTGTATGAGGCGATGGCGGAGGAGGCCCGGGAGTACATACGGCAGAACTTCATCGGCCCCGACGGCCTGTTCAAGACCGAGATCCTGAACACGATGCAGACGCCCGCCCTGTTCGCCCTGAAAACCGGCGTGGTGGAAGGCGAAGCGAAGGAAGCGATGATCGCCCGCCTCCGGGAGAACTTCGCCGCCCACGAGGGATGCCTCCAGACCGGCTTCCTGGGCACCTCCATCCTCCTGCAGACCCTCACGGAGAACGGAATGGCCGACCTCGCCTGGGACCTCCTCTTCCAGCGGAAGAACCCCAGCTGGCTCTACTCCGTGGACAACGGCGCCACCACCATCTGGGAGCGCTGGAACAGCTACACGAAGGAAAGCGGAATGGGCCCGAAGGGAATGAACAGCTTCAACCACTACGCCTACGGCTGCGTGTGCCAGTGGATCTGGGAAACGGCCGCCGGCATCGCCGCAGACCCGGCCGATCCCGGTTTCAGGCACATCATAATGAAGCCCGTTCCGGATAAACGCCTCGGGTCGATCGACGCCGTATATCACAGCGCCGCCGGCACCATCAAGAGTGCCTGGAAGTACGAAGGCGACGTGTGCACCTGGCGCTTCACCATCCCGGAGGGCGCCGAGGCATCCGTCACCCTTCCCGGCGAAAAAGAAACCCGGACCTATGGCCCGGGCTCCTACTCACTGGTTATCTGACCGTATAGTCCAGCGTCAGTTTGATGTCGGCCGATGAGGATCCGACCAGAATCTTGTACGCGCCCGCGTCCACTTTCCAGTCGTGGGACGCCACGTCGTAGTAGGCGAAGTCGTTTACGCTGAGCGGAATCCGGAACTCCACGCTCTTTCCTTTGGCGATAAGCTGCTTGCCGAAGCCCTTGAGCTCGTAGGCGGGACGCATCACCGAAGGGTTCTGCGGGGCCACATAGACCTGCACGGCCTCCTTGGCGTCCACCTTTCCGGTATTCTTGACGGTGAAAACCACCTCACAGCCATCGGCCGTGGGGACGATGCTGCCGCCGGAATACTCGAAGGCGGAATAGCTGAGGCCGAATCCGAACGGGAACAGAGGGGCGGTGCCGAACTTCTCCACGCCGCGGTAGCCCACGAAGAGGCCCTCCGAATAGACGGCGTGCGGATACGGGTCACGGTCACCGTTTTTGCTGTTTTTGTACACTTCAGGAGTTATTGCGTGATAGTAATTCGCCGCAGGATTCTTTTCCTCCGAGCCCCAGAAGGTGAAAGGAAGCTTTCCGGAAGGAGAGACCTTACCGGAAACGATGTCTGCAAGCGCCTTTCCGCCCTCCTGGCCGCCGTACCAGGCCATGATAATGGCTGCCACATTGTCCTTGAAAGGCGTAATATCCACCTCGCCGCCGGAATTGATAATGACGACGGTGTTCTTGTTGAGAGCAGCTGCAGATGCAATGAGCTCGTTCTGACCTGCAGGCAGTGCATATGTGCGGTCGTGGTTCTCACGCTCCGTGTCGTGGTTGAAACCTGCCACCACGATTACGGCATTGGCCTTCGCAATGGCCTTCTGCTCCTCCGGGGTGAACTCCCTGCCTTCAATGAGCTGAACGTTGTATTTCTTTCCCAGCGCCTGAAGACCGGCATAAGGCGTGATGTTGCGGCCGGGGATGGGATCCATCCGGCCGGAACCGCCGCCGTAGGCCACCGTATTGGCATTGGGTCCCAGGACCACGATGCGGCCCTTCTTCACGGGAAGGACACCGTTATTCTTCAGAAGCACAGGCGCCTCGATGGCCGCGTTGTAGGCCATATTGCGGGAGTACTCGTAATCCTCGGGGATGGATTCATCCTTTGCCGGCTGGTCCAGGAGGCCGAAGGCGATGAAGGTCTGGAGAATGTGCTGGCACATGATGTCCAGATTGGCCTCGGGAAGAACGCCGTTCTCAATGAGGGGCTTGACCATCTCCGGCTTGGTGGTGTAATTCTCCGGCATTTCCAGGTCCAGGCCGCCTGTGAGTACTCCCAGGGTGGTGTAGGTGGACTTCCAGTCGGACATCACGATGCCGTCGAAGCCCCACTTGCGCAGGTTCTCCTGGATGAGCCAGGGGCTTTCCGCCGCGTGAATGCCGTTCACGGTATTGTAACTGGTCATCACGGCGCCCACATCGGCCTTCTCCACGGCCTTGCGGAACGCCGGGAAGTAGATTTCATTGAGCGTACGTTCATCCACGACGGAACCGGTCCAGTGGCGGCTGTACTCCTGGTTGTTCACCGCAAAGTGCTTGATGGTGGCGATGACCCTGTGGTCCTGGATGCCCTGGATGTAGTTCAGGGCGATCTCCGACGCAAGGAACGGGTCTTCTCCGTAGTACTCGAAGTTGCGGCCGCAAAGGGGCGAACGGTAGATGTTCACGCCCGGGCAGAGCATAATCCGCACGCCGCGGGCGGTGGCGTCGAAGCCGATGCCGTCACCTACGCCCTTCGCCGCGTCACGGTTGAAACTGGCGGCAAGGCCGATTCCGGAAGGATAATACGTGCTGTTCGTCTTGTTCCGCACGCCCTGGGGGCCGTCGGCCATCCTGACGGAAGGGATGCCCAGCCGGGGTATCGCATAGGTGTGGAACCCGTCCACTTTTCCGGAGATGAAATCAATCTTCTCGTCCAGGGTCATCTTGCTCACGATCTCCGCCGCCTTGTCCTTGTCACTCTGGGTGATGATGTAAGGCTGGGCGGAAGCAAGGGCCGAAAACAGCAACGCTACGGTTGCAACAATCAGGGTTTTCTTCATAATATAAAGGCGTTAAAACTCAATGAATACAAAGGAATTCGGCTGCAGAGCCAGGGAAAGCGTTCCGTCCGGCTGCAGGGCCACCGGGTACTCGGTGTACATATTGAACTGGTCCGTGATATGGCAGCGGACCTTGCCGTCGAACGCTCCGCCATCAAGACGCACCGTGACATCCTTGACCGATGTGATGTTGTCGTCCAGTACGTAACGGCTCACCAGGATGCCCAGGTGCCCTTCGGCATCACGGGCGGCGGTGACGCGCACATCGGGGACATCGCAGGAGGCCTTCACCTGGGTGCCCAGGGTCTTCAGTTTCCCCCAGGCATACAGGGCCCAGTAGCTCCAGACAGGCGTGTCGCTGGCGGCATCAAAAAGGCCGTTGAAGCGGGTGCCGGGGGTCCAGACATAATACATCATCATGTCCGTGGGGCAGTTCTGACCCTCCTGCATGGAGGCGCACACAAAGGCGCCGGCCTTGGGGCTGGACATCGTGCGGGAGGAATAGGGATAGTCGTCGGTCCAGCTCTTGATGTAGTTCCACTCGTTCAGGAAAGACTCGGCATTCTTGTATCCGTATTTGTCAAGAAGCGCGCGCACCTGATAGGAATAGTCTACATAGACCGTGGGGTCGTACTCGTAAATGTGCCAGGCGAAGAAATCCAGGGGGACATTCCGGCGCTGCATCTCAGAAAGAAGCAGCTCGTACCACACGGGGATTTCCCGCACTCCAGGATCCCGCCCGGACATGGCGGGACCGCCGATGAGAAGATTCGGGAAGCAGCCTTTGAGGTGCTTGACGGCCACCTCGAAGAAGTCGTAGAACTGCTCCGGGGAACCGGCCCAGCAGCGGGGGTCCACCTTCCACTTGTCGTTATCCCACTCCAGGTTGGGCTCGTTCCATATCTCCCAGTACTTGATGTTGTAGTGGAAACCGTCGGCCCAGCCCTCGTTGTAGTGGCGGATGATGTGTTCGCAGATCTGCGCCCATTTCTTGTTGTCCTTGGGCGGATAGATGTTGTACTTCTTCAGGGGCTGGTTCTCGATGCTCTGGCCAAGGCGGTAGAACACCTCTACGCCCGCGTCCTGGATGCTCTTGACATACCGGTCCGTCAGCGTAAAGTCGTAAGACTCCGGCTTATTGGGGTTCTTGGAGAAATCCGGGAAGATGATGGAAATGTCTACGACGTGTTCTCCGTAAGCGCCGTAGCCGGCGGCGTCGTGGTTACGGGAATACCCCACGTTGGCGGCGCGGAAATAACCGGTGGTGCCGGTATAGACCTGCTCGGCGTTATTGATACGCGGACCGTTGTTCACGGCGTTCATCCGTTTGATGGGGCCGATGGCGGCATCCTTCGACACGGTAATCTGTGCCGACAGGCACACGCCCGCACACAGCAGGGCAAAGAAGGTGCTTACAATCCTTTTCATTTCAACAGTATACTCTTTCCCCGTTTGACAAACTGGATGGCGATGCCCGAGGGATCCCGCATCATCGCCCCGTCGAATCCGGGCGCCTTCTCGTGCACCACCAGGGTGGCGCCGGCCTTGGTCAGCCGTTCGATATCCGCATCCACATCCTTCGACGTGAAGCCGAAATGCAGGGTGAGCGGGTCCATCGAAGCGTAGTCCGGGGCTACAGGCTGCGTCCTCGCCCGGTACAGTTCGATGGCCACACGGCCGCTTGCATCCGCGATGAAGGTGGTGTGGGTTTCATCGTCTTTCTGGCGCGTGATGGTGAATCCCAGATTCTCGCACCACCAGGCTGCGGTAGCGATGGGATCGGCCACGTCAATGGCTGTATGCTCCAGGACGAATCCGTCCGGGTTCACCAGTTCACTTTCATTCCGGCCGCATCCGAACAGCGCCTGGATGGCGGCGACCGCCGCAAGAAAACACTTCTTCATACGCTATTTATTATTTACATATTCCTTTACGTCATCCCACAGGTAGTAAGGCCCTGCATAGGCCTTCAGCTCGGGAATCGGGGTTTCCTCCTCGTTGGCGAGGAACTTCACCAGCACCACGCCTTTCCGGTTCCTGTAGAACACCATCTGGAGGTTCGTGGCAAAGGGGCACAGCTTTACGCCGTTCCAGCTGCGGTAGGCCTCCTCCGCGGTGAGCCGGGGATAGCCGTAGCCTTCCAGGCCGAAGTAGGAGCACAGGGACAGGAAGGGAAGGTCGTGCCCGAAGATGAGGTCGGCGGCCACGGGAGCCCCGGCGATGGCTTCATCGGCCTTGCGGACAATCTCCATCACCAGCGGTCTGGCCCGGGGCATCCGTTCATCGCCGAAAGGCGCGGAGTTGCAGTGCGCCAGGTAGAAATTGAGGGCGTGGCGGGCGTAAGCGGTTTCGACGGCCTCCCAGGGCAGGAAGCTGAAACGGTTCTCGTTGATGTCGTAGGCCTCGGCGAACTGCGCCACTTTGAAGATGGCGTTGACGAAATACTTGGGTTTCTCCCCTACCAGCGCTTGCCCCCGCTGCGGATCCTTGAAGTACCGGGCGAAAATAGCCATCGTGTCGATGGGAATGTCCGTCAGGGGCCCGTGGACCACATCCAGGGCCTTCTTTTTGATGGCGCTGCCGCTGTTGCTGGTGATGATGCGCTGATACTTCACCCCGCAGTCCCAGGTCATCACCAGGTCCTTTTTGCAGGCCCTGAGCGAGGAGGTGAAGGCCGCCATACTCACAAGACAGCGCTGAACGTCCGACGAAATGGCGTGCACTTCCCCGTGGCGGAACACGCGCGGATAACGGTTGTACATCCGCCGGGCCAGCATTTCGTGCTCACGTGCGCCCCTGGGCGTAAGACGCCCGTCCATCCCGTCGTGCAGCCCGATCATCTGTTTCGCGCAGGCAAGGAGAGAATCTCCGGAGGCTGTGATGATTCCCTCCTGAGCCGCTGCCTCCAGCCAATCCTTGAGCAGCACATATGGTTCGTCCGTGGAGTGGGAACGCGATCCGTGCCTGCCGTAATGGCTGATATAGAAAGGCTTGAATCCGCTCGGCGCAGGCGTATCCTTGAGCGGATGGAACTCATAAGAATGGCAATTGAATGCCGCGCGCTGCGGGAACTCCCGGAGATAGGCCTCCATCTCGGGCGTAAGCTGGGCGTAGGAAGCCACAGCCAGCGTCAGGAGGAATAAACATATGAGCAGTCGTTTCATAGGCTAAAACTTAAGGGGGTAAATCTTGGTGACAAAGCGCTGCTCCCCGCTTCCGGGGGCGCGGGTAACGTCCAGACGGATGACGGGCCGAAGAGCTTTTTCGTGCATCGCCTCGCTGAACCAGTCCTGCTCCAGGCTCACCTGAGAGCCTTTAGGGCCGGAAACCTGTATCCGAAGGCCGGCGTCGCCGTCCCTATAGAGGAATTCGCCCGGAGCGGTTTGCTCAACGGAACCGGCGCCGAGGCCGTTTCGGAGGGTCAGACGGCCGGAAGCGGGACCCTTTACAACATCGGTCACCACAAAGTATTTCTCATCCACGAATTCAATGCTGCGGCGGCGGGTAAGACCCTCATAGGCCTGGTGCTCCACGGTGAGGCGCTGGACACGGCCTTCCGGGTTCCACTGCAGGACCTTCGGCTGAGGGGCGTCATAATCCCTGTCGTCAAGTGCAAGGGCATTGTGGCGCGCTGTAGCCTTGAAATAGGCCCGCTGGCGCTCGATTTCCTCATCCCCGGAGTACGTGTAAGCTCCGGCATCGGGCATCAGGATCTTCCCATAAGCCCAGAGTTCAAAGGTGCCGAAGTCCGGCTGCGCGTGCCACATCCCGCGCTCCGTGGCCTTGACGGGCAGAATGATGCTGTCCTCGGTCCAGCCGTTTCGGAAACAGTAGAATCCGCTATCCGGATGGCCGGAGGACTTGTAGGCGGGAGGAACGATCCCGAAATGCTCCAGCAGTTCCCCGGACACGAGGTCATCGTGACGCCGGGCGTCGCTGAAACAAGGGTGGGTGCCGTCCGGATAGCAGTAGTCCAGGTAATAGTAAATCATCTTCTCCAGCCGGTCCAGGCACTCCTGCGGGAAAAGGTCTTTCCGACCATTCCTGACGGCCACCTGAATGGCCTCGTCATAGGATTCCACGGTACCGATGTGGTAGCCGGGATCCAGCTCGAAGTGACAGCCGTCCGGATAGGTCTGGCGGGTGATTTCCTGATTCAGGTTCTCCACGCCGGCCCTGACCCACGCCTCCGCGTCCTTGAACTCGGGGAAGCAGATGCCCGCCCGGAGTATGCCCGAGGACTGATGGATGAGGTGATTACCCGAAGGGCTGAAAGACTGCATCAGGGCCGATGCGTTCTGGTGATAAGAGCGCAGGAACTCCAGCAGGAATTCCGGCGTGAAGTGCCGGGAAGGCAGGAAGAGATCGAACTGCAGCACCCACCGCAGCAGGCGGATTCCCACCTCCAGCGGCCGCCAGGCAAAGCATTCGTTGGGGGAGTCGACGCCCACGGCGCCGCTGCTCACCGAACCCTCGTGATCGATTCCGAAAGGCTTGTACGGGTTCTTCTTCACCCAGTCGCGGAACTCCGCCACATACTCCCGGGCATACTTTTCCTTCCCGGTGGTGCGGTACGCTTTCCCCAGTGAAGTCCACCATCCCTGACGGTGGAGCTGCACCCGCATCTCGATATCCTTGATGGGCCAGTATTCCCAGTCGATATCCCTTCCATAATTCCAGACGGTATCTTCCAGGACGTGGAAGCTGTGCTGCAAGGCATCATCGGCCCATAGGAAATCCCTGGCCGAGGCTTCCCGCGACTCCGATTCGGGGATGTACACGCCCTCGCGGTTGCGGTAATACGTCAGAAGCGCCTTGGAGGCTTTTCCCCATTGCCCCTTGTCACAGCAGGCCTTCACCTCCTCCAGCCCCGGACGGTCCAGGTCCAGAAGGGAAAAGACATCCTGCACATCACCCGCAGGGCTGCAGGCGGCGAGGCAGAAGAAAATGCCCAGAAGCAGTATTACCCTTTTAGCGATCAATACTTTTTAATGTTGTATTTTTCAGCACCGAGGACCGGGAATATTCCCAATCCCCAGGGTTCGTGCCAGGTAATGGAACCCCGCAGGCGGTTGTCCGGATCGTAGATGCCATAGACAAGCTTGGACACTTCCGGAGGAGAAGGCACCGTCTGGCCGCCTTCGAAATTCAGGAAGCCCACGGTGAGGTTCACGTCGTCGGGGGTATTGCCGAACATCCTGCCCCTGGTGGTGGAAAGGATGACGCGGTTGTGCTGTGCCACGATGTGGCCGATGGTGGAAAGGTGCGTGGCATCGTGGAAGACGATGGCTTCCTCGCAATTGTGCACGTACAGATAGTCGGCACAGATATGCTCACCCATTACGAAGCCGTAGCGGAAGCCCTGGACTGCGACATTGCGCAGGATCTGGTCGTCGTTCTGGTTGCCAGAGGTATGGAGGCCCACGGTATGGCAGGGATTGGGCTGGAGGGATTTCTCCAGCACGGTATCTCCCACCTGCTCGTCCAGGCAGAACTGGGAATCCTCCACAATGAGCCTGGATACATTCTTCAGGAAGGCGGCCGATGTAGTGGGATACATCCGGGCCGTATCCAGGTGCACCCGAATCTCCATGTTCTTCATGGAAAAGATGGTTCTGGAGAACCGCCCGTCACAGCTGTCTCCCTCCGGCGCGGCCAGCACCGCCCACGGACGGTCCAGCGAATCCCGGACCTCGGGTGCATCCCAGGTGGAGTGAAGGCAGGTATTGGACCAGCTCATCGTCCCGAACTTCGTGGGCTCGAAATGCAGGGCCACGCTCTCCAGCGGACGCACCTGATAGGTATAGAGGAGCTTGCAGGGCATTTCGCCTTCGAACTGGATATTGGAATCCCCTGCCGGGAGGATGAGCTGCGCACGCACCAGGGCGCTGTCGGCGGTGTATTCCTTCGCCGGGGAAGAAAGGAGATAGCCGTTTTTCGTATAAGGGAAGAACAGCTTTCCCCCACCCCTGGCGTCCAGGAAATCAATGGCCTTCTGGATGGCCTGGGTATCGTCCGTAACGCCGTCCCCCTTGGCGCCGAACATCATCACGTTCAGTTGTCCCAGGCAGGCCGCCTCTTCAAGGCGCCGCTGGGTAGAAACGCAGGAAACGAGGGCCGAAAGGCCCAGAATTATGAAAAAAAGCCTTCTCATTTAACCACAATGTTCTTGCAGTCGTCCGTCACTATGAGCGGACGGGCATCCGGCTCCCGGAAATGGAAGTTGACGTTGGAAAGATACACGTTGTTGGCGTGACGGATGTAGAGGCCCGATGCCGGGAGGCTGTGCCCCAGCTTCCTGTTCTCAGGATAGGAATCCTCCGCCTCTGGAACGGGGATCTTCGTCATTTCCACCGTACCTCCGCCTGGAGCGGTGATATCGATGTCGGAGAGATAGATATTTTCCGGATACAAGCCGGGCACGCCCGTAATGGAACTGGACATCATGCTCTCGGATACGGCAGTGACTCCGCTGATGGTGACGGCCCTGAGGATGCTGTCATCACAGTTGCTGCAACGCCTTCCCATACGGATGAAGATGGGCGTCTGAACATCCCTCATGGCTATGTTGCTGATGTTGATGTTCTCGCATATCCCCCCGTCAACCATCTCCACGGCTATGCCGGAGATGACGGTAACCGGAGCCGTAACCCCTTTGATCTTGGTGGACCAGTGCCGGAAATTGTCTTCACTGGCACGGCGGATGGTTATGTTGCTGATGGTGACATTGCGGTATCCGGCGGTTGAGCCGGTCCCAAGCTTTATGGCGTTGCAATTGGATGCAGCGACGCAGTTGGTCACCGTCACATTCTCGCAGAAATAATCGCCGGCGCCCTTCAGGCAGATGGCATCGTCCTCGCAATCGAAGATGCAGTTTTCCACCACCACGTCCTTGGATTCGATGTCAATGCCGTCATTGTTGTAGTTGCAATGGGAATAGACCTTGATACCGCTCACCCGCACGCCCTCACAGTCGGTGTAATACTCCACCCAGTGAGCGGAGTTCTCCAGGCGGACATCTTTCACCACTACGTTCCGGCAATCCCGGAAAAGGATGATCATAGGCCTTCCACCGGGGTCGGCCTTTCCCACGTTGAACGCCGGATCGGCTCCCTGGCCGTCGATGGTGCCAAGGCCGGTAACAGCGATATCCTCCTGGCCATTTGCGTAAATCAGGGCCGAGTGAGGAGATTTCCAGCCGTTTTCGGGATTCACCCAGTGGGCCTTTTCGTAGGCGTCGATATCGGCCACACCCAGTAGCTTGGCCCCCATCTCCAGGTGGAGTTCCACGCCGGATTTGAGCTCGATGGGGCCGGTCAGGAACTCCCCGGCGGGGACGGTGACCGTTCCCCCGCCCAGGGCGCTAAGTTTGTCGATGGCCTTCTGGATGGCGGCGGCGTTGTCCCTTCCGGGCACGGCCTTCGCCCCTGCCTTGGTAATGTCAATGTTCCGACTGCCTGTACAGGCCGATACAACAACCAGCACAGCGGCCAGAAGCAGTCCTTTTACTCCTGATCTATCCATGCTCCTACTTTCTCGTAAACAAAGCTTGCAATCTTCTCCATACCGGCGGCATTGGGATGAGCATAATCGTACTTGGGGATGCCCGAACTGCCGTTTGCCTTGTAGCCGAACTGGCCCAGGATATCCACCGCACGCACCTGGTCCTGGGAATAGTGCGCTGCGATGAGATTCACGGCCTGGCCCATTCCGTAGTACAGATAGTCGCCGATGATGCATACGATCTTGGCCTCAGGATGACGGGCCCTGATCATCTGGATCAGGCGGATGTAGGCAGAGCAGAAGGTGGTGCCGTCAAGGGCGTCGGCCGCGTCAACGGTAGTTGCCGCATCGGCCGTTGCAAGAAGCTCGTTCAGCCTGGTCTTGGAGGCCTCCGGGAAGGATTCCGCGCCCATCGCCACACCGTCAATCAATTCTTCCGACGTGCTGTTGTAGAGCGTATGGCCGTAGTCGTTGGTGCCGCCAAAGATGCACACCACGTCCGGATTGCCTATTCCAAGCTGCTGGAGCCTGGTGCCGAAATCCCAGCCGTACCAGTAAGCCGAGGAATCTCCGGTGGTATTCTGGACAATGGTAGTATTGCCGGCCGATATGTTCTTCTCGTAGGTGCCGGTGCTCATTTTGGTATAGATGAGCTTGTGCCACCAGGTGTCCGTCACGGAAGTCACGTCGCCGTCGCTCTTGGGATAGTAGGCGCCGCCCTTGGTGGTGTCACACCAGCCCTTGAAGGTGGAGATGGAGTCCCCGATGATACTCACTTTGGTGGTGCGGTTGGGGTCGTTCAACGCTACAATCTTGACGGTGATATCGGAGAAGTTGTGGCGGTTCTTACTCTTGTTGCTCACGTTGACGTTCTCCAGGGAGCCTATCAGAAGCTGGTCTGCGTTGGTTACACCTTCTATGATTACGCTCTTTGTCTGCCAGCTGCCTGTGCCGATACCAAGTGCGTAGCCGTTGGAAAGGGCACCGCTTCCGGTGTATTTACCAAAGGAAGCACTTGTTTTATCGGTGGTGGTATTCATCGTCAGGTTCGATGCCACGAATACGCCCACATCACCGTTGCTCTCGTACATACGGTCTGTAACGGTCACCTCGATGGTTGCGGTGTATCCGTCCGGAATACCGGCCAGTTTAGGCGTAACAATATGCGTACGGGCATTATTCTGGGTTGTCGCGCAGCGGAAATAACCCACTCTTGAATAAACTGCGCTGTTCCCGTAGAAACCCCAGCCGTGGGACATACGGGTGCCTTCCGTAATCTCAAAACCATTGCCCCAGAGGCGAGTGCTGGTAGAAATATATTTTTCAAACGTGCCGTCCGGGTCCTCTCCGGTAATGGGGGCCAGGGTGTGAGGACTGGGCATAAAGCCGGCGGCACCGTCGAACTCGTCCGGTCCGTAGTGAATCTCCGAGAAATCCTCGCCAAGGATAATGTCGCCAACACCGGCATTCCTCACGGTAGAGGCATCTACCCTTGTAAAAGGAAGAGTAGTAGCCTTCACAGCGTTGGAAGACTTGACGGCACCTTCCGTTGTATCTGTCACCTTGAACCAGTAGTTCGTATCCTGCTCCAGGCCGCCGAAGACAAAACGAGGCTGCCTCGGCTTCGCCGGATTGCTA
>JAEEIJ010000092.1 GCA_016281315.1 Bacteroidales bacterium
CTCTCTGCTGCTTCTTGACGACGACAACATTGTCGCTCCCGACATGCTCGAGAAACTGCAGAGAAAACTTTTTTCCGATCCGAAACTCGGCATCGTTCTTCCGCTCTTCATGAACGGCTACGATGATCCCAAGACCGTCTGCTTCTGCGGTGGGGAGACCTCCATGTGGAGCGGAAGAAATCTTCTCAACGACAAAAATTTTACAAAAGACACAAAGACCTATCCCACGCGCAGGATCCCGAACGCCACGTTCATAAAAAAAGAAGCCGCCCAAAAGACCGGCCTCATGGACGATCGGCTTTTCTCCACCATGGCTGACGAGGACTACTGCCGCCGCATGGAAAAGCAGGGCTACAAGGCGCTCTTCCTTTTGGATGCCGTGACCGACCACATGCAGGAAGTGAAAAGATCGGACGCCAGAAGATTGGGCCTCACCAATCCCTTGCAGACCTACATTTTCGCCAGGAACAGAGCAGTTTTGATAAAGCGCTACGGATCAGTGCTTCAGTTTTTGGTTTTCTTCATCTTCTGGCAGCCGCTGTACCACCTTTATTATCTTTTCAATATGCTTAGGTACAAGGCGCCAGCCTCCTTTGTCAAAGCTTATTTGAAAGGAGTCTGGGCCAGCCTGGTTTTTGTTTTCTCAGGCAAGCTTCCGCCTCTGGCTGAGATCCTAAAAGCGTTTTCGCAGCCCGAAAACAATTAGACCGCAAAGCGCGAAAAGTCCCACGAGAGGCTCCGGAATAGGCGCTTCCAAAGAGACCCTGAGCTCGCGCAGATCGGCTTCGCTGCCGAGAGCGGCCAGGTTCAGGCGCAGATAATCCACAGCGTCGACGGGTTGGATGTTTTGGCCGGTCACTTTCTGTTCGGGGGTCTTTTCTGTCTCAAAGAAGAATATCTCGCGCAGGATCTTGACGTCCGGCATAACGTTCAGGGTATAGTCGTAGTTCAGCCAGTAGCCTATGGGAGCCCTTTGGGAAAAGAGCCCGGAGTTGCGGGCGTAGTCCGTGAGCGTTAATTTGACGGTCTTGCTTGCGCCGGAGCCGTTGGAATTGAAGGCGCTCTGGAAGATCCTCTGATCCTCATTTTGGGTGAAGAAGAAGCCGCCTTCGAAGGTAGAGGGGAAGCGCAGTTTCGTTTGCACCCGCAGGTCTAAGTAAGGGCCGAGGCCGGAAGGCATTCCGATGTAGCAGAAGGCGCCCTGGGAGCTCTCGGGAAGCGCGCTGTTGGACTCTTTTCTCAAGTGCAGGACGTTTGACCCGTTCTCAACCCTTATGTTGGCGGAAAGGGCGTCCTCGCCGCTCCAGTTGACGTCCATGGCTTTCAGGTCGCCGGACACGAGGTCGTCGAAATTGCCCTCATAGAGAACGTAACCGAATTCCTCGCTGCCGGTGGGCATACCGAACCTTAAGTTGAAAAGCCCTGAAGCGCCGCCGTCGATCTCGATCTCGCCGGGGATATAGTCCGGCTCATCGGAGGTCTTGAGGGCGGTAATGCGGATCGTTGCGGAATCCGTGAAGGTGCCGGAAGCGGGCGTCACCTCGAACCAGTCAGGATTCTTGGTGATCCTGGCCGTGAAGCTGATGGCTTCGTCGGGAAGGGAATTGGTCAGCGCCCATTCCACTTCTTCGTCGCCAATCGTGAAGGGGACGCAGGAGACGCCGAGTTTGGGAGTCTCGAGAGGGGATAGGCGGACTTCCAGCGAGGCGAGTTTCAAAGTAGAGCCGGCGTCGGGAAGATAGATCCTGACATCGTCCACCGCCGAGGAGGTTGAGGCCCCCTCATAGGTGATCTTGTCGTTCACGATGTACCTTTCGGGACCGGCGAAGACCGTCTTCAGAACTTTGTTGACCGGCGCGGTGTTCATGCGGAAACCGTAGGTGAAGAAAGTGTCATGGGGGAAAGTCTGCGTGACGAGGCTGGGGTTGGTAAGGTAGTCCGTCAGATCCACGGCCGCCTCGCCGTTCAGGTCGTAAAGAGCGCTTTGGAACTGGCGGCGTGTGGCGTTCTGGGTGAAGACCGCTTTTGAGGCGCCGGGCGCCATGGCCATTTCCCCGCGCATGACCAAGTCGTATTTGCGGTGAAGGTTGGCGGGAATGCCCACATGGACGAAGAGGCCGCGCTCGTCCTCGGAAAGCCCGGAAGGACCGCCGCCCGTCACTTTAAGGAACTGCTTGATGACCTTTTCGGAAACGCAGCGCTCCACCTTCAGATCGTCGATGTCGCATGAGCCGACGCCTTCCAAGAAGAAGCGCAGGGCCGAGAAGCAGTCAGCCTTTTCGTTCTCAGCGTAAACGCCGGCGCAGCTTTCAGTCTGTCCGCCGAAACTAAGCTGTCGGAGCACGTGGCGGTCGCCGCCGCCCAAGCGGACGGGATCGGCTTCTATCAGCATGTCGAGGGGGAACCAGACGTTGTCGGTGGGATATCCGCGGCTTTGGAAGGAAGGATGGGAGGCGTCGCCGTAGCCGGTGCTCAGAATGAAGCCTCCGCCCATGCGCTCGAAGGTGGTCTTGCAAATGTCGGGGGAAATGAGTGAGAGTGATTTGCTGCTGTTGCCGGACAACCTTATCCTGCAGGAGATCCTGAAGAATCGATTGGTGTGGCCCTCGCCCCAGCCTGTCTCGATGCCTGGGACCGCCACGTCCACGGCGTACTGGCTGTTCTGGCGCCTTATGGAAAGATATTTGTTGCCGCTCTCAGAAACGACCCTGGCTGTGCCGTTGGTGGCATGCCCGTAGCTGCGCGACCAGCCGCCCTGGCCTAAGATGTCGCCTGTGGCGTAAGATTCGAAATTCTCCTCATAGACTTGGTCGTAAAATTCCACGGACTCGTTGTCCATGTCGGTAGAAGTGTCACTGGCGGTAGAGACAGAGGAGTCGTAGCCCACGGGGCTCGGGTAAGGATAATCGGAAAAGTCGGCGCGGTACATGACGTAGCCTTTCTTCTCGGAGCCATTGGGGAAGCCTATTTTGCGCGATAAGGCGCCTGATCCGCCGCAGTTGACCCTGAAGACGCAGGAGGGATAGTCGGAAAGCCCGGCGCCGCCCAAAAAGCGCAGCCTCACCTTGGCGGAACTTAGGAAGGTGCCGGTAGCGCCTTCTAAGGCGAAGCATTTCTCGTAGTCCTCGGCGAGCTCGACTTTGTAGGTAATGTAGGAGTTGGGAGCCAAATTTGTCAGGACGATGTCGCAGTAATCCTTGCCCCAGGCGAATGAGGGTTCCGAGGCCAGACCGATCTCACCGGCTCTCAAACCGCGGCCGTAGTTGACCGCCAGGGAGCAGGGTTGCGGGCCGGACATGATGTTCGTGCCTTTTATAATGACAGTATAGCGGCCGGCGGGGGAGTTGCCCAACCTCAGTACCTCGGCGTTGTTGACGCTGTCGTTCAGGGTGTGCCTGGTTCCGTTGGGGTCGATGAGGATGAGGTCCAGGTTGTTCACCAGGGCGCGGGCGGCTGAAGTGGTGCCGGGATAGTCGCTCCAGACCAGGCCCACCGCCAGATCAGTGTTCTCAGGCTTGTCGAAGAAATTGGTGATAGCTTGTCCGGTGGCGCTCAGACTGTATTCCTTGAATCTCAGCTCACCGTCGGTGGGTTCCAGACTTTCCTTCAAATTGATGTGGCCATGACCTTCCACGCTGTTGGGACGAGTGGAGGGAACTTCCTCGAAGCGGGGGTACTGCCCGGGATAGAGCGTGCGGGCGCCGCAGAACATAATGGCTTTGACGAGAGAGGCGCTTGCGGAAGAGACGCCGCGTTTCTTGGAAAGGTAGTCCCTTATGACGGCGGCGCAGCCGGAGGCCATTGGGCAGGCCATGCTGGTGCCGCCAAGGTAGGCGTAATAGACGGAGCGTTCGCTGGTGTGCTCCCGGCTGGCGCTGCAGGAATTGATGCCGGTTCCGGGAGCCACGATATCGGGCTTTATGCGGCCGTCGGAGCAGGGTCCGCGGCTGGAAAAGAACGCCATACCCTGATGCAGCCCGTCGTAGGGCTCGGTGTCGTCAGAAAAAAGCGGGCGGTAGTTCTCGGAGGCGCCCACCGCGATGACGTTCTTGGCGCAGGCGCCGGGAGTGAGTTTGCATTCAGTCGGAAGATTGAGCTTATTGTTGTCGTTTCCGGCGGCGAAGCAAACGGTGTAATCCTTGTGGTTCCAGATGAGCGTGTCGAAGGAGCGGGCGGTGCTGCTGTAGGAGCCGTTGGAGGCGCTGCCCCAACTGTTGTTCATGACGCGGGCGCCCTGGTTGTAGGTGTCCTCCAGCTCGGAGTCAGAGCCTGTGTAAAGACCGGCATCGGCGCCGGCGGCTAGAACGTAGATGGAGGCGCCCGGCGCCATGCCTTTGAATTGTCCGTCGCTGGCAGATCCTGTTCCGCACATGGAGCCCGCCACGTGGGTGCCGTGCCCGCTGTTGTCGTACCAGTCGGTGCTGCTGCCGCGCTCCCTCGAGGCGCCGCTGGTGACCTTTCCGCTGACCCTCTTGTTCTTGAAGTCCGGATGAATATTCGCGGTGTCGCCGTTGTCCAGACCTGAGTCGTGCAGGCAGACCGTCTGGGAGGAGCCGTTGTAGCCCCGCATGGTCAGCTCGTCCACGTTGCAGCAGTGGGAGGAGCGCGACATGTCGTTCATGGCCACGGGATCTACGTAGCTTTCGATGGCGGCGACTTCGCCCATTTTCGCGAGTCGCGCGATTTGAGTTCCGTTGAGGTGGGCCGTCAGCGCCGGGCAGATAGTTTCCGAGATGACCCTGTATTCCACGCCCTCCTCGTCCAGAACGTCTTTGACTGTCTGTAAAAATTCATCGCGGGTGACGGCCACTAGAACGTAGCGCGGATTTTCGGCGGAAGCCGCGCCGAAGATCCCGTTGTCAAGTTCGCAGACCGTCTTGTATTCCGGCAGGAATTCCCCCAGGTAAACGAAGGAAAAAAGTTCCTTGAGATGAGCGATCTGACCTTCCGTTCCTTCCAGGATATAGGCGTTGGGAGGAACGTGGCCGTAGAAGGAAAGCCCCAGCTCTTTTATTGCCTCCTGCTCCTCAGGAGTGAAGTTCGTCTCGGGCTGCGCCAGATACAGCCTGGTTCCGGCGGGGGAAAGCAAGCAAACAGGTTCCCGCGGGACGGTACTCATAATGGAAGCGTTGGCGGTGTCGAGGGTGGTCTTGGCGAGTTCGATCTTGCCGGGATCGGCAAGGGAGGTCAGAGCAACTGTCAGAACAAATGCGTATAAGGCTTTTTTCATTTAGATTTTCCCGTTAATTTTCTCTTCAGAAGAATAGGGAGGCCGAGAGCGATAATGATAAGCGCGATCCCCGGTTCCGGCACCAGGGTGAAATAAGCTTTCGAGGTGCCGTTCTCATAGGTGGTCGCGCCGTTGAAGATTCTGTATTTAAGACAATAGGTGGCTTTGTAGGGGAAGTTCGTCAGGAAGAGGTCTGTGTAGTCCCAGATATAGGTCCCAGTCTCTTCGCCGGCAGTGGTCAAAAGGTTGTAGGTGACGTCAGGGTCATCGATATCAACCGCTGTGACGGAGATCCTGCGGTCATAGTTTTTCTTGTTCCAGGCGGTGCTGTAAGGAATGGGATAGGTGGGGAGAAGCTGCCTTGTCTTGGAAGTGGTGTCAAGGTCGAGATTTGAAAAGCTGGTCCCTTTCGGTATTGTGGCCGTTATGGGATAGGGAGATTCTGTGCTGCCGTAATTGAAGACCAGAGAGCAGGGCTGCGGTCCCGACATGATGTTGGATCCCCTTACTATTACGGTGTAGCGGCCGGCGGGGCCGCTCAAGCGGATAACTTCGACATTGTTGACGTGATCGTCCAGGCTGCTCCGCGTACCGTTTGGCGCGATGACGGTGAGATCAAGGTCGTTCACCAAGGCGCGGGCGGCTCCGATAGTACCGGGATAATCGCTCCAGACCAGGCCGACCGCCAGATCGTTGCCGTTGTATTTCTCAAAGTAATTTGTGACGGCTGATCCGGTTTCGCTAAGGGTAAATTCCTCGAAGAGCATGTCGCCGTCTATGGGCTCCAGGCTTTGCTGGATGTTTACCTGTCCGTGCCCTTCCGCGTAGTTGGGACGCGAGTCGGGGACTTCCAGGAAACCTCCGAATTGTCCGGGGTAAAGCGTGCGGGCGCCGCAGAGCATTATGGCCTTGACCAGCGAGGCGCTGGGGGAATCAACTCCGCGATTCTTGACCAGGTAGTCCCTTATGACGGCAGCGCAGCCGGCGGCTATGGGGGAAGACATGCTGCAGCCTGTCTTGGAGACGTAATATTCACTTCTGACGCTTGTGTGCTCTCTGCTGGCGTTGCAGGAGTAGATGCAGGAGCCGGGGGCCACGATATCCGGTTTCACGCGGCCGTCGGAGCAGGGGCCGCGGCCGGAAAGCGAGAACAGCCCTTGGTAGCGTCCGTTGTCTGGGGAGGCGTCCGCTGACTCCATCGGGCGGTAGCTTTCGGACGCTCCCACCGTAATGGCGTTCTTGGAGCAGGCGCCCTTGGAGAGGGTGCACTCCGTGGGAAGATCAAGCTTGGTGTTCCAATTGCCGGAAGCGAAGCAGACGGTGTAATCCGGGTGATTCCAGATAAGCGTGTCGTAGGTGCGGCTGATGTTGTTGTACGCTCCGTTATCGGACTTGCTGCCCCAGCTATTGTTCATGACGCGGGCGCCTTCTTCGTAGGTAATTTCAAGGTCCGAATCAGTTCCAGCGTAGATGCCGGCCGCGCCGCCGGCAGCCAACACAAAAATGGAAGCCGCGGGCGCCATGCCTTTGAATTGGTCGCCGCTGGCGGATCCGTTTCCGCACATGGAGCCGGCCACGTGGGTGCCGTGCCCGCTGTTGTCATACCATTTGTCGTAGCCTCCGCGCTCGTTGGCCACTCCGCTGGTGGCGCGTCCGCTGACGCGCTTTCCTTTAAAATCGGGATGGATGTTGTCCACGTCGCCGTTGTCAAGCCCGGTGTCGTGCAGGCAGACCGTCTGCGTGGAACCGTCGTATCCGTCCATTATGAGATCTTCCAGGTTGCAGCAATAGTCGGATCTCGCCACGTCGTTCATGGCGACGGGATCAGAATAGTTTTCGATGGAGGCGACTTCGCCCATCTTGGCGAGACGCGCGATCTGCGCGGCTGTCAGCCTGGCGATCAGGGAGGGGCAGAAAGTTTCCGAGGCGACTTCGTATTTGACGCCTTCCTTATCCAGAACTTTTTCCACGGAGGAAAGGAATTCGCTCCTGGTTACGGCCACCAGCACGCGGCGCTGATAATTGGCGGAAGCAATTGCATCAAGCTCGCAGACCGTCTTGTATTCCGGCAGAAATTCTCCCAGATAAATGAAAGGAAAAATTTCTTTGAGATCTAAGATCTGTTTTTCCGTTCCCTCCAGGATGTAGGCGTTGGGGGGAACGTGGCCGTAGAAATAAAGGCCGAGATCAGTCACTGCTTTCCGCTCTTCCTGAGTAAAGTTCCTTTCCGGCTGGGCCAGGTATAGCCTGGTGCCGGATGGCGAGGGCGTTTGCGCGGCAACGTCCATAAGGCGGGCTTTCGAAGCGTCCAGCGTGGCCTTGGCCAGCTCTATCTTTCCCGGATCGGCCAATGCGGCCAGGGGAATTAGAAAGAGGAAAAGCAGTTTTTTCATGGTTGGGAAAAAATGTTTTAGGGAAAGCCCGCCTTCACTTGAAGGCGGGCTTAACCTCAGTTTTTCATATTAGGGAAGCAGGAATACGCGGCAGCCGATAACACCATGCTCCATAGTCGGCGCAAATCGCATTCTGTTTGCAGTGCGAATATTTCCGCCTTCGCCTCCATAGTTTCCGCTGTGGAGGACCCGAAAACTGCTGGATGTCGGTCCCACCGGGTCGGTGGTATAAGACGAGACGTTTTCGGTAAACCAGTCAAGACACCACTCTACCAAGTTGCCATGCATATCGTAGGTGCCGATACTGCTGGCGCCCTTCAGGCCCACTTCGTGGGAAGCGCCGTTGGCGTTGCCCTTATACCATGCCACGTCGCCGGCGCCGCTGAAGTTGCTGTCGAAGACCACGCCGTTGTTCCAGCGGCTGCTGCCCCAGAAGCCGTCGGTGGTGCGGTCGGAGGTGCCTTTGTCGCGGCAGGCCATTTCCCACTGCGCATCGGTGGGAAGATCGAAGGTCAGTCCGTAGCCGGTCTTGGCTCTCAGCTTGCCGAAGAAGCTGGTGCTGTCCACACGGTGGTCGGTCTTGTTTGGCCAGGTTGCGCCGTACGAAGTGCCACGTAGAGCGTTGTATGTGAGAGTGCCTTTCGGCATGCAGCTCGTGCCGGAGGTGTTGGAGTTGATCCTGTCGTACTGGCCTACGGTCAGTTCGAAAACGCCCACGTAGAAAGCCTTGGAGATGGTTACAGTGTGCAAATATTCGTAATCATTACTTTCATGTGCAGCATTCCTGCCCGCTTCAGTGGAGGCGGAGCCCATCACGAAGGAACCGGCTTCCACTCTGCGGAACCAGAGCTCGGCGTACTTGGAGCTGGCGCCGGAAGCGGTGCTGGGGCCAGCGGTGCCGTAGGTCATCTTGTAAGTGGAGAGGTTCAGGGTAAGGTAGGTGGCTTCGTCCGTGACGTCCTCGGCGTAGACGCCGATCTGGTAATTTTTGGAGTCAACGTCCGTGCCAAGCTGCGCCGCGGCGTCCCAGGTGGTGCGCTTGGCGCCGTCGCCCAGGATGATGCCTGTGAATCCTTCGCCTTCCAGATTGGTGAGCTCGAAGGGTTCGCCGGATTCAGGTTTGCAGAAGAATTTCACGCTGAAGACCGGCGTGGTCTTGCCGGAAGTCGAGGTGAGGGTGTAGTCGATGTCAACTTTGCCATCCCAGGGCCAGCGCTGAACGCTAGTTTGATCGGAGACGGCGTTTTCCGCCAGGGCCAGGCCGGCCAGCGCGGCGGTCAGGGCAAACATGTATAAAGCTTTTTTCATATTGGTTGTTTCCTTTTCTTTCCGGTTAAAATCTCTTCACAAGAAGGCCGAGGCCGAGAACAAGCGCGAGCAGCATAACGCCGGGTTCGGGAAGCACGGTGAAGCTTGCTTCCGAAGTTCCGGACTTGACGGTGGTCGAGCCGCTTTTGATCGTGTACTCCAGAGAGTAGGTGGCGGTGCGGGGCAGTTCCTCGGGGGAGAGGCTGTTGTAATTCCAAACGTAGGTCCCCGTCTCTTCGCTGGCGGTGTTCACCAGCTGAAAAGCGACGCTGGCGTCGTCGACCTGCTTCGCCGTGACGGTGATCTTCCTATCGTAGGATCCTTTCGCCCAGTCGGTGCTGTAAGGGATGGGATAGGTGGGTGTGAGAGTCCTGGTTTGGGAAGTGGTGTCGACGTCCAGACCGGACCAGGAGGTACCTTCCGGCGTCGAGACCGCCAGAAGAGAGGTCGCCGCGAGGGCGAGCGTTAAAAGAAGAAGTTTTTTCATATAACCTGTTGGTGGTGGGGTTAAAGGTTGGATTATCTGTTTTAGGTAAAACTTAGCTTTGTTTTCTCGCGAAAGCCAGGGCCAGAAGGACGGCGAGGCCCATGAGAGCAGGCTCCGGAACGCCCTTGGGAACAAGGCGGATCTGGAAGTTGTCAAGGCAGATGCCGGCGTTGTCCACGCCGCACCAAAGTTTGAAGGCCTTCAGGGCCTCGTTGTTCAAAACTTCGTCGTCGATGCCGTTCGGGTAGTTGATGCGGCTGTCGGCGTCTTCCATCTCGTATTCGTTTTCCCCGAAGACAACGGAAATCAGAGTCTTGTATTCGTAGTCGATGAGCTGGCAGTTGAAGCGCTCGGAGAAAGCGAACCACGCTCCGCTTTCGACCGGGACGGCCGAAGCAGCGTGTTCATCCCACCAGGCGGTGTTCTCGATGTCGTCGAGGTTGATCGAGACCGGTTTGCTGGCTTTCACTTCATCCAGATAGAAGGTCACGTTATTCATGCGGTGGGCGTCGTCCTGGGAGAGGAGGAAGTAAGCATCGGGATGCTGCTCATCCGGACGGTTCACAAAGGTGGAGGGGATGTAGATGTCAGCGGAGCAGACCACGTCGAAGTCGGCGGCGGTCTCGGCGGGGATGTTGAGATTCAGCCCGTAGCCGCAATCGGCGGACCAGTCGTTGGCGTTGACGATCTTCATGACTTTCCGATCGGTTCCGACGGGATCGTCAATGATGTCGCAGCGGTTGTGGTCGGTGTATTTTACCCAGCACTTATCCTGCTCGGAAAGCTCTCCTTTCACCACTGAGCCGGACTCGGTGGTCTTCTGGAGACTGTTGAAGTCGGAGGCGTACATGACGTAGCCTTTTTCCGGGGAGCCGCTCTGGATGGCCAGCGTCAGTTCGATGGGCTCAGCGCCCTCGATGTCGGAAGTGAAGCGGATCACGGGACGGTAGAAGCCCAGATCGAGCTTGGAGCGGTCTATTTTGGCCAGGAAGCGGAAAGAGCTCCAGACGGTGCCGTTGGTGGCGGCCTTAAGGTATTCGCCGCCTTCAATGACTTCGGAGCGGAAATTGAAATTGCCGGCCCCTTTGTTGTTGACCACGATGGCGACAGTGTCGGCGGAATAAGAGATCGGGCTTTCGGGCGCGACTACGCTCATGACCGGCGGCTCGTCGCCCTTGGAGACGGCTTCGTAGACGATGTCGTCAATGTAATAGTCGTCCGCGTAAGTCACCGTGGAGATCAGAAATTCGTTGAAGTAATCCTTAGGCGCCGCGCTGGTGATGGGGATGTCGAGGTCGTCGTAGGTTACGTCGCCGAACGTTATGCTCAAGAGACGGCGGTTCAGAGGATCAGCGTTGTAGGTGAAAGAGAAGGGGAACCATTCACCCACGGGAACCGAGTAGTCTTCGCCGAAGGGAAGAGCCATGTTTTCGCTGGAAAGCATGATGACACTGCCGTCGCTCTGGAAATAATACGCGCCCATCTGGTTCGACTTGTCAGTGCCGATCTGGAAAGGCGAATAGTTGCCGCCCACCACGGGCAGTTTCAATCTGCCGGAGAAGCGGAAGTTGTAGCGCGCCGAGAGGCCTTCGGGGACGTTCAGCTTGAGGGTGTTGCTCAGGCCTTTGTTGACAATGCAGCGGTTGCCGTCGTCGTCAATGATGGAGGCGGTGGGGTTCAGCCAGCCGGGCTCCACGTCGGTAATGATGCCCAGATCGGTGCTTTCGAAATCGCTTTCGTAGAAAATAGCGCCGCTGCTGGTCAGCGTGGAGACCGTCACGACGGTGTATTTGGTGTCCTGCCCGTTGGTGGTCTTCAGTTTGCCGCGGCCGAACTGCAGTCCCAGGGCGGAACGGTCGATGTTCAGCTTCAGATCGTAGGAAGCTGTGCCGTGGATGGTGTCGGAGTAAACTTCGTCCTCGTCGGCTCCCTCGATGGAGAGCCAGTCGGCGCCTTCCTCGACCATGGTCTCGAAGGGCATGTCGCCCGTGCCGTTGTTATAGACGGTCATGGTGACCGTGTTGGTGCCGATGTAGGCGATCCTGTTGCGGGTGGCGTCCAGGTCGGAGGCGGAGGCGATGGGAACGGCCTCGATCTTGATGTTGTCTATGATGACGCCGCCCGCCTGACCCCAGTAGAAGACCCTGAAGCGGGGGAAGTCGCCGTCGTCGCGGCTGGTGAGAGGAATGTCGAGGTCGTTGATCTCGTATTCGTTGAAGGTCATCCCCAGAAGCCTGTAGTTGCCAGGCGTGGTGTTGATGGTGACGCTGGCGTGGGTGAAACGGTTCTCATACTCGACGTAGTAGGGGAAGGTGTAGTTCGCGGCAATGGAGCGGAGCTGCAGAAGCCCGTTCTCGCTGGTGGAGAAGGAGAATTCGCCGCCGGCGCCGTCGTTGTTGCCGAAGAACATGTAATTGTAGTCGCCGAACTTGATGTCGAAGGACATCTTGAGGTTGTAGCGGGCGTAGGTGCCTTTCACGCCTTTTATCACGGTGTGGGTCCCGCCGTTTTCCTGAGGCAAATTGATGTTGATGGCTTTGGAGCTCTCATAGCCTCCGTTGACCACGTTGGCCTGGGCCATGTGCTCGGCCTGGTTGGAAGCGTAAATGGAGGACCAGGCCGGATCCTGGGCGTAGATGTCGCCGAGCTGAAGATCCTCGAAACTTTCATAGTAGAAGACTTCGTTCTGCCAGATGACGTTTACCACCTTGGTGCCGTAGGAGCCGCCGTTGACCGTCAGCTTCGCCTTGTAATAGCCTTTTTCCTTCGTTGTGTCCGGAGTCGCCGTGATGGTTTGGGAGGTGCTCACGGTGCCGCTGGCGGGGGAGACGGAAAGCCAGCTGGCATCGGAAGTGATGGAGAAGGGTATTTCCCCCGCGGAGCCGCCGTTGCCGATCTCAAAATCCAAAGAAGTCTGTCCCACGCCGATGAGCAGCTCGTCCGGAGCAACGAGGGCCGGAGAGTCGGAGCGGCTGATAGTTTCGACAGAAAGGTTGTCCCAATACGCGGCGCCCTGGGTGGACAGGCTGGAGAATTGGGTGGAGAGGCGGAGCTTCGTCTTGTCGCCGGCTTCCGGGCATTCAACGTCGCACTCTTTTTCCTGACCGTTGAGGCAGATCCCCACGATCTTTCCGTTCATGGCGTCCCAAAGGATGTAGCCGTCGTTCCAATTGCCCAGGCTGTTGAGGTTGCTGAAAGTCGGTCCGCTGGGAAAGCATTCGGCCGATCTGCCGCCCATGTTGAAGCGCAGATAAAAGAAACGGGTGTCCGATTCGCTGTTGTATAAGGAGATCAAATCAACGTTGGAGCCCGGCTTCACCCTGAACGAGATCTTGGTCAGCTCTCTGGCCGGGGCTTCCGGAGTGGACTTGAAGGCAGGCGTGAAGAGCATGTCGTATTCTTCGGAACCGCCGCTGGTCTTGGCCAGTTTCAGGGCCTTGTTGGAGCCGTCCGCGACCACGGTGGAAGTTCCCACGTAGGGCCGCCAGAAGGACCAGCCCTCCACGGTGCCCACCATTTCGGTGCCGACGTCGTAGGATTCGAAGTTTTCAGTGAATGTCACTTCCGCGAGAAGGGAAGCTGCCGTTATGAGTGTTAGGAAAGCAAGGAAACGTTTCATGGAACCTGGCCTGATTTTGAGGTTAATTATTCAGCGCGACATACGCTTGCGAATTCGTGACATTATACGATAATTTTGGTACGGTTTCAATGTCTTAATGCCTAAAAAAGCGCGCCCGCAAGGCTAACGAGATAAGCAGGAAAATACCCATCATTCCCGTCGGTTCGGGGACGAGTGTTATTTCTGCGCTTTCGGTGTAAGAGGGAACGAAGTCTCGTGAAAGGACCTGCGCGTAGATAGTGTATTTCTTTTCCTCTTCCGGGAGCGTTATGGACTTTTCGGTGAAACTGTCTTCCCACTCTGTCTCCTCAAGCTCCTCCTCCGAATAAGCCCATCTGGCTTTCCTTGTGGCGTTGTCAGCGGCGAGAGTTAAGGTAACGTCTCTTGACAAAGTCTCGGAAGCGCCGTCATTGAGTTTCAGATCGCTGATCTCTGCGGTCCTGAAATCATTGGTGTAGGAAAAGACTACCGTATTTGTGCTGTTTTGGAGCATGCAGAGATGGTTGAGGCGCAAGACGTCAAGGATGTCGAAGGGCGTTCCGGTGCAGCGCAGGCTTATCATGAAGCAGTTCTCGAAGATCTTCGCGTTGTCGTAGCGGCAGTTGGGCTCGAAGCGGATGCCGCCCTTCTGGTAGATCTTCCGCCATTCGTAGTGGGAGTCGGGGAACTGCATGTAGTAGCCCTCGCCGCCGCCGCGGTAGATCTGGATGGGGATCAGATCGAGTTCGCGGCCGTCAGTATGGTGGACTCTGACGACGATGCTGGTCGGGAGATACTGGAACATCCAGCCCACGGAGTTGCAGAACTCGTTGGAATAGATTTCCGGGGGAGCCTTGCGGTAGACGCCGGCCTGGAGGTTGGCGGCCGCCGGGCCCACGCCGCAGAAGCAGTCGCCCCAGCCGTCGTAGCAGAAGCGCATGATGTCCTGCATGCCGGGAGGATCCATCCACTTGCAGCCCCAAGCTTGGCCGTTGACCTTGTTGTTTTCTTCCGAAAGATCGAAGCGGTAGGTGTCGGGCAGCTGCATGGAGTGCCCCGTCTCGTGACAGAGGGCGCCGTGGCCGGCCATATCGAAGATGCCCGAGGCGAAGGTCTGGCCGATCCAGTAGTAGGGGGCGTTGTAAAAGGCGCCCATGGAGCCGCCCTCGTTGAAGAAGAGCTGCGTCGTGCAGTTGGTGCTGTCCGGGGCGTTGATGTTGGTGTACTGGCTGGCCTGTCTCTTCAGGTACGCGACCCTGTAGCGGTCTATGATGCCGTAGGGCGCCAGCACCGATTTGGCTCTGGCGTACTGGGCGTTCATGTAGTTGATGGTGTCGTTCATGTGGTCGTAGAAGGACTTCTTGGACGACTGAGTATATTTGTCGAAGGTGGAGTCCACCACGATGACGCCGAAGGTCAGGGCGTCCATATAGACGTCCAGCACGTTGTTGGTGGCGTTGTTGTCATAGTACCCTTCCGGATAGCTTATGACGGCTCTTATGATGTTGGTCAAGGGCTTGGTGAAGTCATAGACATAAGTGTCCGGCATGGTCCACTGGAAGTCGTCCTGATAGAGCGCTCTGATTATCCTGTAGCTGTTGGTGTGAGAGGCTTCTCTTTTCGTGTTGACGTACCAGTCGATAACGATGTCTATTGGATCGTTAGTCAGCGAAGTGTTGCAGTAGATGTTGGCGGTCCAGGTAAGCCTGTCGCCCGGCTTCGGACGGTAGGTGCTGCCTATGTCGTATTTGCCGATGCCGTATTTCGGCGTGCGCTCAAGCCAGGCCAATCCGAAATCCCAATCAGCGGCGACGATTATCTCCTTTACGTAAACGTCGGAGAGCATGAAGTCAGAGGAGAGGATCTGGAAATAGAGGCTCTGTTTTCCGTTTTTGTCCAGGAAGATCTCGATGTCATCGGAGATGTCCAG
>JAEEIJ010000093.1 GCA_016281315.1 Bacteroidales bacterium
CCGTCGAATTCCCATTCCATCGGCCTCCAGCGGTAGGGAAGGCCGTTTCCGCCGGCGCCGATATCCTGGCTCATATCCATCGGCGTACCCTCGAAATGGTCGCGCATCACATCGGCCAGCTCCTTCACGCCCGCCTTCTTGCGCGGGAACACATAGAGGGGAAGGTCCCCGTCCAGGTTGTGGCCCAGCACATAGTCCAGGTAGTTGAAGGCGTCGCGGGTGACGGGATCGCCGTTTTCATCGTAGAAGGAGAACCAGCCGTCCGTGAGGATATTGAAAGCGCTCCACACGCGGGCGTCGCAGCCGCGGACGGTGCCGAAGTCGATGGGGCAGTAGGCCTTCTTGAAGCTGAATTCGCTGTCCAGGCCCTCGAAATAGCCTTTCCGCCGCGCGAAGGAAATCACGTCGGGCGCGTAGAGGCAGTTGTCCGGGTCGTCCATCGGGAACTTGCCAATGCGCGCCTGGTTGGCGTGGGCGCAGATGGCTCCGTCGGGGATGCGGACGGCCACCCAGACGATGCCCTTCTGCGTATTCACCCCGTTCTTCATATTCACCCCCTTGCCGATGAGTTCCATAATCCAGGCTTCGTTTTTATCGGCAATGGAGAAGGTCTCGCCCTCGGAGGCGTAGCCGTAGGTGTTGGCCAGGTCCACGATGATGTCGATGGCTTCCCGGGCCGATTTCGCCCGCTGCAGGGTGACGTAGATGAGCGAGCCGTAGTCGATGCCGCCGTTCTTGTCCTCCAGCTCCGGCCGGCCACCCCAGGTGGTCTCGGTGATGATCACCTGGTGCTCGTTCATATTGCCCACTGTCTGGTAGGTGTGGGGTACCTGCTCGATGTCGCCCAGGTAGCGGTTGCTGTCCCAGTCGTAGATTTCCAGCATCTTTCCGGCCTTCCAGTCCTTGGCGGGCCGATAGTAAAGCTCGCCGAAAAGGTAGTGGGAATCGGCCGCATAGGAGACCAGCACCGAGCCGTCGCGGGTGGCGCCGCGGGTGATGATGACGTTGGTGCAGGCCCCTGCCGGAGTGTAAAAGGCCAGTGCCGCAAGGGCTGTTAACGCTATCTGAAGAATGGTTTTTCGCATATCCATTTGGGCTTTTTCGATTAATTGCGTAATTTTGTCGTCTGACATCAACCTACAAAGGTATGAAAATTTATCGTTTATTGAGCGTTACGCTGTTTGCTCTCGTGTCGGTTTTCACCGCATGGGGGCAGGAACCCCAGCAGCCGCAGACTCCCGAGCAGAGGGAAAAACAGCTGATGGAGGCGGTGGACCGGGAGGTGCAGCGGCTCGGTAGACTTCTGGACCTGGAGTACTGGCAGGAGTTTTACGTGGACTCCACGCTCACGCACGATTTCCGCGAGATGACCACGGAACTGGAAGGAATGCAGCGCGCGAAAGTGGAGAACACGGACCTGTACATCAGCGTCCAGGACAAGTGGATGGAGCGGATCGACAGCAGCTACCGGCGCTTCTTCACGGAGGAGCAGTGGAAGAAATACTGGAAGTCCGGAGGGAAAAAAGCCCAGCAGGAAAGAGACAAAAGGAAAAAGAAATAATATGAAGGAAGCGATTGAGAGAATTATGGCCGAACTGGCCGATCTGAAAGCCGCCACCCAGAAGGAAGCGGAGGAAGCCCGCGTGCGTTTCCTCGGGAAGAAGGGCGAAGTGACCGCCCTGATGGAGCAGTTCCGCAGCATCGCCCCGGAACTCAAGCGCGAGTACGGCCAGAAGCTCAACGAGCTCAAGAAATACACCCAGGCCAAAATCGAGGAACTGAAGGCTGCGGCCGATGCCTCCGCGGTGGCCTCCGGCGCCCCGAAAGAGGACCTTTCGATGCCCGGCGACGCCTTCCCGCTGGGGAGCCGTCACCCCGTTTCCATCGTCCGGCAGCAGATTGTGGACATCTTCCGCAAGTTTGGCTACGACGTGGCCGAGGGTCCGGAAATAGAGGACGACTACCACGTGTTCGAGGCCCTGAACTTCCCGCCGAACCACCCGGCCCGCGAGATGCAGGATACGTTCTTCGTGAGCACCGGTCACGTGAATCCGCTCCTTCTCCGCACCCATACCTCTTCCGTGCAGGTGCGTACGATGGAGACGCAGGATGTCCCCATCCGCGTGGTCTGCCCCGGACGCGTGTTCCGCAACGAGGCCATATCGGCCCGCGCCCACTGCATCTTCCACCAGGTGGAGGGCCTCTACATTGACAAAGACGTTACGTTCGCGGACCTCAAGCAGGCCATTCTGCTCTTCGCCCGCGAGATGTTCGGCCCGGACACCCAGATCCGGATGCGGCCCAGCTACTTCCCCTTCACCGAGCCTTCGGCCGAGGTAGACGTGAGCTGCAACATCTGCAAAGGGAAAGGCTGCAACATCTGCAAAGGCACAGGCTGGCTCGAGATCATGGGCTGCGGGATGGTGGATCCGAACGTGCTCAAGGCCAGCGGCATCGACCCGTCCAAGTATTCCGGCTTTGCCTTCGGGATGGGCGTGGAGCGCATCGCGATGCTCAAGTGGCAGGTGAACGACCTTCGCCACTACTTCGAGAACGATATGCGTTTCCTCTCCGAATTCGCCACCGCCACGGAGGTGTAAGGCGCAATTATTCCCAGAATATGGTACAAGTTTGCCAAAGTTTTTATAACTTTGGTTTAGATTTTTGTATTCTTTTGAAAGAATTTTAGAAATCGCACGCACTAAGTAACCAATTTTTAAACACTATTATGCGCAAACTAATCACTGTATTCGTAATCGCGCTGGTCGCAGCATCAGCAGCCTTTGCACAGAAAGCCGCCAAGTACAATCAGTACGGCGTGGCTGTTCAATCCGACGTTCTGGACGTTGAGGCCCAGGACGGTATTTTGGTCATGGAATCCCCTACTTCCAAGTACAAGATGTGGTTCGATGTCCGCGTTCAGACCGATGCCGCCGTCTTCTTTGGCGCCCCTTCCTATGCCGACAAGATTGGTAACGGAGTGAGCATCCGCCGCGCGCGTTTCGCCGTGAAAGGCCAGGTGGACGAGAACTGGTACGGAGAGTTCGATATGGACCTCGCCAACGGCCTGGTAGAACTGAAAGACGCCATTTTGCGTTACACCGGCGTCCCGAATCTGGAACTTCAGGTAGGTAACTTCAAGGAGAACTTCTCCCTTCAGCGCAACACCACCTCGCGTTACCTCCAGTTCATCGAGCGCCCGATGGTATGCTCCGCCCTGGCCCCCTCCCGCCACGTGGGTATCAACGCCAAGTATGCCAAGGACTGGATTTGGGCCAGCGCCGGTTTCTTTGGTCCGGAAATCGCCGGCTCCGAAGAGTGGGGTTACATTGCCGACAACAACAAGGACTTTGGTTACAACGCCGGCTACTCCCTCACCGGTAAAGTGGTTTTCCGCCCGTTGTACAAGATGGAAGATGCCAGCCTGCACATCGGCGGTGCCGTTTCCTACCGCACCCCGAAAGCGAGCCAGGAAAAATACGGCATGTATCGCGCCAGCGCCCGCAACTCCACCAGCATCAACCGCAAGAAATACATCGACACGGACGACCTTCCCGGCTATCACCACAACCTTCTCTGGACTGTGGAATTAACCGGCCACTGGAAGGGCCTCCGCTACGAAGGTGCTTTCATGCAGGATGTCGTTTCCTTCAAACCCGATGCGGTGGATCCCACTCCCAAGAAATTCTGGGGCTGGTATGCACAGGCCGGTTACCTGCTCTTCGGCGGTTCTCAGCGCTATGATGCCAACGGCGGCAAATACACCAAGATTAAACCCGGCAAAAAGTGGGGAGACCTTGAACTGTGTGCCCGCTATGAATACTGCAACCTTACCAGCGGCAACGTTTGGGGTGGCGCCGCCCAGGCTTACACCGTGGGCCTGAACTACTGGGTCACCAACAACGTGAAGATGCAGTTGAACTACCAGTTCAATGACAATGACCGTTATGCCAACGGAAAAGGCAAGCTCTTCGTTGGCAACGATGTCAATGGCAATCCCACCAAGGATCCCGCCAAGGTGGCGGCTCCCACCGGAAAGGGTGGTGTAGACTACCACATGCTGGCCGTTCGTTTCGAAATCGACTTCTAAAATAGTAAAGCCTTATGAAAAAGATATTATTTGCTTCCCTTGTAGCCCTGTTGGCGCTCACTGCCTGTGTGAAGGACGAAATATACCCATACGCCGCCATCGACGAAGTAGAGTACACCTATGCCTATGATGCCGCCACTCCGGTCGATATCACGGCCATGGTTTCCTCATTTGTAGATATTATTAGTGCCAAACTCTTCTATACCGCCGGCGACGCCGAGGAAGTGGTTCAGGATATGATAAAAAATGAGGCAGGGGCCTACGCCGCCACCATTCCCGCCTTCCCGATGGGCACTGTTGTGAAATACCATACCGAGTTCACAACTGCCGCTGGTGTAACGACGTCGAAAGAGACCAACTACACCGTAGGCGTCACCCCTCCCAACTACAAGGCCATCAAACTGAACGAGCTCAACGGAAACGATAAATTCATTGAATTAATCAATACCGGTGGTGCCGACGTGGAACTCGATGGGATGTATATCGAAAAAGACGGAAAACTCGTCTGGACGGCACAAGCTACGCACAAACTCGCTCCTGGCGCCCTCCTCCTGCTGTACAGCGAAGATGTCGTCGTTACCGGCGAGGCCCAGGAAGGGTATGACGCTACGCTGGTCTTCGCCTCCGGCCTCTCTGCCAAGAAAAACGTTACAGTCGTTCTATACAATCCTTCTAAAAAGGCGGTGGACTACTTTAACCTTACCGGTTATGCCGAAAAGTGTGCCGCCTCATACAGCCGCGTTGGGGCCGATTATGCCTTCGATAAATGGTATCACACGGCCGCAACGCCCGGTGCCGCCAACGCCGAAGACTCTTCTAAACCCGTAGTTGGACTTACTGAATTGAATTAATATTATGGCAGAACTTAAGATCGGCGAACAGTCAAAGCCGCGCTTCGAATTCCGCAGCTTCGGACAGTGCTTCTGCGAGGCACACAAAAGGATGGCGCGCCTGAGCGTTCCCGTACCCGAAAAGGTATGGGAGCGCCAGAGCGACGAGATCTACATCATCTCCGCCAAGAACGACATCAACAACACCAAGATCCGCGACGGGAAGATGGACATCAAGACCTATGTCCAGACCGTGGACGGCTTCGAGCAGTGGAACCCCCTGATGAAGGGCGAGTTCCCCATCTCGAAGGAAGTCCTCGAGAAGGAAGTCTTCCCCGCCTTTATGGTGGAGATGCCGAAGCTCACCAAGGACACCTACACCTACGATGAATTCATCGCGATGGTGAAGGCCAATCCGGACCTCGCCGCGGTGCGCGTGCACAAACAGCGCTTCGGCTATATGGTGAACAACACCATCTGCGAGGTGGGCAACGTCCTCATCAACGGCGCGAAGGTGGTCACCATCAACTCCGAATCCACGGAAATCGAGGACATCAAAAAGACGGTGGCCGACTGCGGCCTCGAGGGCGTTGAGAACATCAACTACCTGCAGGCCATCAAGCGCGTCATCGGCATGAGTGACAAACCTTTAGCCAACGAAGTGGTATGTCACAGGAAATAGAGAAAAAGTTCCTCGTAAAAGGTGACTTCAAGGCCGAAGCCTTCAAGGCCACCCGCATCACCCAGGGCTACCTGAGCAGTGTTCCCGAGCGCACCGTGCGCATCCGCGTGAAGGGCGACAAAGGCTTCATCACCATCAAGGGAATCGGCAACGCTTCCGGCGCCGCCCGCTTCGAGTGGGAGAAGGAAATCCCCGTGGAGGACGTGAAAGCCCTCCTGGAGCTGGCCGAACCGGGCGTCATCGACAAGACCCGCTACCTGGTGAAGAACACCGACGGCAAGCACACCTGGGAAGTGGACGAGTTCTACGGCGACAACGACGGCCTCACTGTGGCCGAAGTGGAGCTGGAGGACGAGAACGAACCCTTCGACAAACCTGCCTGGCTGGGCGAGGAAGTGACCGGTGACCCCAAGTACTTCAATTCGATGTTGATGAAAAACCCTTACAAGAATTGGAAATAAAGGTTTTGCATCACACACTCCTCTGTCTTCTTATGGTCTCATCCTTGAGCGCGTGTCTCGAGGATGAGCCATACGAGGGCGGTGGCGGCGGCGACCCTGTTCCCGCCGACGTCACGAAATACACGTTGGGAACGCCCACGTCCTACAGCACCAAGCTGGACGGCCTCTCCGCCGTCTGTATGAACGAGGCCGGAGACGGCATCCTGATTGCTCAGGACAACGGAAACGTGCTGGAGTTCAGCCTGGAGGGCGTGCTCCAGAAGACCAACGCGATGCCCAATCCCGACGGGCGGAGCAAGGTGGACCTGGAAGGCATTACCAAGGCCTCCGACGGCAGCATCTACCTCTGTGAGGAGCGCTTCCGCGAAGTGTGGAAACTCAGTGCAGACCACACCGGAATGACGGAAGTTCTCCCTAAGGGGCCGAATGAGACCGATGAAACCGGCTATGAGGAAAACCAGGGCTACGAAGGCATCGCGGCCGGGCCCGGCGTCCTGTATGTGGCCAACCAGAGCGGCCCCAAGCGCGTGTACAAATACACGATGGCCACCGCCACCTGGGAAAAGGCCTTCGACGCCACCTGGGCTACCAGCCTCTCGGACATCTACTACGATGACGAGGACGGCACCCTCTGGATTACGGACGCCAAAACGCAGAAACTCACCCAGCTCAAAACCGACGGCTCCAAACTGCAGGAAATCAGCATTTCCTTCGTGAAAAAGCCCGAGGGATTCTGCAAAGACGTCACCCACAAGCTGTTCTGGTTTGTCTGTGACAAGGAAAGCAAGATTTACAAAGTAAGCTACCAGAAGCAATAATGGCCGAAGAGAAAAAGGCGGCGGCGTTCGATCCGCTCGATATGAATAATTACAAGGTGGAGAAACTGCCCAAGATGCAGAAATCCACCTTTGAAGTGTGGATGTCCCGCCTGGGCATTCCGCTTGCCATCATTGCGTTCGTCTGGATCACCTGGTTCTGCCATATCGGCTTTATCGACAACCTGGCCCTGGACAGCGCCAGCCTGGCCGAGAAAGCCCAGAAACGGCTTTCGGTGCTGGGGATGGACGAATTCATCCGCGCGAACTACGCGATGCTGGGCATCTTCGTCGCAAGCCTCATTCTCTGGATTACGGAAGCCATTCCGAACTACCTCACCTCCCTGGTGCTCATCCTGGGGGTGGTCCTTTTCAACGTCACCTCGCAGAACGACGCACTGCATCAGCTGGGCCATCCGGTGATGTGGCTGAACATCCTGTCGTTCGTGCTGGCCTCCATGCTGGTGAAAACCCGTTTCGCCAAGCGCCTGGCCCTGGCGTTCGTGATTAAATTCGGGAAAAGTGCCAAGGGAGTCCTCTGGAGTTTCCTCCTCATCAACCTGGTGCTCTCGATGTTCATATCGGCCACCACGGTGAAGGCCACCATCATGCTGCCCATCTTCATGGTCATCTGCGCCATCTACGGGGCCAGCAACGGGGCCCGAAACAACTTCGGCCGAAACCTCGTCATCCAGAATCTCTTCCAGGTGAACATCGGCGCCAATGCCTTCTATACGGGTTCCGGCGCACACCTTCTGGCCATTTCCCTCATCGCCGGCTTCCTGGGAAGCTGCGACTTCGGCTATAAGGAATGGCTGGTGGCGGTGGGGCCGATGAGCGTGATCATCCTGGTGGTGGGCCTCCTCCTGGGAATGTACGTCTTCTTCCCGATGAAGAAGGAGGAGCAGAAGCCCCAGCTGGAAGGCGGCATCGACCGCCTGAAAGGGGAACTGGCCGCGATGGGCAAGATGACGGCGGAGGAATGGAAGGCCGTCATCATCTTCCTCATCGTTCTCTTCCTGTGGGTCACGAAAGGCACCTTCCACCACATCGACGAGACCATCGTCGCCCTCATCGGCGCCATCCTGGCCCTGTTGCCGGGCATCGGCGTGGTGAAATGGAACGACGTCGATATCCCCTGGCACCTGATGCTCTTCAGCGCTGGCGCCTACGTCCTGGGCAGCGGCCTCAACGCGACGGACCTTCCCAATACGATGGTGAACGCCGCGTTCAACTCGCTCGGAATCGGCGACAATACGCCCTTCTGGGTGCTTTACGTCATCCTCACCTTCCTCATGATGTACTCCGGGCTGGTATTCCAGAGCAAGACCATCCGCACGATGGTGTTCGTCCCCATCGCGCTGGGTGTGGAGAAGCGTTTCGGCTTCCCGCCGATGAGCCTTTCGCTCCCCGTGTCGATGCTCATCGAGCACTGCTATGTGCTCCCCTTCAACAGCAAACCTGCAGCGCTGTTATACACTACTAATCAATACAGTATGACAGATGCGTTCAAATACGGCATCACGATGATGACCTTCTCGTGGGTACTCATCCTCCTCTTCGGCGAGACGGTCCTGAAGTGGCTGGGTATCACTCCAGGCCTGTTTTAACGGATTTTTTCCTATCTTTGCACTCCTATGGGAATTGACTGGATATTGATAACGCGGCTGGTGGTAGCCGGACTCCTGGGCGGAGCCATCGGCGTGGAACGGGAATTCCGGGCCAAGGAAGCCGGCGTGCGCACGCATTTCATCGTGGCGCTGGGCAGCGCCCTCTTTATGATCATATCGGCCGAAGCCCTCTACGGCGGCAACTACCACGATGCAGCCCGCGTGGCGGCGCAGGTGGTCTCCGGCATCGGTTTCATCGGGGCCGGCGTGATCATCTTCCAGCGCAACGTCATCCGCGGCGTCACCACGGCGGCCGGCCTCTGGGTAGCGGCGGCCATCGGAATGGCCTGCGGCGACGGGATGTATGCCGTGGCCATCGCAGCCACCCTGCTCACCATCCTGTGCCTGGAGATGATGCACTTCATCAACCTCCTGGTAAGTGAAAAAGTGGTGGACATCACCCTGCTTCCTCCGGCGGGCTACGACCCGCTGAAACTGCCCGGGGAACTGCAGAAAATGAAGATTAACGTAGAGAATTTCGCCGTCTCGGGCGGCAAGATCCGCATTTCCCTGCGCTTCCGGCAGAAAAATGCGATGGCGCGTCTCCAGGAAATGATGAACTCCCTGGAAGGCTTTACAATCGAAGATATTAACTAAAACTATATTCTATGGACTGGTTATTCTATCTGGTTCCCGCTGCGGCCGTCCTGGCCCTCCTGTTCGCCTGGATCTTCTTCCGGCAGATGTACAAGGAAAGCGAGGGAACCCCTACTATGAAAGAAATCGCGCAGTACGTGCGCGAGGGCGCGATGGCCTACCTAAAGCAGCAGTACAAGGTGGTGGTGGTCGTGTTCATTGTGCTGGCGGCCCTGTTCGCCGTGCTGGCCTACGGCTTCGGCGTGCAGAACCCCTGGGTTCCGTTCGCCTTCCTCACCGGCGGTTTCTTCAGCGGCCTGGCCGGCTTCGTGGGAATGAAGACCGCGACCTATGCATCGGCCCGTACCGCCAACGCCACGATGCGCAGCCTTAACGGCGGCCTCAAGGTGGCCTTCCGCAGCGGCGCCGTGATGGGTCTCACCGTGGTGGGCCTGGGCCTGCTGGACATCGCCATCTGGTGGTCTGTCCTGAAAATTTTCTACGATCCCAGCGAGGCGCAGAACCTGGTGGTCATCACCACCACGATGCTCACCTTCGGGATGGGTGCTTCCACGCAGGCGCTGTTCGCCCGTGTGGGCGGCGGCATCTACACGAAGGCGGCCGATGTGGGCGCCGATATCGTGGGTAAGGTGGAGCAGGACATTCCGGAGGACGACCCCCGCAACCCCGCCACCATCGCCGACAACGTGGGCGACAACGTGGGTGACGTGGCCGGTATGGGCGCAGACCTCTACGAGAGCTACTGCGGCTCCATCCTTGCCACGATGGCCCTGGGTGCATCGGCCTTCTTCGGCGACGGCACCGCAATGCAGATGAAAGCCATCCTGGCCCCGATGATGATCGCGGCCATCGGCGTAGTTCTCTCTATCTTAGGTATTTACGTGGTACGCACGAAGGAAGGCGCCTCCCTGAAGGACCTCCTGGGTTCCCTCAGCCGCGGCACCAACCTTTCCGCCATCCTCATCGCCGTCCTTTCCTTCGGCGTGTTCTGGGTGCTGGGCTTCGCCAACTGGTGGATGCTGGCCCTGAGCGTACTGAGCGGCCTGCTCGCGGGCGTTATCATCGGCAAGATTACCGAATATTACACCTCGCACTCCTACAAGCCCACCCAGAAACTGGCCGAGAGCTCCCAGACCGGTCCCGCCACCGTCATCATCAACGGCGTGGGCCTGGGGATGATCTCCACGGCCGTTCCGGTGATAACGATCGCCGTCGCGATTCTCCTCGCCTACGGCTTCGCCACGGGCTTCCACTACAGCGTGGACACCCTCTCGCAGGGCCTCTACGGCATTTCCATCGCCGCGGTGGGTATGCTCTCCACCCTGGGCATCACCCTCGCCACGGACGCCTACGGCCCCATCGCCGACAACGCCGGCGGCAACGCCCAGATGAGCGAGCTGGATCCTTCCGTACGTGAGAAGACCGACATCCTGGACTCCCTCGGAAACACCACCGCCGCCACCGGCAAGGGCTTCGCCATCGGCTCGGCCGCCCTTACCGCCCTGGCCCTGCTGGCCTCCTACATTGAAGAGATTAAGATCGGCCTCGGACACATCGGCAAGAACGTCCTGGAGATTGGCGAACGCACGGTGGACACCGTCTCGGCCTCCATTATGGACATCGTGAACTACTACGACATCACCCTGATGAACCCGATGGTGCTGGTGGGCGTGTTCGTAGGCGCGATGATGGCCTTCCTGTTCTGCGGTCTCACGATGAACGCCGTGGGCCGCGCCGCCGAAAAGATGGTGGTGGAAGTCCGCCGCCAGTTCCGCGAAATCGCCGGCATCCTGGAAGGCAAACAGCGTCCGGACTACACCAGCTGCGTGCGCATCTCCACGAAGGCGGCCCAGCACGAGATGATCTTCCCGTCGCTGCTCGCCATCATTGTCCCGATGCTCGTGGGCGTCATTCTGGGCCCTGCTGGCGTGATCGGCCTCTTGGCCGGCGGCCTGGGCGCAGGCTTCGTCCTCGCCATCTTCCTGGCGAACTCCGGCGGCGCCTGGGACAATGCGAAGAAGTATGTGGAGGAAGGCCACTTCGGCGGCAAGAACTCCGCTTCGCACCACGCCACCGTGGTGGGCGACACCGTGGGCGATCCCTTCAAGGACACCTCCGGCCCTTCGCTGAACATCCTCATCAAACTGATGAGTATGGTTTCCATCGTGATGGCCGGCCTGACGGTGATGCTTCACTAAACCGGCGAATTCCGCTCCGGTTCGGAGTCCGCTCCGTGAACAAAATCAGCTCCTGGTGCTCACCGGGGGCTGTTTTGGTGCTCACCTATTCCCCTTTGCTCTGTTGTGGGTTTTGCAGAGCATCTGGCAGTTGGAGATGTCGGTGGCGCCACCTTTGGACCAGGCCGTGACGTGGTCTGCATCCATATCCTTCAGATCCCAGATTTTGGTGTGATTGGCATCGTGGCCGATGGCGCAAAGCGGGCAGTTGCTTTCGCCCTTTTCTTTGGCCCTCGCTGTCTGCTTCGCGTACACGGCTTTCTTGGTGGGCTCATCAAAGACGCGCACGTTCAGCAGTTTCGTATTCTGGCAGCCGTCCAAGATGAATTCGTAGATCCCTTTCTTCTCCTTAACGTAGAAACTTTCATACAGTTCACGGACTTTGGCGGCGACTTCTTCAGGATTGTAGGCCGTTTTGTGGAAACGCTCATAGAGTTCACCCCACTTGAGACCGCACATTTCTTTCTCCGGCGTGATGTCGAACACCGATGTGATCCAGTCGATGACCGAAGTGAAATATGCCTTGAGTTCGTTGATGTCTTCATCATAGCGGTGCGCCGCCATATATTCCTCCACGTTCCCACGGCTCACCCAATCCAGCGCGGCCGCCAGGTAGTCCTGGCGCTTGGCCGTTCCCGGGATAAAGCAGCTCCACTTGTTGATGTTGGTGTTGTTGGAATTGGAGAACTCCTCCTTGGCTTTGGTTACAAAGGGACCGGAATACACGGCGTTCAGCGTCTCCTGGTTGTTCAGCGGAATGCCCACGATGTTGATGGTCCGGAACCAGTCTTTGATTTCCTTTTCCGTGCCCTCACAGACATAGATGAGGAGTTTGGTGTTCAGGAACCTCTCCTGATCATCCGGATTCAGTGCGCTGAAGTACCACGGCCGCCCATCGGCATCAATCCACGCAAACTTTTCCGTCAGAAAACGCCCCAGCGAGGTAATCCGCTGCTGCCCGTCCAGCACCTCATAGCGGTCTTCGCCCACTTTTGAGAAATAGATAAGGCCGAGAGGATACCCGTTCCGGACGGACTGGATCACATCGACCTCCTTCTTGCCGCCGTTCTCGGCGTAGAGATAATGCCGCTGGAACTCCGGCTGGATGGTGAGCCGGCCCGAAAGGCCGTACAGGCCCTTGCCTTCGTATTCATTGTACTGGAAACCCTTGCAAATATCGCCGATGCTCCAGTCGGTTACAAGTCGTGCTATCATAGTGGTTATTGTTTTTTGCGGATAATAATTCTGGAAAACACCCCATTCACCCTATACCCAAGGTCAGTCAGGTAACGCCCCTCATCGTCACGAATCCACAAGTGATAGTCTCTTTTCTCTTTATTGGGAACGCCTGTTATGGGGTCTGCGAAATACTTATAGAACTTTGTTGGTTTCAAGAATGCCTCTCCGATACCAAGCGTGACAATCTCAAACTGCTCCGGGCAGTATTTATCCAGAAAGGTTATCGGGACGCCCATCTGACCATCATAATCAGAGGGAATTGAATCGGTGTAGGGGACGTCCATTGCATCATAATTGTCATAATGCTGATATCCCTTCTCTTTAAGATCTTTGTGCTTACTATACCGGACATTCTCTTTCATGGTCATCAACCGTAGTGGTTCATGCCGTCTTCCATGCTCCAGATTGGAGAACCAGCATGAATTCCCTAGCCTGGTATAATCCCCGACATAGCCAAGTTTAGCTGCTTTCGCTTTGTCCTTTGGGTCAACCTCTGCGCCTTTTGGGACGGCGAACACCATATCAGTCATAAAGCCTGTAGCCCCCATCCATAGTTTGTTCGCTTTGATATAAGGAAAGATTTCCTTATAGGTCAGGGCGTTCATATTGCCAATGACCAAAATGCGCTTGTTGGCTTTTAGAGTCCAAGCGACGAACTCGCGGAATAGGCTAAATGGCGGATTGGTCACGATGATATCGGACTGGTCGCGTAATGCACACACTTCGGCACTGCGGAAGTCGCCGTCGCCTTCCAGGTAATGCCATTCTAAGTCATCAATGTCGATACGTCCATTCTGATTGGTGTCACGGGTGAGTTCGAAGATCTTGCCCTTGACGCGTGTTTTATCGATATCGAACAGTGGGCTCTCCGTTTCAAATAGGGTCGGCTCATAATTCTTATAACGCTTGCTCTCGACGGCGTAGGAGGTGCTGATTAAGCGCTTGAGCCCCAGTCGCTCGAAGTTCTGGGCAAAGAATCGGGTGAAGTTGGACCACTCGGGGTCGTCGCAAGGCAGGAGGACTGTCTTGTCGCGGAAAGTGTCCGGGTTGTACTCCAGGTATGCGTTCACTTCCTTCTGGATGTCGGCATACTGCGTGTAAAACTCGTCATTCTTGGCAGCCTTCGCGGCGCCAAGATTGCTGTTGTTGGCCATAAGCTGCGCTTCCTATGGCACTTGCACTTATCCTTGAGCAGGGCCCCCAGGGCACAAAAAAGGCATGGACTTTTCCAATCCATGCCCGCGGCCCTGAGAAGCCTTGTCAACAGATAAGTCCAGTCCACGCCAAAGCGCAGACATTCACTGACTCATCCGGGTTGACTGGTGAAATTTCTCAGGTTTCGGGCAACCGAATAGGTAGCAAATGCTAAATTACATATGTCTTGTATCCCGTGGGGTACATCGCAAAGATACGAATTATTCTACAAACCGCAAGATGGCGACTGCAATGAAATATGACACCAACAGCACGCTAACCCCGGTTTTTCGTGTCGCAGGTGTTCACAATGACGCACCAACAGCACAAAAACCCAGCAAAACGTGTCGCAGGTGTTCACAATGACGCACCAACAGCACAAAAACCCGGGGTTAGCGTGCTAATGGTGCAGGCGTATACCATTTTCACATTCGTTAAAGCACAGTTTCGCCATTTCAGATAGGGGGACAATGCTTTAACGGGGGTAAAATGGGGCGCTAAAGCACGAAAATCGTCACAGGAGACAGAAAGTATGCTTTAATGAGAGGATGGTGCCAACAAAAGGGAGTCTATGTAGCAGGAGCTGGACTTGAACGCAATCAGAGGCGGATGGATTAACCGCGGCACCTCCTGCATTTGTGGCCCTATGGCCCGCGGGCCATGTTCCACAACGCAGGAGAAGCCGTGGAGAGATGGAGAATTCTTATGCTTCAGCCGTAGTGCCCGTTCCAGCCTGGTCACCCACCCGGAGGAGGAAGGTCGGCACAAATTCAAGCGTACGCGTGCCGCCGGGCTGCGCCCGTTAGTGGATATTGAAGCCCGCCGGTAACCGCTGTAGAGGTCGCAGAAAAATCAAAGATTTTCCGTACCTTTGCATCCTGTATGAAAGCACGGCAGGTATTACTGTTTTTCGTGGGGGTATTCGCCCTGATCGGGGTGCTGTGGCTGGCGGCGCCGGCCGACGGCGTCCCGGTGGGACCCCTGACCCTGCGCTTCGCCTCTTTCCAGCGCACGTTGCGTGACGCCAAGGAGGTGAAGGTGGACGTGGACTCCGTGCTGAGCGGTGTGGAAGGCCGATTCGCGATGGGTGGCAGCGATACCCTGCAATTCTACCGGAAGTTCTTCTACGAGAATCCGGACCGCATCTACCTGCCCGGCGACGACTATACCTTCTTCGACGGATTGTTCCAAGAACTTGAAAAGGCCAAAGACCGCACCGTGCGTGTGGTCCATTACGGCGACTCACAGATCGAGATGGACCGCATCTCGCAGGACCTGCGCGAACAGTTGCAGAACCGCTTCGGGGGGATCGGCACGGGGTTTTTCCCGGCGCTGGGCAATGTCCCCTCGGCCAGCATTACAAGAAGTGCGAACGGCGGCTTCGTCCAGTTCACGATGTACGGCGATTCCACCACCGTACGCGCCGGACACAACCGCTACGGCATCCTGGCCCAGGTGGTGCGGCTGGACGGCGGCGGCACCGTGACCCTCCGCAGCACGCGCAACAAGAACGCCCGCGAACGGGTGAAGACCTTCTCCAGCGTAAGCCTCCTTTACGGCCGGCCGTCGGCCTCCTTCAGCGCCCGCGCGGTGAGCGACACCCTGAAGGCCGAAGTGACCGAGCGGAAGGCGGACAGCGGCACCACCCTCCTCACCTGGACCTTCCCGCGGCCCGTGGAGAAAGCGTCCATCCGCATCAGCGGCAGCGCGGAAATCTATGCCGTGGGGGCCGATGGAACCAGCGGCGTCGCGGTGGACAACGTCCCGCTGCGGGGCTGCTCCGGCACCATTTTCCACCGCATTTCGAAACCCCTGATGACCGACTGCATGGATCTGACGGACACGCGCCTGATCATCCTGCAGTTCGGCGGAAACTATATGCCCGTCGCCCGGAACTCCCAGGTGATCTCCCAGTACCAGGAGCAGATCGCCAAAGAGATCCAGTACTTCCACGAGGTGGCCCCGGAGGCGAAGATTCTGTTCATCGGCCCGTCCGATATGGGAAAGAGCGTGGGCGGGCGCATCGTTACCTGGCCGCGTCTGCCGGAGATGGTGGATTCGCTCAAGACCACCGCTCTGAAAAATGACGCCGCCTACTGGGACCTCTACCGGATGATGGGCGGGGAGAACTCGATGGGGCAGTGGGTGAAGCACCACCCGCCGTACGCAGGGCCGGACTACATTCACTTCACCGCCGACGGCGCCCGAAAGGTGGGCGATGCCCTGAGCAAGTCCATCCTGACGTATTACGACTTCTACCAGCTTCGGAAGCATTATTCCGACGGGCGGATCCGGGAGGCGATGCGCCGATGAAACGCCTGTTACTCAGTGTTTTACTCTTTGTGCCGATGCTTGCCGCCGGCACGCATCATCCCTTCGTGCGCTATGACCGCAACGTCCTGGAGCGGCCGGCCGGGAGCGCCCCCGCCTACGATCTGTTTTTAAGGAAACTGGACACCCTCGTCACCACTGGCGGGGCCGATGTCCGCATCCTCCACGTAGGCGGTTCGCATGTGCAGGGCGGCACCTGGAGCGACCGGCTCCGCAGGCACTTCCTGAGCCTGCGCTACGGCTGCGACGGCGGCCGGGGACTCGTCTTCCCCTTCTCCGCCGCCGGGACGAACACCCCCTCCAGCTACCGGAGCGCCTATTCCGGCACCTGGGAGTGGGCCAGCTGCCTGCGACCCTCCGACGTACCTCTCGGGCTCACCGGGATGGCGCTGGTGGCGCGGGATACATCGGCCCGGGCCGTCATCGACCTCCTGCCCCGCGAACCCCATATTATGCAGCACCGCTATACCTTCCGGCAGGTGGACGTGCTGGGCGAGGGGACGCTGGAGCCGGTCCTGCTGCTGGGGCCGAAAGATACGCTCCGCGGCCGTGACGGGCATTTCGAAATCCCCTACTACACGGACTGGCTGCAGCTGGCCTTCGCCGGCCGGGGCACATACACGCTCCGCGGCTTCTATCTGGACAAGCCGGGGCACGGCCTCAGCTACTCGGAAGCCGGCGTGAACGGCGCCTCCACCACCTCCTGGCTGCGCTGCGAGCGCTGGGAAAAGGACCTCCGGCGGGTTCGGCCGGACCTCGTGATCTTTTCCATCGGCATCAACGACATTCAGGGGGCCGATTTCGACGTCCACCGCTTCAAGGAGCACTACCGGCAGCTCGTCAAGGCCGTCCGGCGGGTGAATCCACGCTGCGCCCTCCTCTTCACCGGCATCAACGACAGCTGGCGGCGGCGGGATGTGAACGAACACACCGAGACGGTGGAGAAAGCCTTCCGGGAACTGGCGAAGGAATACAAGGGCGTCTGCTGGGACTGGTACGAGGTGATGGGCGGTTACGGCTCGATGGCCAAGTGGCTGGATGCCGGCCTGGCCCAAAGCGATAAAGTGCATTTCACGCCCCTGGGCTACCGTTTCCTGGGGGATTTGCTGTTCGAGGCCATTTACGAGAGTTATCTGGAAGTGCGCAAATGAACCTGTGGGAGGTCATACGGGAGTTCTTCGGCAACCTGTTCGCTTTCGACCAGGCGCATCCGCTGCTTTTCACCCAGTTCTATTTCTGGGCGTTCTTCGCGCTGGTTTTCGCCGTCTTCTCCTGCTTCCACTCGAAGCCGCTCCTGCGCAACGGCTACCTCTTCGCCTGCTCGCTGTTCTTCTACTACAAGACCAGCGGGGTTTTCCTGGCGCTGCTGGTGTTCGTCATCGTCTATAACTTCCTGGCGGCCAAGTGGTTGCATAAACTCAAGAAGGAGAAATGGCGCTCGGTCCTGACGGCCGTCAGCGTGGTGGTGGACCTGGGCATCCTGGCCTACTTCAAGTACGCCTACTTCCTGGTGGACTTCGTGAACAACCTCTTCGGCCTGTCCATCGAGGTGCACGACGTCCTGGGCGAGTTCCTCAATATGTGCACGGGGACATCGGCCTTCCGGGTGGACGCTATCATCCTCCCCGTGGGCATCTCCTTCTTCACCTTCCAGGCGGTAAGCTACATCGTGGACGTGAAACGGCGGAAGATCGCCCCCGTAAGGAACTTCCTGGACTTCGGCTTCTATCTGTCGTTCTTCCCGCAGCTGGTCGCCGGCCCCATCGTGCGCGCCGTGGAGTTCGTGGAGCAGCTCCACAAGCCGTACAACCTTTCGCGCCGATGGTTCGGTATCGCCGTCTTCTGGATTATGAACGGCCTGGTGAAAAAGCTCGTCCTGGCCGATTATCTGGCGGTGAACTTCGCCGACCGCGTCTTCGAGAATCCGCTGCTGTACACAGGCTTCGAGAATCTCTCGGCCCTCTTCTGCTATTCCCTGCAGGTGTACGCCGATTTCTCCGGCTACACGGACATTGCCACGGGCGTCGCAATGCTCTTCGGCTTCTACCTGCCGCAGAACTTCAATTCGCCCTATAAGGCGGAGAACACCCAGCAGTTCTGGCGCCGCTGGCATATGACGCTGAGCCGCTGGCTGCGGGACTACCTCTACATCCCGCTGGGCGGCAACCGGAATGCATCGGCCGGCACCTTTATCATCATCGGGGCGATTGCCGTGATCGGAAGCTTTTTGAGCGGCTCCTGGTGGGTGGCCTTCGCGGTCGCCGTGCTGGCTGCGGGCATCGGCATCTGGGCCTGGCGGAAGCCGTCGGACCGCAAACTCATCACCACCAACATCAACTCGATGAACACGATGCTCCTGGGCGGCCTCTGGCACGGCGCCAGCTGGAATTTTATGATCTGGGGCGGCCTCAACGGCATCGGGATGGTGATTTATAAGATCTGGACCAAGCGTTCCACGGGGGTGAAACTCGCGATTATCGGCTCCGTAACGCTGCTGTGTTTCTTACTGGCGCATTTCACGCACTACCCCGTCTGGAACCTCTTCTTCGTGTGGACGCTGATTATATTGGTCGGGACGGTGGTGAAATCCTTAATCCGGCGTTTTTCGGCAAGGCCTGCGGAGGAATCCCGTTCCAGGCAATGGATTTCCCGCGCCTGGGACATTTTCCAGACCTTCGTGTTCATTACCTTCACCCGCCTGTTCTTCCGCAGCGGCTCCAATCTGGATCCGGCCCTGGCCAACGAACAGGCCTGGAACACCGCCAAGAACATGGTAAACCAGATTGGCGGGCACTGGGACCTCTCCCTGGTGCCGCAGATGGCCTGGCAGCACCGCGCCGTGCTGCTCATCTTCGTGCTGGGCATGATCATTCACTGGCTGCCGGAGCGCTTCAAACGGCGCTACAGACTCACGTTTGCACGGCTTCCCCTCTTCTGGATGGCCCTGGTGGTGGTGGCCATCCTGGTATTCATCTACCAGTTCATCACCGCCGACCTGCAGAGCTTTATCTATTTCCAGTTCTAGGCCAGGAGATTCGTCAGGGCGACGAAATCCTCCACGGAAAGCTGCTCAGGGCGCTGGGAGAAGACGGGCTGTGCGAGGAAAGACTGTAGTTCCTCGTCGCTCCAGCCGCAGCGGTCGGCCTTCGCCCTGGCAAGCGGTTTCAGCGGATTGCGCATCATCTTCCTGCGCTGGCCGAAGGCGGTTTTTACCACGGTTTTGAAGAGTTTTTCGTCGCAGCCCAGGTCTGTGCGTCCGTTCCGCGTAAGGCGGATGACGGCGCTTTCCACCTTGGGCGGAGGCGCGAAGCAGCCGGAGCCCACGGTGAAAAGGTATTCGATGTCGTACCAGGCCTGGAGCAGCACACTCAGGATGCCGTACGTCTTGCTGCCGGGTTTTTCGGCAATTCTTTCCGCGACTTCCTTCTGGACCATTCCAACCACTTCTGGAATTTGGTCCTTAAAATCCAGGACCTTGAAGAAAATCTGTGAGGAAATATTGTACGGGAAATTGCCGATGATGGCAAACTTCTCCGGGAAAATTTTGTCCAGCTTCAGCTGCAGAAAGTCCCCTTCCATCAGCCGTCCCTGCATCCCCTGGAAGTGCGTCAGGAGGTAGTCCACGCTCTCGTGGTCCAACTCAATCAGCTTCAAGTCGATGTCCTCCCGCTCCAGCAGATACTGCGTCAGTACCCCCATTCCGGGGCCCACTTCGAGGACGGGGAAGGGGGAGGGAGACTCTCTCCCTGGAATCTCTGGCCACCCTCGGCCGGATAAGAGGGAGGGGCCCGTAGCCTGCGCCGATGAGGCGCCGCGAGCCGGGAGGGGCCGGAGCGAAGCGGAGGCGATTCGAGGGAGAGAGTCTTCCTCCCCCTTTAGTGCGTCCACTATATTACGGGCCACTTTCTGGTCCGTCAGGAAATGCTGCCCGAGGGCTTTTTTCGCACGTACCTCCATCAGATGCCTCCTCCTTCGATGGAGCCCGCGGCCTTGGCAAAGGCGGGCTGCAGGAGATATCGGCCTTTATTTCCTGCCTCGCGGGCCTGGGCGGCCAGCTGGCCGATGGCGGATTCGGCGCTGCGGCCCACGTCGATGATGAGTCCGCGCAGCATCTCCGGATAGGCCGTGAGCATGGCCACGTCCCCGTTGGAATCCCCGCCCACAAGGACGGGCGCCTTCCCTTCATGCCGGGGCGACATATAGGTGTTGATGCAATTGACCTTCCCCGCCTTGATGGGCTGAATATAGTCGGGGTCGTATTTAGCCGTGACCTTGTCTGCGGGCGTGAAACGCAGGCCGAAAACCTGCTCCGGAGGCAGTCCAACGCCCAATTCGGCGTCGCAGGCAAGCACCTCTACTATCAGTTCCAGGGAGGCCGAACAGACATAGGGCGTAATGCCGTGGGCAGACAGGGAAGCGTACAGTTCCTTCATCTCCGGCGAGAACCAGATACCCCGCTCCACCGGCGTTTTCCATCGGCCATCCGGAGAATCCCACTGCTGAACCGCCAGCTTTTCCTTCCCCAGCTGGTCCAGCACCGCCTCCCGCACCACGGCACGGGCCTCTTCTTCCGTATAACCCGCCAGCAGGCCGGGCATCCACAGATAAGAAACCTCGGAGCCGAAGACGTCGTCCATATTATTCAGCAGATAAGCCATCCGGGCGCGGAAGTCCAGATACGCCTCCGTCGCATGGATTTGGTCAAAGGTCATCCCCTGTTCCCGAAGGGCCGTGAGCTGGGTGAACTCCGTTTTCAACGTGGCTCCAAAAACCGCAAAGGTCTCATCGCCCAGCATCCGTGAATCGTCCGGAATCCCGTCCAGGAAGGCATGTACGGGGGCATCGGCATAGCAAAGATGCTCCACCTGATAGACCCAGAGGACCTGCGACACGTCGTGCACGATGGAGGTTTTGTCGAAGTCGAAGACCGCATAGGCACCGCGGCCCGCCTGGGACTGAATGAGGTCGCAAAGGGCGCTCCGCACCTGCGGATCCCACAACTGGCCGGACAGAGCCGGGGAATCCTTACCGGAATGGCAGGCAACCCCCAATGTTGCGCAGAGAAGAATGAGTAGACGCTTCATTTGTGTTAGTTTTGACAAAGATACTCATAATTTTTTGCTATTTTTGTAAGTTAGATTATAACTTACACAGCATATGTACAGAAGTCACACTTGCGGGGAACTCCGCATTGAGAACAAAGGACAGCAGGTTACGCTGGCCGGATGGGTGCAGAAAGCCCGCAAACTGGGCGGAATGACTTTCATCGACCTCAGGGACCGTTACGGCATCACCCAGCTGTTGGTGGAGGCCGATGCTCCCGCCGATTTAGTGGAAACCGCCACTTCCCTGGGCCGGGAATTCGTGATTCAGGTGAAGGGCGAAGTGGTGGAGCGGCAGGCCAAGAACGCCAAGATGCCCACCGGCGAGATCGAAATCAAAGTATCGGCCATCAAGATTCTCAACAAGAGCGTCACCCCGCCTTTCACCATCGAGGAAGAAAGCGACGGCGGCGAAGACCTCCGGATGAAATACCGCTACCTGGACCTGCGCCGCGGCCCGCTGCAGCGCGCCCTGGCCCTCAGGCACAAAGTGGCGCACGAATGCCGCAACTATCTGGATTCCAAGGGCTTTATGGAGATTGAAACGCCCTATCTGATCAAGTCCACCCCGGAAGGCGCCCGCGACTTCGTGGTTCCCTCCCGCATGAATCCCGGCCAGTTCTACGCCCTGCCGCAGAGCCCCCAGACCTTCAAGCAGCTGCTGATGGTAGCGGGCTACGACCGCTATTTCCAGATCGTGCGCTGCTTCCGCGACGAAGACCTCCGCGCGGACCGGCAGCCGGAATTCACCCAGATCGACTGCGAGATGTCCTTCGTGGAGCAGGAAGACGTCCTGGACACCTTCGAAGGGATGATGCGCACCCTGTTCAAAAATGTACTTGACGTAGATATTCCGAACCCGCTCCCCCGGATGAGCTGGTACGACGCGATGGACAAGTACGGCTCCGACAAACCGGACATCCGCTTCGGGATGACCATCCACGACATTACATCGGCCGCCAAGGGCAAAGGCTTCGGCGTGCTGGACGACGCCCCCTACATCGGCGCCATCTGCGTGCCCGGCGCAGCGGAATACACCCGCAAGCAGATCGACGAACTCACGGACTGGGTGAAACGCCCGCAGGTGGGCGCCAAAGGCCTCATCTACATCCGCGTGAACGCCGACGGCACCTACAAGTCTTCCATCGACAAGTTCTACGGGGCCGATGACCTCGCGAAGATTGCCGCTGCGGCCGAAGCCAAAGCCGGCGACCTCATCCTGATCCTGAGCGGCGCCCTCCGCAAGACGCAGACGATGCTGGGCGTGCTCCGCATCGAGATGGGCGGCCGCCTGGGCCTTCGGAACCCGCACGAGTTCGCCCCGCTGTGGATCGTAGACTTCCCGCTCCTGGAATGGGATGACGAAACCCAGCGTTTCTACGCCATGCACCACCCCTTCACCGCCCCCAAACCGGAGCACGAGAAGTGGTTCTACAGCGACAAGAAGGAAGACCTGGAACGCGTCTGCGCCAACGCCTATGACTTCGTCCTCAACGGCAACGAGCTGGGCGGAGGCTCCATCCGTATCCACAATGCGGATATGCAGAAACGGATGTTCGAGGTACTGGGGATTGGCCCCGAGGAGGCCGATTACAAGTTCGGCTTCATCATCAACGCCTTCAAGTTCGGCGCCCCGCCGCACGGCGGCCTCGCCTTCGGCTTCGACCGCGTGTGCGCCCTGATGGGCGGGCAGGACACCATCCGCGACTACATCGCCTTCCCGAAGAACAACCAGGGCCGCGACGTGATGATCGACTCCCCGTCTATGATCGACCAGGTTCAGCTGGACGAACTCCAGATTGCCCTGAACGTAAAAGCGGAACAGTGATCAAACGGTATACAGACTACGACCTCTCGCACCGGAATACCTTCCGGATGCGGGTTCGTTGTGCGCTGTATGTGGAAATAACTGAAGAGGCGGACCTGCTGTCCCTGGACTGGGATGCCCTGCCGCAGCCCGTAATGGTGCTGGGCGGAGGCTCCAACCTCCTTTTCACCGGCGATTTCCCCGGAACCGTGCTGCACGTGGGCATCGGAGTAGAATCAGGGATGGGGATGGACCAGGTCCAACGGGTTTTTGGACCAGGTTCACTTTTAGGGGCTGGACCAGGTCCAGGTAGTGTGGTCCCCAGGCCCCTGGGAGGCACAGTCGGTGGACCAGGTCCAAAGGATGAAATCGAACCTGGTCCAAAAAGTGGCTGGACCAGGTCCACAGACGGAAAAGATTTACTGATTACCGTGCCGGCGGGAGTGGTTTTCGACGACTTCTGCGCCTTGGCGGCCGAAGAGGGCCTCTGGGGCCCGGAGAACCTCTCGCTCATCCCGGGAGAATGCGGGGCCTCGGCCGTGCAGAACATCGGCGCATACGGCGTGGAGGCCAAGGACATCCTTGCCGGCATCCGCGCCTACGACCGCCAGGAAGGCAGGTTCGTGGACATAGACCCCGCAGACTGCCAGTACGGTTATCGCACCTCCCGCTTCAAGACCGAGTGGAAAGGCCGATTTGTCATCACCGCCGTCACCTACCGCCTATCCAAAGAGCCCCGTCCCATCCTGGACTACGGTGGCGTCAGGAAAGCGTTGGAAGCGCAAGGGGTGAGAGAAACAGCCCAGGGGGCTTGTCCACCCCCGGACAAGTATAGGGGGAGGGGCCCGTTGGATACAAGTCCCGGAGGGACGAAGGAGACAATGGGAGGGGCCGAAGCAGAGCGAAGCGAAGCGGAGTCCCGCTGGGCTGTTTCTCTCACCCCTCAGCTAATCAGAGACACTATCATTGATATCCGGCGGAAAAAGCTGCCGGATCCGGAAGAGATTGGATCGGCCGGAAGTTTCTTCTACAATCCGGTCATCGACCGGGAGCACTTCGAGCGCATCGTGGCCATCGCCAAGGCCGACAACGGGCCGGACTACGCCGTTCCGCATTACGAGGTGGGGGACCGCATCAAGGTTCCCGCCGCCTGGATGATCGAGCAGTGCGGCTTCAAGGGCCGGCGGCTCGGCGGCGCCCAGGTGTATCAGAACCAGCCGCTGGTGATCGTGAACGCGAGCGGGGAGGCCTCGCCCGAGGAGATTATCGGCCTGGAAAAACAAGTCATCGACAGCATCGCTGCCAAATATGGAATCACCCTTCATCCCGAAGTAGAGCATGTCTAAATTCATTATCGAGGGAGGGCACAAGCTCTCCGGGTCCATCACCCCGCAGGGGGCCAAGAACGAGGCGCTGGAAGTGATCAGCGCCGTACTCCTGACCAGCGAACCCGTCACCATTTCCAACATCCCGGAAATCCTGGATGTGAAAAACCTCATCGAGCTCCTGCAGAAGATGGGCGTGAAAGTCACGCGTCTCTCCAAGGGGATGTATACCTTCCAGGCCGATGCCGTGGACACCTCCTACATCGAGACGGAGGAGTTCGTCGCCAAATGCGCGCGGCTCCGCGGGTCGGTGATGGTGGTGGGACCGCTCCTGAGCCGCTTCGGCCACGCCTGGTTCGCCAAGCCCGGCGGCGACAAGATCGGCCGGCGCAGGGTGGACACCCACCTGGACGGGATGATCAAGCTGGGCGCCAATATGGAGTACGACGCCAAGCGCCGCGCCTTCCACCTCACCACCGAGGACCGTCTTTCGGGCCGATATATGCTGCTGGACGAAGCCTCCGTCACCGGTACGGCCAACATCGTGATGGCCGCCACCCTGGCGAAAGGCACCACCACCATCTATAACGCCGCCTGCGAACCGTACCTGCAGCAGCTGTGCAAGATGCTCAACCGGATGGGCGCCTTCATCGACGGCGTGGGCTCGAACCTCCTCCGCATCCACGGCGTGGAAGCCCTCCACGGCACCATCCACAAGATCCTGCCGGATATGATCGAGGTGGGCTCTTTCATCGGGATGGCCGCCATCTGCCGCAGCGCCATCACCATCAAGAACGTCAGCTACTATGACCTGGGCATCATTCCGGACGCTTTCCGGCGCCTGGGTATCAAACTGGAACAGCGGGACGACGACATTTACGTTCCCGAGCAGGAGAGCTATGAGATCGAGTCCTTCCTGGACGGCAGTATTATGACCCTGGCCGACGCCCCCTGGCCCGGCCTCACCCCGGACCTCCTGTCCGTGATGCTGGTGGTGGCCACCCAGTGCAAGGGGAGCGTGCTCATTCATCAGAAGATGTTCGAGAGCCGCTTGTTCTTCGTGGACCGGCTCATCGATATGGGCGCCCAGATCATCCTGTGCGACCCGCACCGGGCAGTTGTCATCGGCCACGATCACCGCATCACCCTCAAGGCCGCGCACCTGGTGTCGCCGGATATCCGCGCCGGCATCGCGATGCTGCTGGCCGCAATGAGCGCCCGCGGCACCTCCACCATCGACAACATTGAACAAATCGACCGCGGCTATGAGGATATCGAAGGCCGCCTGAACGCCCTCGGGGCGCATATTACCCGCGCATAGGCTATGGATTACGGGAAGTTCTTTTCGGCCGACGTGCCGTCGTTCCTCAGGAGCCCGGTAAGGGAGATTTTCCGGAAGGTGGACCTTTCGGCCATCTGCTCCTTTGCCGGCGGCTATCCTGCGGCGGAGACCTTCCCCCTGGCCGAAATCCCCTCCCTGGCCGCCTCGGTAGTGGCCAAATACGGAAGCAAAGCACTCCAGTACGGCGCCACGCAAGGCGTTCCGGAGCTCCGGGAAGCCATCGCCGCCCGCTACGGGGTTCCGGCCTCGCAGGTGCTCATCACCACCTCGTCACAGCAGGGCATCGACGTCTGCTCCCGGGTCTTTCTGGACCCCGGGGATGCGGTTCTGGCCGATAATCCCGTTTATCTGGGGGCCTTGCAAAGCTTCCGGGCCTATAGGGCGGAAGTGGTGGGCCTGAATGATATGGAGGGGACGGTGGTGGACCAGGTCCAAGGCACACCCAAATTTATCTATGTGATCCCGGAGTTTAACAATCCTACGGGAAAGACATTGACGCTGGAGGAGAGAAAGGCCGTTGTGCGGAAAGCGCGGGAGATGGACCTTCTCATCGTGGAGGACAGCCCCTACCGGGAAATCCGCTATGAGGGCTCGCCGGTAACTTCCATCCGGGAACTGGCACCCGAAAGGACCCTGCAGCTGGGCAGTTTCTCAAAGATTTTCGCCCCGGGATTCCGGCTGGGATGGATCATTGGCCCGGAAGAACTACTGGACCAGATCTACGCCTGCAAGCAGTGCCTGGACTTGTGCCCGCCGGTGTTCGACCAGTACCTGGCGCTGGAATTCCTGCAGAGCGGCGCCCTGGACCGCAACCTGCAGAAGACCATCCCGCTGTACCGGCACCGCCGGGACCTGATGCTCTCCCTGCTGGAAAAATACATGCCGGAAGGGGTCCGTTGGACCCACCCGGAAGGCGGTCTTTTCCTGTGGCTCACCCTGCCGGAAGCAATTGATACTGTGGCGCTGTACGACAAAGCGCTGGCCGCGGGCGTCGCCTATGTGGCCGGTTCGTTCTTCTACACGGACGGCAGCCACCGCAACACGATGCGCCTGAACTACACCTTCGTAGAGGAATCCAAGATGGAGCCCGGTATCAAGTTGTTGGCCACTGTTTTAACTAAATCATTGAACCACAAGCGGTTATAAGTTTTCCTCCCTGCATTTTTACATGGAGGAAAATGCGCAAGTAATTAATAATGAGCGAGATAGGAAAAACGCTGTATAAGTTCTCAGGAGCCGGAAACGATTTCGTGGTGCTGGACGGCCGCGGGGCCGATGTGGACGCCTACCGCGACCCGCAGCGCATCGGCGCGCTGTGCCGGGAGTACCGCACCGACGGCCTGATGATCCTGGGCAGCACCGACGGCTATGACTTCTCGATGGAGTTCTTCAACCCCGACGGCACGGGCGGGATGATGTGCGGCAACGGAGGCCGATGCATCACCGCCTTCGCCGACTATCTGGGCCTGCAACCCGCCTCGCCGGATGGCGTCTGGCATTTCCTGGCCGGCGACGGCCCGCATCAGGCGCAGATTCTGAGCGGTTGTGAGGATACTCCCTCCACAACCCGTAAATGGATCGTGCGCCTGAAAATGATTGACGTTGAAGGGGTTAAGCCCATTATGGGCGGATACTTCCTGAACACCGGAACGCGGCATTTCGTGAAGTTCGTCCGGAGCGTGGAGGGCGTCGATATGGAAAAGGACGGCCCGGAATACCGCTGGGACGAAGCCTTCCAGCCGGAAGGGACCAACGCCAACTTCGTAGAGGCGGCGCCGGACGGCCTGCACGTGCGCACTTTCGAGAAAGGCGTGGAGGCCGAGACCCTGGCCTGCGGCACGGGGATCACGGCGAGTGCCATCGCGACGTGCTACAAGGATAAAGGTGCGGACGGGCAGCACGCCTACCGGCTGCAGTGCCGCCGCGGCGACTGGCTGCAGGTGGACTTCCAAAAGGATGGAGAACACTACACCGACGTGTTCCTCACCGGCCCGGCAGAACTGATTAAAATCATTGACTTATGAGTATAGTTTTCAAAGGCTGCGGCACCGCGCTCGTCACCCCGTTCAAAGGCGGGGAGGTAGATTATAACGCCTTTGCCGCCACGGTGGACTGGCAGGTGGAAACCGGGATCGATTTCCTGGTACCGCTGGGAACCACGGGTGAAACCCCTACCCTCAGCGAGAGCGAAAAACTCCAGGTGCTGGAGGTGACGCGGCAGCACGCCCAGGGCCGCCCGGTGATGGCCGGCGTGGGCTCCAACAGCGTCAAGGCCACCCTGGACAACATCCGCCTCCTGCAGGACGCCGACGCTTTCCTGGTGGTGGTTCCCTTCTACAATAAGCCACCCCAGCGGGGCCTGTACCAGTACTTCAAGACCATCGCGGAGGCCGCTCCGAAGCCCGTTATCCTCTACAATGTCCCGGGCCGCACCGGCACCAACCTGGAGGCCGAGACCACCCTGGCCCTGGCAAGGGACGTGAAGAATATCATCGGCATCAAGGAAGCCTCCGGGAAACTGGACCAGGTCCGCGCCATCATCAAAGGCCGCCCCGAAGGCTTTGCCGTCCTTAGCGGCAACGACGACGACACCTTCCAGCTGATGAAGGACGGGGCCGACGGTGTCATTTCCGTCGCCTCGAACGTGTTCCCCTCGGCGATGGCCGACTTTGTGAAAGCCCTCCGGGAAGGCAGATGGGATGAGGCAGAAAAGATGAATAAGAGGCTGAGTCCCCTCTTCAACAACCTCTTCGTGGAGCCCAATCCCATCCCCGCCAAGGCCGCGATGGCCCAGCTGGGGCTGATGGAAAATTCCCTGCGCCTTCCGCTCGTCAAAGCCACCGAGGAAACCGAAAAACTGATTGCACAAACCCTGAAAGACCTGTTCTAATGGAGATTACGCTCAAAGAATTCAACGAAACCCTGGAGGCCCTGGAAAAAGGGGAACTCCGTGTAGCCGAAAAGGTGGACGGGGTGTGGAAAGTGAACACGCACGTGAAGGAAGTCATCCTGGCGGGCTTCAAACTGGGCGCCGTCAGGGAGATGTCCCAGGGGCAGTTCTCCTACTTCGACAAGGAGACCTTCCCGGTGAGAAAATTCACCGCGGAGGACGGCGTGCGCATCGTCCCGGGCGGCAGCAGCATCCGGCGGGGTGCCTACCTCGCTCCCGGCAGCATCGTGATGCCCCCGGCCTACGTGAACGTCGGCGCCTATGTGGGTGAAGGGACGATGGTGGACAGCCACGTGACCATCGGCTCCTGCGCCCAGGTGGGAAAACGCATCCATATATCTGCCTCCACACAGATCGGCGGCGTGCTGGAGCCCGCCGGCGCCCTTCCCACCATCATCGAGGACGACGCCTTCGTGGGCGGAAACTGCGGCATCTATGAAGGTACCATCGTGGAGGAAGGGGCCGTCATCGCTTCGGGCGTAGTCATCACCTCCTCCACCGCCATCTTCGACGCCACCACCGGCACGTTCATTAAAAGGAATGCCGACGGCCGCATCGTGGTGCCCAAAGGCGCCGTGGTGGTGAGCGGGTCGAAACCCATCGTCCGGGACGGGAAGCCGCTGGAGAGCGGCGTGCACCTGTACTGCCCGGTCATCGTGAAATACCGCGACGCCAAGACCGCGGGAAGCATCCACTTAGAAGACCTGTTGAGATGATCGTAGCCGTAGTAGGAGCCACGGGCCTCGTGGGCTCGAAAATGCTGGAAGTGCTCGAGGAGCGCGGCTTCCCGGTGAGCGAGCTGCTGCCGGTGGCCTCGTCCCGCTCCTGGGGGAAGAAAGTGCGGTTCCAGGGCCGCGAGTGGACGGTTCTATCGGCCGATGAAGCCATCGCCCGAAAACCCGCCCTGGCCCTTTTCAGTGCCGGCGGAACCGTCTCCTCGGAGTTGGCTCCCAGGTTCGCCGCCGCAGGCTGCTACGTGGTGGACAACTCCTCCTTCTGGCGGATGGATCCGTCCATTCCGCTGGTGGTGCCGGAAATCAATGCCGATGTCCTCACCCCGGAAGACCACATTATCGCCAACCCCAACTGTTCCACCATCCAGATGGTCCTGCCGCTGGCCCCTCTGCAGAAGGCCTACGGCATCAAGCGTATCGTGGTGAGCACCTACCAGAGCGTCACCGGCGCGGGACAGCGGGGCATCGAGCAGCTGGAGGCCGAACGCGCCGGCGGCTCCGGGACCAAGTTCCCCCACCGGATCGATATGAACATCCTTCCGCACATCGACTCCTTCCTGCCGGACGGCTACACGAAGGAAGAGATGAAGATGGTGAACGAGACGCGGAAGATCCTGCGCGCTCCCGGCATCGCCGTCTCCGCCACCACGGTCCGCGTGCCGGTGGAAGGCGGTCATTCGGAAAGCGTAAACGTCGAATTCTTAAAGCCTTACGATTTGGCGGAGGCGCGTCAGCTGATGGCCGATATGCCCGGTGTCACGCTGCAGGACGACCCTTCGCAGAACCTCTACCCGATGCCCATCAACGCCTGGGGCAAGGACGACGTGTTCGTGGGCCGCATCCGCCGCGACCCCTCCGTGGAGAACGGACTGAACCTCTGGTGCGTAAGCGATAATCTGCGCAAAGGCGCGGCCACCAATGCCGTGCAGATTGCGGAAGTACTGCTGAAAAACGGATGGTTATGAACTGGAACCTGTTTAAAGAGATGCTCTCCATCGATTCCACTTCCGGCAGGGAGCGGGAGATGGCCGGCTGGCTCCTGAAGCATCTGGAAGCCCCGAAGAAGGAATCCTTCGAGGTGGGTGACGGCACGCTGAACCTCCTGTTCAGCTGGGGCCGCCCCAAAGTGGTCTTCTGCACCCATATGGACACCGTTCCGCCGTATATCGCCCCTGTTTTTCCGGAGGACACTCCCTCCGGGGGGACGCAGGAGACAGTGGGAGGGGCCGGAGCGAGCGAAGCGAGCGGAGTTCCGCCGAAGGGAGTATCTCCCGCAAAAACTATCACCGGCAGGGGAAGCTGCGACGCCAATGGGCAGATCTTTGCGATGTATACAGCGTGCAAGGAGCTGGAGGCGGCCGGGAAGACGGACTTCGGGCTGCTACTGCTTGCCGGGGAGGAGACCGGGTCCTGGGGCGCGAAGGCGTTCTCTAAGACCGGATTCCAGGCGCCTTTCCTGGTGGTGGGCGAGCCCACGGAGAACAAATTGGTGAGTGCCGCCAAGGGCACGCTCTCCTATGACCTCAAGTTCACCGGGAAGGCCTTCCATTCGGGTTATCCGGAGTATGGAACAAGCGCCGTGGAACTGTTTAACGAGTTCTACAACAAATTGAAGGATAAGGATTTCGGCGAAGACCCGGAACTGGGGAAGACCACCTGGAACATCGGGCTTCTGAAGAGCGACAATCCGCAGAACATCCTGTCGCCGGAGCTCACTTGCCGGCTGTATTTCCGCACCACGTTCGCCTCGCACGAGGCGGTGCAGCGGTGGATGGAAGAGGTGCCGGAAGCGACGCTGCGGGCCCGGGGCGACGAACCGGCGCGGTACGTCACGCTGCCTGGCTTTGAGAGCGCACCCGTCGCTTTCGGTAGCGACGCGCCGCACCTGACGGGCTTCGGCCACAAACTCATCTGCGGCCCCGGGAGCATCCGCTACGCCCACCGGGACGACGAACACATCACGGCGGAGGAGTTGGAGGAGGCCGTGAATCTTTACATCAAAATCTATCAGGCACTATGATCAAGGTGATTATCAGCGGCTACGGCCGGATGGGACATATGGTGGAAAAAGAGCTCCAGAAGCGGGGCATCCCCCTGGTGGAGGCCAGCGAAGACATCACGGCCACCGACCCGGCGATAGCGCGGGAGTGCGTATGCATCGACTTCACCACGCCGGAGGCGTTCCGGGCCAATTATCCTTTCATCGCCAAGCATTTCAAGGCGGCGGTGGTGGGGACCACGGGCTGGAACGACATCGAGGCAGATGTCCGCAAGGCTTTCGAAGAGGCCGGCACCACCCTCATCTACGCCTCCAACTTCTCGCTGGGGGTGAACGCCCTGTACGCCGCCATCACCAAGGTGTCCGAGATGCTCCGCGGGGCCGGCTATAAGGCGGAAATCGAAGAAACCCACCACATCCACAAGCTGGATGCCCCTTCAGGAACGGCCAAGGTGATGGGGAAACTCGTGGAGGAGAAACTCGGTGAAGCGCCGGAAATCCGTTCCATACGGAAAGGCGAAGTCCCTGGGATTCACACGCTTACGCTCACTTCGGCCGAAGATAAACTCACGCTGCAGCACGAAGCCTTCTCCCGCGAAGGCCTGGCCAAGGGGGCAGTAATAGCCGCCCTGATGACCGAAGATCACCAGGGCGTGCACGAATTCAGCGAATTGCTGTAGAATTAATCCTTACTCGTCGAACTTGAGGTCGAGGGCGATTTTGTTCAGCTCTTCGATCTGCTCGTCGGTATCCGCCAGGGCCAGCTGTTTGACCAGCGCGCCGCCGTGGAAGTAGATGATGATGTCACCAACAAAGGGCTGGTCTTCCTCACCGAATACGCCGCTGAAAGCGAAGCGGCCCACGCCGTCTTCGTCGAACTTGATTTCATCGATGTCCTCGATGGTGAACTCCGAGAAGAGCTGCTCGTGCAGGGGGCCTTCGTCCACGTTGTTGAACAGTTCGATAATCTTGTTCTCCAGGAAGCCTTCGATGCCGTCATAGAGGTCTTCCACGTGTTCGATTTCTTCATCGGAATAGTAGACGATGTTGTTCAGGGCCAGCAGGGCGCCGTCTTCGCTCTGGATGTACAGGGCAGCGCTCTCGGGATAGGAATCTTCCTGGTGGAGAATCTCGTAGGAGGCCGGGATGGTGGCCGTGAAGTCTCCCAGATGGATGCTCTGGGTCTTGGGACCGCAGGCGCTGAAGATGAACGCTACGGCGGCGAGGGGAAGGAGGAGTTTTTTCATACTGTTAAGTTTGTGGGTTTAACGTAAAATGTCGTTCAGAATGCTGCTGGCGGCCTCCCGGGCACCTTCACCGGGACCCTGGATCACCAGCGGATAGGGGTGGAAGGCGCTCCTGACGATAATGGCGTTCTCCGTGCCCCGCAGGTAGTAGGCGGGATGCTCCGGCGCCACTTCCTTCAGGGCGATGCGGGCCTTGTAACCGCCGGCCGATTTTTCCAGCGAAGAGACAAAACGCAGGCGGAAGCCTTTCTCCGATGCCTCCTGCACCCGGGCCGCCCATTGGGGCTCATAGGCCTCCAGTGCAGCATAAAACTGCTCCAGGCTGCCTCCCAGGACGGATGACGGCACCACGGGCTCGATGGCCACGTCCTCCTCTTCCAGCTGCACGCCGGCCTCCCGGGAGAGGATCAGCAGTTTCCGGAGGGCGTCGCGGCCGCCCAGGTCCGTGCGGGGATCGGTCTCCGTGAGGCCTTCGGCCGCCGCAGTCTTCACGAGCGAGCAGAAGCTGGTTCCGCCGGGCCGATAATCCCCCAGAATCTGGTTCAGCGTGCAGGACACGACGGCCTCGATGGAGAGGACCTCGTTGCAGCTGTTCGCCCCGCGGGCGATGGATTCCAGGATGGGAAGGGCCGCGCCCACGGTGGTCTCGTAGCGCAGCGGCGCGCCGTTTTCGCGGGCGGCGGCGTGCATCGCGGCGTATTCCGCATAAGGGACGGCGAGGGAGCGGCGGTTGGAAGAAACGATGCCGATGCCCGCCTGCAGCAGGTCCGTATAGCGCTTATAGAGCGTCTTGCTGTTGGTGGCGTCCACGAAGAGGGAGCCCTTGGGAGCCGCCTGAAGGACGGCGTCGATGTAGTCCCCTTCCCGGCCGATGACAGGCGCTCCGCCGAGGTCGATGCCGTAACGGCGGCTGTTCGCGCGGCCCGCCACGCGGAGGACCTTCCCACTGCGCTCCTTCACGGCCGCGGCGCTCTCCTGAATAAGGCCGATCAAGGCGTTGGCGACTGCCCCGTCGCCGGCGATGAACACGTTCACCTCCCGCACCGGCAGCTCCTGGAAAAACGCCCGGTGAATCGCCCGCAGGGCCTGTTCCAGCACGGATTCTTTCACCGTAAAATTAATCCCATTCCCCTCTTCCTTTATCTCAATTGCTTTTATTCCAGCATCCTCCAGTGTTTTCGCAACGGTCTCTCCGGAGGACACACTCCCTTGGTCGCTGAATAGGGGGCCGATGCTCCCGCGGGAGTGTGCTCCCCCAGAGAGCCCATCCGGATCGGATTTAGCGGAGGGCGATGCCCCTGAGGGAACATCGGCCTTCTTTTTCGTGACCGAAGGGGCATCCCCTCCGGTAAAGCCGGGGAGAGAACCCACCAGACGAATCACATTCTTATCGGAGGCGACGCCGATCCAGCGGGTGGGGTCCGGGGCGGCGCCGATGACGGTGTATTTGCCGTCGGGAGCGAAAGTGTTGCGGATTTCAATGTCGATGCCGGCGGCCATCGCAGGGGCGACGGTGGGGGCATACAGCACCTTGGCGCCGTGGGAGGCCATATCCAGCGCGGCGGCATAGGAGATGTGGGGGATCGTGCGGGCGGCGGGAACCTGTTTCGGGTTCGCCGTCATAATGCCGGGGACGTCGGTCCAGATCTGGAGGCTCTCCGCCTGCACGGCGGCGGCGTAGAGGGCGGCGGTGTAGTCCGAGCCGCCGCGGCCCAGGGTGGACACCTTCCCGGAGGCTTCCCGGCAGATGAAGCCGGGGGCGACGTAAACATCGGCCTCAAGGGCCTCCACGGCCTTTTTGATGCGGCGGAAGGTTTCCGGCTCGTCGCCTTTTACCACGAGGTCCCGGGAGTCCAGCCAGCGCACTTTATACCCTTCGGTCTCCAGTTTGGCGGCAAGGAGGGTGGTGGAGAGGATTTCGCCGTAGGTGACCCGTTCGTCGGCGGGCGCCGCCCAAAGCGCGGCGAAGAGGGCGTTCAGGCGCTCCTGCAGTTCTTCCCGCTCGGAGCCGGTGAAAAGGCGGCGCACCATATCGGCGTGACGGGCCTTCATCTCCCTGATGGCGGCGGGATCTCCGCCCAGGAGGGCGTCCGTGCAGCCCGCGATGGCGCTGGAGACCAGGATGACCCGGCCCCTGGCGGCCTCGCGCTCCACAATGTCCAGCACCCGCGACACCTGCGTAGCACCGGCAACGGACGATCCGCCGAATTTCAAAACCCTGAACATCTTACTTGCAAAGATAAGGTTTTCTGCGGAAAATGTGCTATTTTTGTATGCTATGTTGAAAGCGCTCACCATATTCGGTTTCTTGAGCTTCGGCTGGGCCGACATCCTGGACATCCTGATGGTGGCCACCCTCATCTTTTTCCTCATCCGGGGCATCCGCGGGGACAGCACCATCCTGAACATCGTCCTGGTGCTGGTGTTCCTCCTCATCCTGCAGGGAATCGTGAGCGCGCTTAATATGCGGATGATGACCGTACTGCTGAACACCCTCCTGGATGTGGGTGTGCTGGCCCTCATCATTCTCTTCCAGCCGGAAATCCGGCACCTGCTGAACCGCTTCGCCGTCCAGAGCGGCCTTACCCGCCGCACCAGCCAGCTGTTCAACCGCATTATGGGCATCAAGGAAGAGAAGATGGGCACCCAGAGCGCGGAAGAGCTGGTGGAGGCCGTGCGGGCGATGTCGGCGGAAAAGACCGGCGCCCTCATCGTCATCCAGCACAAAGGCCAGATGGACGAGTATATGTCCACCGGAGACCGTTTCGAGGCCGATATCAACCGTCGCCTCATTATGAATATCTTCTTCAAGAACTCGCCCCTGCACGACGGTGCGATGATCATCATCGGCGACCATATCGCCGCCGCCCGCTGCCAACTCCCGATGACCAGCCGCACGGACATTCCCGCCCATTACGGGATGCGGCACCGCGCCGCCATCGGCCTCACGGAAGACACGGATGCGGACGTCCTGGTGGTCTCCGAGGAAACCGGCCGGATCAGTTTCGTGCGCGGCGGGGAAATCCAGACAATCCAGGATATTAAGGAACTCCGCCAGCTGGTGGGTTCGCTGATGACCAAGGAGGGAGAATAGCGTGGACACAAGGCTGGAAGCGAAACTGGGGTTCGACAAAGTGCGCGCCGCCGTCCAGGGCCGGTGCTCCACCGACTACGCGGCCACCCGGGTGACGGAGGAGGAATTCGTGGCCGATGCCGGCGAAATCCGCCGCCGGCAGCTCCTCACGGACGAAATGCGCCTCATCCTGATGTTCGAGGACGCCTTTCCCACCGCCGGTTACATCGACGCCATCCCCTTCCTCGAACCCATCGGCAAGAATGCCTCCATCGACCTCCTTTCCCTGGGGAAACTGCGCACGCTGCTGGACACCCTCCGGCGCGCCCTGCACTTCTTCCATACGGTGAAGGAGGGCATCTACCCCAACCTCCAGCACCTCGCCGCCGGCATCAGCGCTCCGGCGGAGGTCATCGGCCGCATCGACGCCATCCTGGACCGGCACGGGGAAATGAAAGACACCGCGTCGGACGAGCTCTACAGCATCCGCCGCAGCATCAAGGATAAGGAAATCAATGTCTCCAAACGGATGAACGCCATCCTCCGCCAGGCGCAGGCCGAGGGCATCGCGGACGCCGACGCCTCGGTGAGCATCCGCGACGGGAAGATGCTCATTCCGGTGGCATCGGCCAAAAAGAGACAGTTCCAGGGCTATATCTACGACGAAAGCGCCACCGGAAAGACCGCCTTTATGGAACCGGCGGAGATTGTGGCGCTGCAGAACGAAATCGCCCAGCTGCATTTCGACGAGACGCGCGAGATGGCCCGCATCCTCTACGAGTTCGCAGAGTTCCTCAGGCCCTTCGTGCCGGAACTCATCGCCGGAGCCACCTTCGTCGGAGAACTGGACTTCAATATGGCCAAGGCCCAGGTGGCCCTGGACTACATAGCCGGGATGCCGGTCATCTCGGAAGACGGCTCCCTGCAGCTCAGGAAAGCCCGCCACCCCCTGCTGGAAAAATCTTTAAGGAAAGAGGGTAAGGACATCGTGCCCCTCACGTTAACGCTCACCCCCGAAAAACGGATTCTGCTGATTTCCGGCCCCAACGCCGGCGGCAAGAGCGTGTGCCTGAAGACGGCCGGCCTGCTGCAGTATATGTTCCAGTGGGGAATGCTCATTCCCACCTCCGAAACGTCGGAACTGCCTGTGTTTGACCGGATTATGGTCTCCATCGGCGATGATCAGTCGCTGGAGAACGACCTCTCCACCTACAGTTCTTTCCTCGCCGATATGAAGGCGATGCTCGCCGTGGCCGATGCCCGCACGCTCGTGCTCATCGACGAATTCGGCTCAGGGACGGAACCCGCGGCCGGCGGAGCCATCGCGGAAGCCATCCTGCACGCGCTGGACGAGCGCGGAGCCTATGGCGTGATCACCACCCACTACACGAATCTGAAGCTCTATGCCGCCGGCGCCGGGACGGGCGTGGTGAACGGCGCGATGCAGTTCGATGCTGCCACCGTAGCCCCCCTCTTCCGTCTGGAAACAGGCCTGCCGGGCTCTTCCTTCGCCTTTGAGCTGGCCCGGAAGATGGGCCTGCCGGAACCGCTGGTCCACGATGCGGAAGAGCGGGCCGGAGAACAGTTCGTGGGAATGGAGCGGAACCTCCGCAAGATTGCCCGCAGCCGCCGCGCCCTGGACGAGAAACTCTCGCACGTAAAGGCGGCCGATAAAACCCTGGAAGGCCTCACGGACCGCTACGAGAAAGAGTTGGAAGAAATCAAAGAGATGCGGCGCAAGATCCTGGACGAGGCCCGGGCGGAGGCGGAAAAGATCGTCCGCGAAGCCAACAAGCGCGTAGAAGGAACCATCCGCACCATCCGCGAGTCCCAGGCCGACAAAGCCCAGACCAAGGAGGCCCGCGCCCAACTGCAGGACTTCCTGGGCGCCCTGGCGGAAGGCCGCGAGAAGCGGGAAGATTATATCGAAAGCAAACTCCAGAAGGTCCAGAAGCAGAAGAGCCGCCGCCGGCAGCAGGCCCCGAAGGCCGATGAAGATAAGATGGCGGCCTGGCGCAGCGCCCCGCTCAAAGTGGGAGAGAAAGTGCGTATCCTCTCCAACGGAATGGTGGGCGAAGTGGCCGTGGTGAGCACCAAGGCCGTGAGCGTGGTAGTGGGCAGCGTGGTGACCAAACTGCCGCTGGACCGCGTGGAACGCATTACATCCAACGAATACAAGGCGGCCGCCAAGGCTCCCTCGGAACGCCCCCGGCAGGTCTACGACGCCGCGCTCACCGAAAGAAAGGCCCGCTTCAAGCCCGAATTGGACGTGCGCGGAGAGCGGGTGAACGACGCCCTGGAAATTGTGATGCGATATGTGGACGATGCCATTATGCTGGGGGTGCCGTCGGTGCGAATTTTGCATGGAAAAGGGACGGGCGCCCTGCGCGAGGAAATCCAGAAATTCGTGCGCACCGTGCCCGGCGTCAAATCGGCCCAGGACGAACACGTGCAGTTCGGCGGCGCCGGCGTGACGGTAATAACATTTGACTGACCAATGAACCTATTAAGGACCAGTAAACTGGGGAAAACGGGCGAAGACGTCGCCTGCGACTTCCTGCTTTCGCGGGGGCATCAGATCCTGGACCGCAACTGGCGCGCCGGCCACCTGGAACTGGACATCGTGTCCGAAGGCCCGGACGGCCTGCACTTCGTAGAGGTGAAAGCCCGCACGGCGCCGGTCACGTCCACCCTGACGGACCAGGTGAACCCCGTCAAGCAGAAGCGCATCAGCGCCGCCGCCCGGCAATACCTTGCCAAACACCAGCTCCCGCCCCGGGAAGTGTTCTTCGACATCGTGTCGGTGCTCTTCGACGGCGGGGAAACGCGTGTCCGCTACATCCCCCAGGCCTGGATCCCCCTGTATGTCTAATAACCACAACTAACACTATGAACCACAGGTACTGCGTAATTATGGCCGACGGTACCGGCTCCACAAGACAGTATCGGCACACCTATGAACGCTTCCTGCAGGTGGTGCCCCCGGAGAACATCCTGGTGGTCACCCTGGCTTCCTGCGCGGAGCAGGCCCGGCGGGAGCTGCCGGACCTCCCGGAAGGAAACCTCCTACTGGAGCCCTATGCCCGGAAAACAGCCCCCTGTATGGCCCTGGCGGCCTATACCCTGCTCACCCGCGACCCCGAAGCCGTGATCGTGGCGACGCCCTGGGACCTCGTGATCCGCGACGAAGAACTCTTCGCCTCCACCCTGGCGGACGCATTCGCCTATGTGGAGGAGCACGACGTCCTGATGACCCTGGGCATCGTTCCCAAAACCCCGGATGTGAACTTCGGCTACATCCAGGTGAAAGAGGGGCGCAACGCCCATAAGATGGCCGGCCCCCTGCAGGTGAAAACCTTCACGGAGAAGCCCTCGCTGGAACTTGCGCAGGTGTTCATCGGCACCGGAGAATTCTTCTGGAACAGCGGTATCTTCATCTGGCGGGCCGCCACCATCGCCAGCCAGATGGAAAAGTACATCCCCGAAGTGACGGAACTCTTCCAGGGCTGGCGGGAACACATCGGCGAGCGCCCCTTCATCGAAAGGGCCTATGCCGAATGCCCAAAAGTGTCGCTGGACTACGGTGTGATGGAGCACACGGACCGCGCCTGGCTGTATCCGGCCAGCTTCGGCTGGGCCGATATCGAGCGCTTGTAGAATAGGAAAAAATATTCTATCTTTGCAAGCTATTTTTGCAAGTGATAATTTAAAAGAGATAAGAAATGCAAAGTAAAGGTTGGATCAGATTCGTCGCCATCTGCCTGGCTATTGCCAGCATCTGGCAGCTCTCCTTCACGGCCATTACCCGTATTCAGGAGAATAAGGCTGCCAAATATGCACAGGAGCAGGCCCTGCAGTTCGTCGAGTCTAACAATGTGGCGGAGGATGTCCGCGAATTCGTGCAGGACTCCGTCGCCGCTATCCGCAACAGGGCCTATGTAGACTCTGTAAACAATGAGAACGTATTCCTGGGATACAGCTTCAAGAGCGTCAAGGAAAAGGAAATCAACCTGGGTCTGGACCTCAAGGGCGGTATGAACGTGATGCTGCAGGTGCAGCTGGAAGACCTGGTGAAGGCCCTCTCCGGCAACAGCACGGACCCGGACTTCGTGGCCGCCATCGAAGAGGCCAAGGCCAATAACGTGAACTCCAGCGCGGATTTCATCGGCCTGTTCGCCGACGCCTGGGCGAAAGTCGCTCCCGGTCGCCGTCTGGCAGAGATTTTCGCCACCTTCGAGCTCCGCGATAAAGTGGCCAACGATGCCACCGACGCGCAGGTCGTGAGCGTCATCCGTTCGGAAGCGAAGAGCGCCGTGGACAACTCCTTCAACGTGCTCCGCAACCGTATCGACCGCTTCGGCGTCACCCAGCCCAACATCCAGCAGGTGGGTACTTCCGGCAAGATCCTCATCGAACTGCCCGGCGTGAAAGACCCCGAGCGTGTGCGCAAGCTCCTGCAGGGCACCGCTTCGCTGGAATTCTGGCCCACCTACCAGGGCAATGAGGTAGACCTCTATGCCGTGGATGCCCGTGTGGCCGAGATTCTGGGTAACCTCAGCGACAGCACCGCCACGGCGAATCCGCTCTTCCGCGTGTTCTCCCCGTCGGGCTGGAACAATGCCTGCCTGGGCTTCGCCGCCGGCGTGGACACCACCACGGTGAACCAGTACCTGGCGATGGCCGCGGACGTTCTGCCGGCCGGCTTCAAGGGAATGTGGTCCGTCAAACCCACCGACCTCGTGCAGGGCAACAACCTGTATGAACTCGTCGGCATCAAGGTTACCTCCCGCGACGGGAAGGCTCCGCTGGACGGCGGCGTAGTGACCGACGCCCGCGTGAACTTCAACGGCTCCCAGAAGGGCGGTAACGGCGCTCCCTCCGTCTCGATGACGATGAACGCCGAGGGCGCCTCCATCTGGGCCCGCCTCACCAAGGACAACATCGGCAAGCAGGTCGCCATCGTCCTGGACGGTCTGGTGTACAGCTATCCTACCGTGAACACCGAGATTACCGGCGGTTCTTCCGAAATCACCGGCAACTTCGACGTGCAGGAAGCCGAAGACCTTGCGAACGTGCTCAAATCCGGTAAGCTCCCCGCCCCTGCCACCATCATCCAGGAGCAGGTCGTGGGTCCTTCCCTGGGTAGCGCCTCCATCCGCGCCGGTCTCATCTCCTTCCTCATCGCCTTCTGCCTGGTGCTCATCTACATGGTGTTCTTCTA
>JAEEIJ010000094.1 GCA_016281315.1 Bacteroidales bacterium
ACCCCGTTTTACAAGAAATGAACTGTAACAAAAACAGTAACAAAAAACCAGCATCAAAGGTAATAGAGTGTAGTCAAAAACGCCAGCAGATGGCTGTAGAAGCTGTATTTTGAAGTACCACGCAATAGGGCACAGAAAGGCCAAAAGTGGGACGGAAAGTGGGACGGAAAAAGAAAACCCGCTGATAATCAGCGGGTTACTGTGGTGCTGGGAAGAATCGAACTGCCGACACATGGATTTTCAGTCCATTGCTCTACCATCTGAGCTACAGCACCATCGTTTGGGACTGCAAATATAGTGTATTTTTGGGATATTGCAAAAATATTTGTTCCTTTTTCCGTCCCGGGGCTTAGTTTGCGTTGGCAGGCGTTTTTGTTAACTTATTGTATTACAGTGTAAAACGTTTTTTCCTCCATGGCAAGTGGAAGGGAGGAAAAGCTGTAATGGGCACATAAACAAGTACTTGGCAATTACGCGTGAGGTAAAAGGCGAGGGACTCATACTGCTCACGCAATGTCCAAAGCATTTACCGCGAACCCAGGTAGAGCAGAACCATGCTCAGGAGCATCATCAGGAGGTCCAGGGATTTGGCCCGGATGTTTTTCTCCTTGAGGAAGAGGGCGCCGGCGAGGAAACTCACCAGAACGCTGCCGCGGCGGATCATGGAAACGACGCTGATAAGGGCGTCGGGCTGGGAGAGGGCCTGGAGGTAGGCGTAATCGGCCGAACAGAGGAAGATGCTGATAAGGGGGAGGCTCCAATGCCAGTGGAAAGGCGTATCATTGTGCCGATGGGAAAGCCGGACAAGCATCAGGATGCCCATCATGGCGGCCTGGTAGAAACTGTACCAGCCCAGTACCAGGCCGCGGTCTAACCCCAGATAGTGCGGAGATAGGAGGTATTTGTCGTAGAGACCGCTGGCGGCGCCCAGGAGGACGGCCACGATGAGGCAGGCTATCCATTTATTATGTCTGAAGTCGATGCCTTCGGAGCGTCCGGTGCGCCTTAGAAGAAAGTAGGCCAGCACGGCGGTGGCGACACCCAGGCTCTGGAGCAGGTTGAGTCGCTCGCCGAAGAGCAGTACGGCACCCACCAGGACCAGCACCGGACGGGTGGCATTGACAGGGCCCACCAGCGTGATGGGGAGGTGTTTCATGGCGTAGTAACCCGCCAGCCATGAGCTGAGGACCAGCATGCTCTTGAGAAGGATCCACCTCTGGATTTCCCAGCTTCCCCAGCCACTGCGGAACAGAAAAGGCGAGAACAGCAGGGCGCACAGCAGCGTATTCAGGAACAGCACCGGAATGACTGCGTTTCCACGAAGCGAGAGCTTTTTGGAAACGTCGTAACCGCCCAGCAAGGCGGCCGATACAAAGGCCAGAATCCACCACATACGGAGTGCAAAGATAGTAAAAAAGCGTATCTTTGCAGTCGAATATGCAAGCGAAAGACAAAACCCGCCGATGGAAGATTCTTTCCACGGAGTATCTTATCAGGCGTCCGTGGCTTACAGCCCGGCGTGACAAAGTTCAGCTGCCGGACGGGCGCATCAATCCCGAATACTATGTGGTGGAGTACCCGGACTGGGTGAATGTGATAGCCATTACCAAGGAGGGCCGATTCGTGATGGAGCGCCAGTATCGTCACGCGGTGGGGATGACCTGCTATGAGTTGCCCTGCGGGGTGATGGAAGAGGGGGAGACGCCGCTCCAGGCGGCCCAAAGAGAGCTGTTGGAAGAAACCGGCTATGGGAATGGAACCTGGACCGAACTGATGGAGATTACCCCCAACCCCAGCAGCATGTCCAATTTCACGCACTGCTTCCTGGCCAAAGGCGTGGAAAAGATTACGGAGCCGCACCTGGATGCGACCGAGGAGTTGGAGGTCTATCTGCTGAAGGAGGATGAGGTGAAGGCGCTGTTAAAAAACGACGAACTTATTCAGTCTCTGATGATTGCCCCGCTGCTGAAGTATTTCAGTTCTTTTTGATTTTTTTGACGGGGTCGCAGGTGAGGCCGATGCCAAGTTTTTTGAAGGTCTTGCGGTCTACCTCGCTGAGCATCACCGTGGAATGTACCTGGGAACCTGCCAGGTTGGGCAGCTGGTCCATGGCCAGTTTGCAGTTCTCATCAATCAGGCTCATCATGGAAATAGCCACCAGCACCTCGTCCGTATGCAGGCGGGGATTGTGTCCGTGCAGATAGTCCACCTTCATCTTTTGGATGGGCGCGATCATGTTCTTGGGGATGAGCTTGACATTGTGTGCGATACCCGCCAGATGCTTGATGGCGTTTAACAGAAGGGCCGAACTGGGGCCCAGCAGGGGAGAGGTCTCTCCGGTGAGGATGGTGCCGTCGGCGAGTTCGATGGCGGCGGCGGCGAGCCCGGACTTGTCCGTACGCTCTTTGGCCGGTACGGTGCACTTTCTGTCGGCCGTAGTGATTTTGGCCTTCTTCATCAGGAGGGCTATCTTGTTCACCTCGTTTTCCGTCGCTTTTCCCTCGGCAAAGCCGCAGAGGGCGGTGTAGTAGCGCCGGATTATCTCCTGCAGGGAGGCCTGGCAGCATACTTCGTCGTCACTGATGCAGCTGCCGATCATATTCACACCCATATCCGTGGGGGACTTGTAGGGCGTGTCCCCGTAGATGTCGTCGAAGAGGGCGTTCATCACCGGGAAAATCTCGATGTCGCGGTTGTAATTCACGGCCATCGTGCCGTAGGCTTCCAGGTGGAAGGGGTCGATCATATTCACGTCGTCAAGATCGGCCGTGGCGGCTTCATAGGCGATATTGACGGGATGATTCAGCGGAAGACTCCACACCGGGAAGGTTTCGAATTTGGCATAGCCGGCCTTGATGCCGCGCTTGTTCTCCTGATAGAGCTGGCTCAGGCAGACAGCCATCTTTCCGCTGCCGGGCCCCGGGGCGGTGACCACCACCAGGGGCTTTGACGTTACTACATAGTCATTCTTGCCGAAGCCTTCGTCCGAGTCGATGAGGGCGACGTTGTTGGGATAGCCCTCGATGGTATGGTGATAATAGACGGTAATGCCCATATTCTCCAGGCGCTTGCGGTAGGCTTCCGCACTGGCCTGGCCGTTGAAATGGGTGATGACGACGCTGTTCACGGAGAGGTCCCTGGCCATAAACTCGTCCCTCAGGCGCAGGACGTCCATATCGTAGGTGATACCAAGATCGGCCCGAACTTTATTCTTCTCGATGTCTACGGCGCTGATGACGATCACAATCTCAAGGTCATCCTTCAGTTGCATCAGCATCTGGAGCTTACTGTCCGGCTGGAAGCCCGGTAGGACGCGGCTGGCGTGATAGTCGTCGAAGAGTTTTCCGCCGAATTCCATATACAGTTTATGGCCGAAGGCGGCGATGCGCTCCTTGATGCGTTCCGATTGGATGATGAGGTATTTCTCGTTGTCGAACCCGTATTTCATAGCGGAGAGAGGTGTTTCAAATACGGGATACAAAATTAGCTTAATTTTAGCGTGTTTGCAAATTCTGCGAATTAATCCTATCTTTGACTTTTGAAAACGCAATAACAAACAGCCTATGTGTGCCCAGAAACTGCAGCCTCTTGCTCCTCCGGTGGCTCCCGAGCTTTACCGCGCAGAGGTTGAAAAGCTGCAAGACAAGATTCTATTTGAAAGCGGCGACTGCCGGATGTACCTCGTCAAAGCCTCGGATGCCCCCAACCTCCTGAAGGAGCTCTACCGGCTCCGGGAAGAGACATTCCGCGCCGTGGGAGAGGGGACCGGCCTTCCGCTGGATACGGACGAATACGACAACTTCTATCGGCATATGATCCTCTGGAACGTGCCGAACGGGGAAATCGTGGGCGCCTACCGTCTGGGCTTCGGCCCGGAACTCCTGCGCGAGCACGGAGGCATCGCCGGCTTCTACACATCCACGCTGTTTGCCTATAAACCCGCTGTGGAACCGCTCCTGGCCAAGAGTATGGAACTGGGCCGCTCGTTCGTGGTATCCAAGTACCAGCGGGAAATCTTCCCCCTGAAGTTCCTGCTGGCCGGTTTGGCCGCTTCCACCCTCCGCTGCCCGGAAATCGAGTATTTTATGGGCCCCGTGAGTATGAGCGATTCTATGCCCACCTATTACCAGACGCTGGCCGTGCATTTCCTGATGCGGGATTTTGCGTTCCCGAACGCAGAGGAAATCGTTCTGCCCACCACGCCTTTCGTGCCGGATCCCGCCTGTAAGAATCCGGACGAGATTCTCGCCGGCGTTCCCGCCGGAGACATCGATGCCTTCGACCACGAGCTTTATCGGCTTTCAGACAATCAATATCGGCTTCCTGTGCTGTTCCGCAAATACTTCAGCTGCTCGGCCCGGGTTACCTGCTTCAACGTGGACCCGCTGTTTTCCAACAGCCTGGACGGCCTCATCTTCCTGCGTCACTCGGATTATCCGCAGAAGACCCTGAACTCGCTGATGCGCTGCGTCCGGCCGGAGGACAGGGATGAGATCTGGAAGCATTTCTACGGCGTTCCCTACGGCGAATAGGTGATGGACAGTCCGGTATGGGTATATCTGCTGGGTCTGTGCGGGATGGCCATTTATGGCACCCGCATTGTCGTCCAGTGGTATCTCTCGGAAAAGTCCAAACAGGTTGAGTCCCCGGGTATCTACTGGGTGATGAGCAGCATCGGCGCCATCGTCCTGTACATTTACGGCTGGCTGCGCCGGGATCTCTCCATCATATTCGGAGAAAGCCTCAGCTACTATATCTATATGTGGAACATCAGCATTATGGGCCTGTACAAACGCGTGCCCAAGTTCCTGATCGTTCTGCAGGCCCTGTTCCCCGTAGCCATCCTGGCGCTCATTTTCAAGGACATCTCTTCCTTCTCCGCCAATTTCCTGCACAACGACGCCGTTCCGCCCAAACTGCTCTGGTTCGGTATCGCGGGACAGTTCACTTTTGAAATCCGCTCGCTGTATCAGCTCATTTACAGTATGAAGCGGCGGGAATCCATCCTGCCTCTCGGGCACTGGCTCCTGGCGGTGATCGGTTCGCTGATGATCATCACCTACGGCGTCATCCGCCACGACTGGGTGCTGGTGATCGGCCAGTTCGCCATCGTGTTCTCCATCCGGAACATTATGATTTACTTCGCGGCCAAAAGGCGGGAGAGGGCGCGGATGAAGGCGGCATCGGCCGGCAGCCACCGCACGCTTTCCAGTGTGGCCGAATCCAGCCAGGCGGCCGATTCGTGCTCCAGCAGCGTCGGTTCTCCCGAAACCAGCGAGCACCAGTAGCAGTGCAGGGAGAGGTGGAACTCCGGATAGTCCCACTCGATCGTTTCAATCAGATCGCCGACGTTGATATCGGCCTTTAATTCTTCCTTTATTTCACGCTTGAGCGCCTCCTCGGGGCTTTCCCCGGCTTCCATTTTCCCGCCCGGGAACTCCCACCAGTCCTTCCAGGGTCCATAGCCCCGCTGCGTGGCGAATACCTTTCCGTCCCGAAGGATGACCGCTGCTACTACCTCGATGCGTTTCATACTGCAAATATCGGTAAAAAAGATTATATTTGTATCTGCACGTATTTGTCTGTCGTTATGAGATCATACCTGTTGTCCCTATTGCACGTCGTCTGCGAGATGGCCCCGTATCTGCTTTTGGGCTTTCTCATTGCCGGCATTCTGCACGTATTCGTGCCGCAGGGATTCTACAGGAAGTATCTTTCGAAGGACAACAAGTGGGCCGTCCTCTGGGCAGCGCTGCTGGGCGTACCGCTTCCGCTGTGCTCCTGCGGGGTGATTCCTACTGCCGTCGGCCTGCGGAATGAAAAGGCCTCCAAAGGCGCCGTAGCATCCTTTCTGATTGCCACGCCGCAGACGGGCATTGATTCCATCCTGGCCACGTTCTCGCTGATGGGCTTGGGTTTCGCCATCATCCGTCCAGCTGCGGCGCTGGTTACCGGCGTATGCGGGGGATTGCTGGTGAACCGGCTGGTTCCTGAAGACGATGTGGCGGTTTCATCGGGCTGCTCTTGCAACGTAGAGACGGGGAACAGACTCTGGCGCGTCCTGAAATACGCCTACTTCAAGATGATCCAGGACATCGGGGGCCGATTGGTCATCGGCCTGCTGGTGGCGGCCCTCATCCAGGTGGCCATCCCGGACGAATTCTTCCTGCACTTCGGCAAAGAACCCCTGCTGCAGATGCTGGTGATTCTGATTGTGGCGGTGCCGATGTATATCTGCTCCACCGGCAGCATTCCCGTGGCAGCGGCGCTGATGATGAAAGGCCTCTCCCCGGGTGCTGCGCTGGTGATGCTGATGGCCGGACCGGCCGTGAACCTGGCATCGATCCTGGTGGTCCGCAAAGCCCTGGGACGGCGTTTTACGTGGATCTATCTGCTTGTCATCGTCGTCTTTTCCGTTCTTTTCGGCCTGCTGGTCAATGCCGTTGGAATTACTGTGAAGCCGATGGCGGACGCCGAGCCCTGCTGCGCCACCGCAGCTCTTCCGGGGACCTTCAAACTAATATGCGCATCTATGTTAACCCTTTTGATACTGTTTGCTCTCGCTATGAAACTGTTTGAACGATTCACCCGAAGCAAGGCCGTTGAACCCGATACGGCGGTCTATACTGTCGAAGGAATGCACTGCAGCCACTGCGAGGCCGCTGTCTGCCGCGCCGTTGAAGATATCCCCGGCGTGGAATCGGCCACCGCCAGCGCGTCCCGAAAGACTTTGACCATCAAAGGCCCTGCTTCAGAAGAAGCCATCCGGGAGGCTGTAGAGAAAGCCGGATATACGTTTAAAGGGTGATGCTCTCGATTCTCACGGAGGGGAGCTGAACCTCGGCGATTATCGGGGTCAATCACGCGGGAATTCTCCAGAATCCGATGCATTAGCCAACAAATCTTTTGTAAAGATAGAAAGAAAAAGCGTATCTGCGCAATCGAATTACTCCAAAACTACCGGAATGGCTGTCCGGATGTCCGCAGCGGAGGCGCCGGCCTCGATCGTAAAGGCACCCGGATTGACGACCCAGCCATGGCTGTCGCTGTCGTAGTAGGCGAAGGCTTCACGGGGCAGATGGACCGTGACGGTCCGGGCCTGTCCTTTCGGAATGCTGACTTTACAGAACCCTTTCAGCTCTCGGACGGGGCGGGGGACAC
>JAEEIJ010000004.1 GCA_016281315.1 Bacteroidales bacterium
CGGAGGACTCGTTAGCTCAGTTGGTAGAGCACAACACTTTTAATGTTGGGGTCTCGGGTTCGAGCCCCGAACGGGTCACAAAGACATACACCAGCACTCTTAGCTCAGCTGGTAGAGCAGCTGACTCTTAATCAGCGGGTCTAGGGTTCGAGTCCCTAAGAGTGCACAAAAGGACAGGTTTTTCGCCTGTCCTTTTTCGTTTACCCTATCTCCAAAACCTAAACGTAATATCCTCCCAGCCGGAATCAACGCGCCGGTAGAGCCGCTGGTTGGTCTTGGGGTTGTTCAAAGGCCCGAAGGCGGGCTTGTAGGGACCCAGCTTGATGTAGTCGAAGTGGTCCCAGTAGATGTCCTCCACCTCTTCCCTGCCGCTGTAGACGGCCACTTCCAGGCCCAGGGAGCGGGCGTGGTCGGCCAGATCCAGCAGGGTTTCCGGATCCCGGCCCTCCCCTAAAAACAGGAAGCAGTTCACCCCGAAATTATCGGCTACCAGGGCGTCGATCACCTCCGGGGTGAGTTCCCGGCCGATGTCCTTGCGGAGAAACGGCGAATGGCAACCTTCGCAGTTTCCCCGGCAATGGGAAATCTCCACTGCCAGGGAAACACGGTCCGGAATCTCTTCCAGGACCACGGAGGTCATATCCGGGACAAACTTTATCATCCGACGTTCGATAAAGCAACTCCGAGCGAAGCGAGCCGAGGGGGTCCGGGGGAAGCATCCCCCGGTCGATTAATCGATATAGAAGCGCTTCTGCGCTTCCTCCTGCCGCATCTCGGAGAACGACGACACTCTCTTCAGATAGCCGATCACACGGGTGAGGTAGTCCAGGTTCGTGCTGCCGCACTTGGGGCACACCTTGAGCGTATCCTTGGAGATGTAACCACACTCGTTGCAGACGGTGTTGCGGCAGTTGAAGGTGAAGTAGTTGGTACCGTAGTGGGCGGCGGTCTTCAGCAGCTGCCTGTACTGGTCCTTGGTGAGGTGCTCCGCGATGTTCATATGCAGGGCGCTGCCGCCGTCCAGGTACTTCACGAAGTCCTCTCCGTGGAGCTTGAACTTGTCGATCATCGAGAGGCTCTCGTCCTCCGGATTGTAGAAGTAGGAGCTGTACATATTGTGCTTCGCGCTCACGAAGTAGCCGTCCTTCTTGTCCCACTTGTAGTTCTTGCCGGAGAGGTTCTCGCCGGGCACGAACTCGGTGTTGAACATCGTTTCCTTCGTGCGGTCCTTGCGGTTGCACACGTTGATGGTCTCCAGCAGGGTGTTCACGAACTCCTGGTAATCCGGGTTCGGGGAAATCTCCAGGCCCAGGAACTCCGCGGCGTCCGTGAGGCCGTTCACGCCCACGGTGAGGTACTGCTTCCTCATATCGATGAAACCGGCCCTGTACACATCCAGCATCTCGGCCTTCAGGAAGTCCTTGATGATCTCGTTGAAGGCGGTCTGGTACTTGTGCACGCGGACGGTCTGCTCCGTCACGGCCTCCGTGATGTAGCGGTAGAGCACTTCCTTATCGTACATATCGCGCGTGAGCGGGAGGTCCGGGGCGATGGCCTGGCCCTTTTCCGCCTTGAAGTACTTGCGCGCGGCATCCTGGATGAGGCGGTTCAGGTTGATGGTCATCACGCTCTTGGAGCCCGTAGCCACGGAAGCCGTACCCATCGAGTACTGGTGGGTGGTGTGGTTGTGTTCCTCGTCCGAGAGATCCTTCAGGGAGTTGCGCAGGCGGCAGCAGCTGCTGAGGCTGTCCGGGCTGTTGGACAGATAGCAGAAGAAGCTGTGCCCCTTGGCCCACATCTCCGCGGTGAAATCCGCATACTCCTTATCGGCGAAATCGTCGCCGCCGTCGGTGAGGAGAGCCATCGTCTCCACCGGGAAGGTGAGGATGTAGTGCGTGCGTTCCTCGTTGAACCAGTTCATAAAGTGCTTCTGGAGCCAGGACAGCGTCTCCCACTTGGGGGCCGATCCGTCCGGGAAGCGGAACTCGCCGAACACGCCCTCGAAGTAGGGCTTGTCGAAGTAGCCGATGTTCCAGAACACCGTCTGGTAGCCGCGGTTGCCGGCGGGCATATTCATCGAGTGGACCACCTGCTGGAAGCAGTTGTCGATGACCTTGGTGAGCGTGCGTGCCTTGGCGTTCTTCTCCACCACCTCGTCCAGACGCTCCAGGTAATTGTCCCCGTAGTCCTTGCGGATGAAGTAGTCCAGGTACATCAGGAACTCGGGTGTTGCCACCGCGCCCATGAACTGGGAGGAGATGGAGTACACGAGGTTGATGAACTCCCCGCAGAAGCTCTTGAGGTCCGTGGGGGCGATGGACACGCCGCCCAGTTCCTTGAGGCCGCTCACCAGGAAAGGATACATCGTGATGGCCACGCAGTAAGGATAGCCGGGGGTGCCGCTTTCATCGTGCTTGTACAGGACGTGCGATTCCAGGTCCGCGATGTACTGGTCCGCCAGCTGACGGCTGTACAGGGCCTTGATCTTGTCCTGCATGATGTAGCGGTTCTGCTTGATGTTGTTCTCCTTGTAGAGCTCGTTGCCCAGGGTGACGATGTTCTTGCGGGTGATGTTCGCGTTGGAGTCGAACTTGGAGCCCGTGGCGGCGTTGGAGGCGCTGATGTAGTCCTTGATGAAGTCCCGCTTCTTGCGGAGGTCCACCCCGCGGTCGAAGGTCTCGATATAGGCCAGGGCGGCCTTCTTGTTGATGGACATCAGCGAATCCACCACCTGGCGGCGGATCTCCTGGCTGGACATCTTGTCGTAGATGAAGAGGTTGTCCACGATGGAAACCACCACGTCCTCCGGGACGGGCTGGCCCGTGGAAACGAAGGCGAGACGGATGCCGTTCATCAGTTTCTCGCGGTCGAATTCTTCAACGGTTGCATTGGTTTTACGTACTTCCATATAGTTATAGGTCTAATGTCTAGGGGCTAAAAGTGACGGACTGCCCAGAGGACAATCCGTCTCTTTCAAGTGCAAAATTACAGTCTTCCGCGGGGAAAAAAACTCCCCTCAGGAGAAAGTTTTCAACAATCTTTTTAACACCCCTTCACTAGTACCCGAAAATGTCTTCCGCGCTGAGCATCTGAACCGGGCCCAGGGTGCGCAGGAAGGCCATATCCATATCCTTCGGGTCCCCCAGGATGCCGTACTGGTAGGTGCGGCCCTTGATCCACTTTTCGTGGGTGGCAAGAAGGTCCTCCATCGTCATCTCCCCTACCTTCTCGAAGAGGAGTTTGTCCAGCGGCTCGCTTAGCCCCAGCTCCTGGGCCGTGAGGTAGCTGTAAAGGACGCTGCTGCCGATGGTGCGCTGGGTGCGCAGGCGGGACAGCACGCCCGTCTTGGCAATTTCCAGGTTCTCGGGGGCCTGAGGCATATTTTCGATAATCTCGTCGAAACCGTTCACGGCCTTCTGCAGCTTATCGTTCTGGGAAGCGATGAAGGCATAGAAGGAGTACGTATCGGCCAGGTAGCTCGGGGAATCCAGGTAGGCGCTGGCGCTGTAGGCCAGGGCACGGGATTCGCGCATCTCCTGGAAGACGATGGCGTTCATGCCGCCGCCGAAGTACTCGTTGAACAGGCCGATGGCAGGCACCTCGGCGAGATCCCACTGCTCTCCTCTGTCGGAGTACTGGAGATAATAGAACTGACGGGAAGGATACTGGGCGAAGAATACCTTCGACTCGGGCGTCGTCCGCTTGACGGGATAGGTCTTCACGAGGGGCGTGAGGCCGTCGGTAGCGTGTACGCGGGAAAGCATCTCCTTCACCTCGTCCAGCGAAGCCGGGCCGTAGTAGAGGATCTTATGGGCCGATCCGACAAGTTCCTTCAGCGAAGCGAGTACGCCGTCCGCGGTAAGGGCCGCCACCTGCGGGTTGGTGAGGTTGCCGTCCTTGATGTACTGGGCGCCGTAGTTCAGGTAGGTGCGCAGGGCGCTGAAGCAGGCGCGCTGGTTCATCTTCGCATCCTGGCGGGAGCGGAAGATATCGGCCTTCATCTCCGAGAGAATGTCCTCGTCGGGAATAAGCGAGCCGATGTGGCCTTCGCTCAAGGCCAGGGCCGCCTCCAGGTTCTCGCTGAGACCGTTGACGGAGATGACGGAGGAATTGGCTCCAATGCGGATGCCGCCGCTGCAGGCCAAACCGTACATCTTGGACGCATACTCCTCGCCGCTCAGGCC
>JAEEIJ010000095.1 GCA_016281315.1 Bacteroidales bacterium
GTGACGCTCTCAGACACTTTCTGCCACCTCCTTTCGGCCCCCCAGTACCTGGACGGCGCCGGCAGGAATGTAGCCCTGATCACCCTGGGATGCCAATTCTGACACCATGAAAAGATTCCTTCTCCCTCTGGTTGCCGTCCTGACGGCCCTTTCGGCACAGGCCCAGCCCATTCCCGCCGACCCAGCCTTCCGCACCGGACGGCTGAAGAACGGGCTCACTTATTACCTCGCCCACAACGAGAATCCCAAAGGCTGTGCGGAGTTCTTCATCGCCCACCACGTGGGGGCCCTGCAGGAAGAGGATTCCCAGGACGGCCTGGCCCATTTCCTGGAGCACATGGCCTTCAACGGCACGAAGCACTATCCCGGAAAGAGCCTGCTGGAGTTCCTGTCCAGGGAAGGCGTCCGCTTCGGCTACAACGTGAACGCCTACACAACCCGCACGGAGACGGTCTATAACATATCGGCCGTCCCGCTGGTGCGGGAATCCTTCGTGGACTCGGTGCTGCTGGCCCTGCACGACTGGTCCTGCGACATCTCCTGCGAGCCCGCCGCCCTGGACGAGGAACGCGGCGTGATTATGGAAGAGTACCGTCTGCGGGACGATTCCCGTTCGCGCGTGGCACGCCTGCAAACCAACATCGTCTACAAGGGCAGCAAACACACCAGACGCAGCGTCATCGGGTCGCTGGACGTAATTGAAAACTTCAAGCGGGAGGAAATCCTGGACTTCTACCACAAGTGGTATCGGCCCGACCAGCAGGCCATCTTCATCGTGGGGGACTTCGACGTGGATGCGATGGAAGCGAAGGTCCGGAAGGCCTTTGCCGATATTCCCATGCCCGAAAACGCCCCGCAGAAAGAAGTGTACAAGGCCCCGCATCTGGACGAGCCCCTTTTCGAGGACATGGCCGACGACAGGCTCCGCTTCTTCGCCGTCAAAATCTTCTGCAAGCAGCCCTACCCCGCCGCAGAGCAACTTTCCACGGAAGAATACCTCCGGGACTGGTTCTGCCGCAACATCGTCTCCAACGTCCTGGCGGAACGCCTGAAGAAAGCCGTCCGGGCCAAGGACGCCCCGGCGCGGTCGGCCGTCCTTACCACCAATGAATATACGCCCGACTACTTCCTCTCCCTGTTCACCGTTACGCCCAAGGAAAAGAACCTGATGGGCGAATCGCTCGCTTTCACCTGGCGGGAAATCCGCCGCATCCTCCAATTCGGCATAAGCCGGGAAGAGGTGGAGGCGGCCCGGCTGGCCACGGCTCAGCGCTTCCATCTGGACCGCCCCGTGGCCCGGGAGGATGTCAAGAGCGGAGACATGGTCCGGGGTGCCCTGGGACACTTCCTCTGGAACCGGCCCCTGGTGCATCCGGCCGACCTTCAGGACATCGAGAACCGCATCCTTGGCGACATCCGCTATGAGGAGCTCGCCCCGTATCCGGCCAAGATGTTCCACGACTGCGAACTCATCTTCACCAATTGCTACAACCCGGTGGAAGATCCGGGGATCGCCCCCTCGGCCGAGAGGATGAAGGAGATCCTCTCACAGGTGGATGCGGAGGAAATCGGCCCGCAATTCCTGGAATACAAAACGCCCGACCTGCACGTGGACGCCCCGAAAGGCCGCATCACCAGGGTGAGCCGCAAGAAGGGCTATGAACTGTGGACACTGTCCAACGGAGCCAGGGTCTATTACAGGAAACTGGATTCCCTGAAGGCCAACTTCCACCTGGCGATGAACTGGCGCTGGGACAGCGGCGCAAAGAGCTATGACCAGCGGAATGTCACCGCCTCCCGTTTCGCCGCCGCCTACCTGTCCCATCACCTGGGTTTCCGGGGCATGACGAAACAGGAATGCAGGAACTACCCGCAGCTGTCCGGCTACACCTGGAACCTGAGCGTCCTCCGGAACAAGGCCTATATCCTGTCGATGGCCGGAAAGGGCAAGGAAGAAAACGCCTTCAAGACCGTTTTTCTCTCACTGAGCGAGCCCTGCTTCGGGACGCAATTGGAGCAGATGAAAGCCAACAAGCTCAAGAGCCTATCCAAGAAAAAAACCGCCCGGGGCCTTTTTGACGAGCGTTGCACCCGCGAAGAGTACAACAATCATCCCTGGCTTCAGGAGATCGATTCGGCTGCCGTACAGGCTACGGACATGGCGCTGGTGGAAGACGTCTTCCACCGGGCGCTGGGAAACCCCAAGGCCCTCTCCGTGTTCATCTGCACGGATCTGGACCGGGCGGCCGTAGAGGATTACGTATGCCGATATGTGGCGTCCCTCGGCGGGGACTATCCCTACAAGAGCGCCGCGACGAAGGCCCCTGCCCTCCAGGTAAAAGGCCGGCTGATCCTTGAGGAAGAACATCCCAAGGAAGGCGAACCGCTCACCGGCATCTATCACGCCTGGCTCCGGAAGGAAAAAGAAAACACCCGGAACCTCATCGTCTCCGACTTCCTGGATTACATCCTGAGCGCCCGTTATCTGAACCTTATCCGGGAAGA
>JAEEIJ010000096.1 GCA_016281315.1 Bacteroidales bacterium
AGGACGGCAACCAGAGGGAGAAGGAATCTTTTCATGGTGTCAGAATTGGCATCCCAGGGTGATCAGGGCTACATTCCTGCCGGCGCCGTCCAGGTACTGGGGGGCCGAAAGGAGGTGGCAGAAAGTGTCTGAGAGCGTCACATAAGGGATGATTCTCCCGCTTACGATGCGGGTGTATTTCAGTTCCACACCGGCCCCCGCGCGGGTTGCGGTCTCGTATTCGAACTGCCGGTCGGAATAACTGTCAAAAGAACGGAGGGTGGTCTGGCCGCCGGAAGCCATGGTGTCGCTGCGGGGCTGACCGAAGCCCGTGAGGAAGCTGGTCTGCAGGGAGCAGGAATAGATGTTCCTGCCCCGTTGGAGGTTTCTGCCGCCGCTCAGCTGAACATCGATGACGGTGGACATCCATTTGCGGCTGAAAGGATAGAGGCGGGTATCCTGCAGTTTGAAGTGCCCGCCCGCGGCGGCGCCGGCCTCCCAGGCCGGGAGATAAGCGTCCGTCCCGCCTTCGAAGCGGTAGGACAGTACGCCGCCCGCTTGCGTCCGGCTAAAGGATTTGCTCTGACCCGTGTAGACGATGACGTTGCTCATCCCGGGCCGGATGTCGTGTTTGTAGGAATTGGTGCAGTTGCTCAGCAGGCTGAAGGAGGCGTCCATCCCAAAACGGTGGATGTTTTTCCCGGAAACCAGTTTATAGGATCCTTTAAGGGCCGCCTCCGGCCCGTTCCACTCACAGAATACCACGGAAGTGGAGGTGCGGCTGCCGTAGTAGCCGGTGCGGTACAGGGCGGTGAGCTGCGCCGTGAAACCGCCGCCGAGAGCCTGTAGCGAAAGCCCGTAGTAGGAGTTGGACAGCGGACGCGTGTTGCTGGTGGAAACGTAGCCGGCGTCCCCGTCGAAAATTTCCCGGGAACCGTAGAAACCGCCCCGGTCCACCAGGATATAGTAATTCTGTTCCACCGTGCCGAAGTTCCCGGCGCTGAGGCTTTCCAGCGTGTGCCGGTATTCCAGGTTGGCGCCCAGGGAGAAACGTTCTCCCAGATGTAGCAGTACGCCTGGCCGGATGACCATATCCATCCACACGTTTTTAAAACGCGGGTCCTTGTATTTGACTTGGTCGGCCGATGTGTAGTCGAAGGCCAGGCCCAGCGCCACCTTCGGGGAAAGGGTGTAGGCCGCTCCGCCGGAGAGGGTGTAGGTTTCTCGTTTTTTGGTTCCCCGGGTGGAGAAGTCTTCTTCCAGGAAGTTGACGGGATTGGAGGCGGGATCCATCAGGATTTGTCCGCCCATCTGCCGCCCGCGGAAATAGGTATAGCCGATTTCCCCGTGGAAGGCCAGTTTGCCGGAGACCCGGTGGAAGGCTTCGGCCCCGGCGCCTGCGCTCCAAGCGTCCGGAGAGCCTTCGAGGGAAACGAGGCCGCCATCATCCTTCCGGAAGGACAGGCCCGCGTGTGACAGGGCGCCGTCCTCCAGGAAGGAAAGCACGGCCGGATTGGACAGTTCCGCCCAGTCAAAGACCTTGCGCCCCTGCCCCGCGGCGCTGGCCGCGAGGAGCAGGAGACTGAAGGCTATGAGGGTGAAACGGCGCATAAAACTACTTCTTCAGGGAAGCGACCTTACGGTTGTGGAAGTCTGCAGGGCTGTTGTTGGTGTCCATGTACACAATCTTGGCGCCGCCGGCGATGGAAGCTTCGGCGTCGATGCCGGAAGGATCCGAGTGTTCGGAATCCGCCGCACCCGCATAGCCGTAGACCAGTTTGCCGGCATTTTCGGCAATGGCTTCGGTGGCTTCCTTGTCCACATTGCGGTAATGGGAATAACCGGATCCGGTCTCGCCTAGCAGATGGCCTGTGTTGATGGCCTTCGGGAAGCGGCTGTAGTACTTGGTTTCATTATCTTCGCTCCAGATATCCACGCCGTCCAGTACCCAGGAAATGGGAACCTTGGCAAACTTGGTGGACTTGTTGGTTCCCCTGTTGTCAAAGTTTGCTTCCGTCTTTACCCATTCTTTGATATCGACGTTATTTTCCGGAATCAGAATGAAGAGACCGGCGCTGTTGGTGCCGATGCTCCAGAGGGTTCCCTGACCGAACTCGTAGGTCTTCAAATAGTGGGTGGTGGGGATTGTCGCTGCCGGTGCGGGATAAGCGGAGGCCACGCTGTAACCGGCTTCTTTATCGTACATTACATAATCTACGCCGCTTAGGTCCACGGAGTTATTGTAAGTGACGGTATGGTCGATGGCGCCGGTGATGGCGACGGTAATCTGGGAGTAGGCGGGGATTTTCACTTCGGTTCCGGCCTGGAACCACCAGATGCTGTTGCAGGCGGGGCACCAGCCGTCCGTTTCGAACTCCGCAATGCCGTCGTCATTGAGCGGATAGTAGTTCTGGTTCTGCGAATTGGAAATGGCACCCATTCCGATGCACAGGCGGGAGGCGTCCACCTCCTCTGCGGAGTTGTTGTAGATAACGACGTATTTGTCGTAGAACCAGTTGCCGGTGTCGTTCTTTTTGCAGCCGCCGGTGTACAGTTCCTTGATAATTAAGGCGCTGGTGTTGGAGGCTATGACCGGAACCGGAACAGCCGATTCGGAGTCGAACTCGGCATTCACTACGAATTCGACGCTGCTGCCGTTATAGTTAGTGTTGCCCACCTTAAAGGAAGCGCTGGCGGTGTAGGCGCCGGCAGGCACGGAGAAGGCCGCGATGCCGTGTTCGTCGGATGTGACGCTATAGGATGCCGTGGCGGATACCAGGGAAACGGGCGCCTGGATTTCCAGGGGCTCTCCGAACTGGGTGATTTGGACAGAAACATCGAAGAGCGGTTCAAACTTCTCTTTGCAAGAGGCCAGAATAAGGATTCCGGCCGTTGCCATCAGGTAAAAGAATACTTTTTTCATAATGCTGTTGTTTATGAGTTTTGTTAAAATTTCAGACGCAGGGTGAGTCCGTAATAAAAATTAGGGATATAGTTGGCCACGGGATAGTTGAGGCGATATTTGGTAGACCAGATCTGTCCGCGGTTGTTGAAGAAGTTGTTGGCATAGAAGGAGATGGAGGCCAGGTCGCCGATCTCCTTGGTGACGCTGAAATTGGCGTTGAAATAAGGCGAATAGTAGTCCTGCGCGAACACGTATACGTAGCTGGACTTATAGGCCAGGGAAGTAAGGTCCGTGACCAGCGTGTTGTTGCCGGTGGCCCTGGCGGCCTGCAGGTCTGCCAGGTAATCGCGCAGCACGTCCGGCTGCTCCGGCGTGCTGTAATACTGCGGGTACACCACCACGTAATTGTCGCCGGCATAGATGGACTCGCCGGTGGTGCTCAGGATGTCCGCGGTGTTGGAGATGGTCCGGGCGATTTCTTCTCCGTCGGCCGTCTGGCTCAGGGAACGGGCGTATTTGAGGAAGCTCGCTTCCAGTTTGGCGGAAACGATGATCCGCACGGAAGGGATGTGGGTGGATACCGTCAGGTTCATCCGGAGCGTCCGGCTTTCCGATCCGTTGGACGTGCTGTTGGCGCCGTAATAATAGCCCACGTACCCGTAGGGCTGATTGTCCTGGGCCGATTGATAGGAGACCGGGCAGTAGGCAATCCGGTTGGTGCCCAGGTAACGGTAGGCGTAGAACGTGCCGTCCAGGCGGACCTTGGTGTTGATGGCCTTGATGGGCGCAAAGTCCAGCACCCATTCCAGGCCGTACCGGTCTGCGTGGCTCCGTTCGTTCTCCGGGTAATAGTCGATGAGCATCATCCGGCGGCTGTAGTGGGCCAGTTCCTGGGAGGGAAGGTTCCCCCGGAGGTCGCTGACGGTGACTGTGCCCGTGCCGCGGTCGATGCTGAAAGCCCTGTCGTCCACCGGGATGGATACCGCATCCAAGGATTCGATGGGGGTGTAGGTATATGCGCCCGGTGTATAACGGGCCGACATCCGGTAAGTGTCGAAACTGCGGTTCCAGAAGGCGGCCAGGGAGATCTTGTTGCCCCACAGGTTGGCCTCCACGCCTGCCTCGGCCAGACGGTTCCGCTGCCAGCGGAGGCCGGGGTTGTATTCCACGCTCCGGGGCTGGATGTGGTAGGCCAGGAAGGACTGGTTGGCGGAATTGGTGGTGGAGGTGAAGATGTCGTCGTCGCGGTAGGTGGGGATGGGGAAGAGCACCGAGAAAGAGGGCAGCTTCACCGCGATGCCCCAGCTTGCGCGCACCGACAGTTCCCGCACGCTCTTCCGTCCGCGGCCCTTGGGGTCGATGATGGTGTATTTGGCGTTGAAACGGGGACTAAAGCTGGAAGTGAGTCCGTAGGCCGATCCTTTAATATAAGTGTTGTCGCTGCGGAGACCGGCGATGAGGTTCAGGTGGCCGCTCCCCAGGGGAATCATCAGGTTCTCCTCTGCAAAGAGCGCCACATTGTGCATCACGGGCACGTTCGAATAGGGGTACTCGCGGAAGGTGGGGGCGGTGGCCATATCGGGCGACCAGACGCCGCGGCCGAAGTTGTAGTCCGTGGTCCAGTCCGCGCCCAGTTTCAGGCGGCTTGTGGCCTTGCCGATGTGCGTGCTCCAGCCAGCCTTCAGGTTCAGTCGGGTGTTCAGCGGCCGGTCTTCGTCGTCCATCAGGCTGTACCAGTAGCCCGGGGGAATGTAGGTGACGGCGGGGACGGGTTCCGTGAAGGCTTCGGCCATAAAATAACCTTCCTCCCTGCCGTGCAGGACGATTTTGTTGGATGGAGCATCGCTTTTGGCCCGCTCCTGCGTGGATTTGTCGGCGTAGGAAACGGCGCCGCTCAGCTCCAGGTTGGTGATCCAGCTGCGGTTCAGCTGCCAGTTCAGGGTGAAGTTCGCGCGCACGGAGTTGTCTTTCCCCACGGCCCAGGTGCCCTGGACGGCGTCTGGATCGGCCGATGTGTTCATCCCGCCCAGGTTGCCCGTTACGCCCAGGGTGAGGCGCAGCGGGAAGCGCTCGAAAAGGCCCTTGTTGAACAGGTTGAACCAGGTGAGGGACAGCTGCTTGCGGTCATAGGCCTTGTAGGGGGACATCGGCTGTGCGACGGACTGGGTGTATTCCGCGCTGGCGTTGATTACGCCGCGGGAGGCGCCCGATTTACCGTCTCCCAGACCGAATCCCTTGCTCACGGAGATCTGTTTGGTATTGGGACTGGTGGAGAGGGTGACCTGCCAGGGGGTTTTCCCTTTTCGGGTGTTGATTTTCACCACGCCGCTGCCCATGTCGCCGTATTCAACGGACGGGACGCCGGTAATCACCTCTACGGATTCGATGTTGGCCGATGCGATGTTATTGGTATTCACGCCCTTGATCCCCACGCTGCCGGAGGCGGCGGTGTCGAAGGACGCGTTGTTGGACAGCCGCACGCCGTCCACCTCCACGGCGGTACCGAAGGAAGCGTTGCCGCTCTCTCCGGCCCCCCCGGCACGCAGGGTGAACTGTTTCTGGCTGGTCAGGGTGTTGTTTTCCGTCACGCCGCCGGGCAGCAGGCTTGCGATGTCGCTCACGTTCATCAGCTGGACGTGGTCCAGGGCGGTTTTGTCGATGGTACGGGACGTGGTGGCCGCCGCGTGGTTCTCCTCCGCGGTGACTACGGCGCTCTCCAGGGTGAGGTTATCCTCGGCCAACTGGAACTTGAAATCCGTAATGTCCCGTTTGAAAACGATGTCCCGTTTCACGACGACATAGCCCAGGCAGGCCACCGTGACGGTACTTTTGGCGACCGGAATGTCCCTGATGGAGAAACGGCCCTGGCTGTCCGTGACGGCCCATTGCTCCGAAGCTGTCACGACCACCGTTGCAAACTCCACCGGTTCACCGCTTTCCTTCTCCACCACGCGGCCGCTCAGACTGAAATTCTGGGCCGCTGCGGGGAGCGCCGTAAGCAGCGTCAACACGCATATGATCAGGGTTTTCCTCATCTTTGACTCTGCAAAATTAAAAAATTTGATTAAAACGGCAAATCCCCATTATTGGGGATATGCACGAATTGTTCATAAATGTGTTGAAAAAGTTTGAAATGCGGGAATAAATCCGTATCTTTGCGGTCCGCAATTGTGCCCACGAGGCCTACAATGCGAGTTAAAACATTAAGTAACAATTAATTAACAAACACCAATGCCTGGTTTAATTGGAAAGAAAGTCGGAATGATTTCCGTCTTCGGTGCCGACGGGAAGAATATCCCGTGCACTGTCGTTGAGGCTGGTCCGTGTGTTGTCAC
>JAEEIJ010000097.1 GCA_016281315.1 Bacteroidales bacterium
AAGTTTGGTGGGTTCGTATAACGGTTAGTACTCGGGATTTTCATTCCCGCAATAGGAGTTCGATTCTCCTACCCACTACCAAATATAAAAAAGTAAAATAATGGCAAACACTAAATCCGCCGCGCGTGCCGCCCGTCAGAGTGAGCGTCACCGCCTTCATAACAAGTATTACGCAAAGACAACCAGGAACGCTATCCGCGACCTGCGCAACACCACAGACCAGAAAGCCGCTGCAGAAAGCGCCCCCAAGGTTTTCGCAATGATCGACAAACTCGCCAAGATTGGCGTCATCCACAAGAACAAGGCGGCCAACCTCAAGAGTGGCCTTCAGGTTTACATTAACAAGCTCGCTTAAGGGCTTGTTTTTTATCAAGCTCGGGATGTAGCGCAGTTGGTAGCGCACTACGTTCGGGACGTAGGGGTCGCTCGTTCGAGTCGAGTCATCCCGACATTTAAAGGGGAAGCGGAGGCCGCTTCCCTTTTTTTATTTTTGGCAGGAAGGGAGAGGGGGACGAGGGACTCCGTTCCGCTGCGCTTCACTCCGGCCCTCCCACCGTCTCCTGCGTCCCCTTCGGGAACTTGTATCCGGCGGGCCCCTCCCTCTATATGTGTCCGAGGGTGGACACACCCTCGTCCCCCTCTTCCTTCCCGCCCCAATCCGTCCTTCCCTCTTTAGGGGCGCGACCCGGGGTCAATCTTACCTTGATTTCGTGCCGATTTCTGGGGTAAGATTGTATCGTACGACAATCTTACCTTGATTTTAGCGCTATAATCGAGGTAAGATTGCAACGCCTGGGCAAAAAGAAAAGCACCGGCCTTTCGGTCGGTGCTCTGAAGCTCCCCCTGTTGGACTTGAACCAACGACCCTCTGATTAACAGTCAGATGCTCTAACCAACTGAGCTAAGGAGGAATTTTACCGCTCACGTGAAACGGGATTGCAAAGGTACAATCTTTTTTGGATTCTCCAAAGTTTTTCTGCAAAAAATAATTCTTATATTTGTAAGTCAATTCGGCCTGCAGAGAAAATGAATATCGACCTTCTGGCAAAAATGGTGAAAGAGGCGGTGATGGACCACGATTCCGTTACCCTGCCCGGGATGGGCAGTTTCGTGGCGGAACTGGTTCCGGCGTCCTTTACGGATCGCGGATACACCATCCTGCCGCCCTACAGAAGGCTTTATTTCTCGCCCAAGCAGGGGGAGGACCGTCTGCTGGTGGAGCTCTATGCGCGCGACAATAAAGATCTTACGGAGGCCGATGCCGCCCGCATCCTGGAGGAGTTCATCCTGGAGATGAAGGAAGTCCTCAAGGAGCGCAAGACGCTGATCCTTTCCGGTCTCGGCCGCCTTCGCGCCACCCGGGAGAATCACTTCTTCTTCGTGGCCGATGAAGACCTGGACATCTATCCCGCCGGCTTCGGCCTGCAGCCCATCTCGCTGAAAACCCACGAGGAAACGCCGGAAGAAGTCGCCGCCGCCGTATCCAACCTGGCGGAGGCCCTGGAGGCAGAACCCGCTCCTGCAGTGGAGCCGGAGGCCGATACCCCTTCGGTCGCTGAAAATGAGGCCGTCCCTGAGGAGCCTGCGGAGGAAGGCGCTTCTTCCGGAACATCGGCCCCCTATTCAGTGACGGAGGAAGCGCCTTCCTCCGAGGCTCCGGCAGAAGAGGCTCCGATTGAGACCCCTGCAGAAGAAGCCCCGAAGAAATCCCACAAGGGCTGGAAAGTCTTCGGCCGCATCATTCTGTGGCTCCTGATCATCGCCGTGGTGGCCGCCGTGGCGGTTGCCGTCGTGGGCCGGCTGGCACCGGAGTGGCTGGACAGCTTCCTGTACAGCCCCGAACAACTGCAAATCCTTCACGGTTAAATGCCTATGGTACCCGTTATCCGCGACGGATACAAATTCCGCCAGGACCTGTGCATCCCCTGTTATCAGACCGATTCGAAAATGGCCCTGAAACCGGCTGCGTTTATGGATATGGCGCAGGAGATTGCCTATTGGGCGGCCGAGGAACTGGGTTTCGGCTATGATAGTCTGCACGTGCATCACACGGCCTGGGTGCTCACCCGCCTGCATATTCACTTTCACGAAGCGGCTCATTGGCGCGAATGGGTGCGTCTTTTCACCTGGCACAAGCGCTCCGAAGGCCTTTTCTACCTGCGCGACTTCGAGCTTCAGAGCCAGGATGGCAAACCTCTGATTGAAGCCACCAGTTCCTGGGTGGTCATCGACGAGCAGACGCGCCGGCTGGTGCGTCCGGAAGTCCTGCAGGAGCGCATCAGAACCGAGCCGGAGACGGCCGATGCCATCGCCGAGCCTGCCCCCAAGGTGGTTTTCCCTCCGCAGGAGGCGGGCGAACCCGCAGGCGTACACATCGTGAGCTATTCCGACCTGGATATGATCGGCCACACCAACAACGCCCGCTATGTGGTGTGGGCGATGGACTGCTTGCCTCCGGAGGTGACGGAAAGCCCTGTCAAGGACCTCTGCATCAACTTCAACAAGGAGACAAAGGCGGGCGAAAGCGTGGCTCTTTTCCGCCTGCAAAGTTATGGCGTCTGGTATGTGGAAGGCCGCGTGGACGGCAAGTCCTGCTTTACCGTAAAAATGGTGTTTTAGAATGTTCGACCTTGTCTACCCTTCGGAGCCCGCTCCCATCTACCCGCGTCCTACCAGTGAAAGGCCCGGCAAAGTGCCCGTCCCCAAAGGGGAAATCCTCCCCCTGATCGAGCCCAACGGCCTGGTTTACGGCCAGGCGTCCCGCGCCTGGTGCCACGGCGGTGGCGGTTCCAAGGCCCTCCATCCGGTGGTGCACCTGCACCTGATCGACCGCGAAGGCCGGATCTATCTCCAGAAGCGTTCCCGCCACAAGAACCGCTTCCCGGGCTTTTGGGACAGCGCGGTGGGCGGTCACGTAAGCTACGGCGAACTGGCCCTGGAGGCGCTCTACCGCGAGGCCATCGAAGAACTGGGCCTGAGCGGCTTCAATCCCATCCTGCTGGGCACTTATACCTATGAGAGTCCGCGGGACCGTGAATTCGTGTTTATGTATGCGGCCGTAGGGCATCCGGAACTGGATCCGGACAACGGAGAGGTGACGGAAGGGAAGTGGTGGACCTTCGAGGAGCTCGAGGCAGCCATCCAAAGCAACATCGTCGCCCCCACTTTCGAGGCCGATTATTACCGCATCCGGGAAGCGCTGAAGGCGCTACTCTAGTTTTCCCCAGGTTTCGTCTACCGCTGCGCGCGCGGCTGCATCGGCCTTATCCGTGAGGCCGATATAATCCTGGCAGCGGATGATGCCCGCCTCCATCCGCTCGTAGAGCCAGCGGCGCCGGCGGACGGCCTCCGGACGTTGCTGCGCGGCAGGGACGAGTGAGATGACGCTCAGCAGCCAGTCTTCGGCCCCCAGCAGGTTCACGGCCTGCACTTTCCCGTCTTCCACGACGAACTTGAGCGTGCCGGCATAGCGGTGCGGTCCACCCTCCAGATAAAGGATGAAGGAGGGCTCCGCGAACAGTGTGGAGATGGTGACGGCCTCGAACACCAGTTCGTCGTAAAGGGCGCCGTTGTAGTCGATCCGGCCTTCCCGGAAGCTCACCGTCTGCGGCCCGGCACCGTCCGAGATGATTTCGAAACGAATCTCCGGGGCGGCCACTACACCTACCTCGATCCGGGGCTGGGTGCGCACCAGGCGCCACAGGAGGCGTTTTTCGTCTTCCTCCGAGAGGGTGACGTCCTCATAGATGCCCTGCAGGACTTCCGGCGTGATGCGGGGGAAATCGGCCACCTCCGGCACCACCACGAAGCCGGCCATATCGGCCGTCCCGGGGGAGAGGGGGAAATGGGGCCGGCTGGCACTCCGGAGCATTACCACGGCGCGGTATTCGCCCTCGCTGCAATAGGCCAGGGCGTTGAAGCGGGGCTCGGTTTCCTCGGCCACCAGGTTCAGGCAGTCCAGCAGGCGGTAGAACTGCTTGGCCATCGACTTGGCCGTCTGGGCGCGCAGGAAAAACACCCCGCGGTTGAAACGCTTGAAATGGTATAGCTGGGCATCCCTGGTGCTGCCGATAAACTCTGCTTCCGGTGTGTCGTCGCCGGCTGCGACTGCGCGTAAAATCCGTTCCGCAGCGCGCTCCAAAGGCATATATCCCTTGGGACAGGCCTGGAAATGGGCGTGGCCGGGCACGGAAGTACCGCTGTTGGGGCTGTTGTAGAAAACGACGTAGCCTTCCAGTGCGGCGGCCAGGTCCAGCATGTCCGGGAAACGGTGCCAGATGGTCTGGGGAACGTGCTGGTCCCGCGTAATCACCAGATGGTTCGGGAAGATGGGCGCCCGGTTCACCAGGATGTTGTATTTGCGCCCTTTCCGTCCTTCGAACGGCAGGGTGTGCTGCTTTTCCATATAGTTCTCTTCGCACAGCGGACAGCCGTGGTCGAAGATGGGAAGCCGCCCCGGATTGCACTGCAGGGTAACCAGCAGGCCGCCGTAGGGGAGGGTGCGGGTCTGCGCGCTCTTGAGGGAGCGGTACTTGGCCGCCACCTTTGGCCAGACGGACAGTTGGTCGTGAACGAATTTATCGATGTCGGTTGCCATATTAATCTTTTTTCGGGGGTGTATAATCCTTGGGAGAGACACCCGTCACTTTCTTGAAGTTGCGGGCCATCACCTTGTATTCAAGACCCAGTTCCAGCGCCGCCTGCTGGGGTTTCAGGCCGCGGTCCATCATTTCTTTCGCGCGGCGCACGCGCTCCTGAATGATGTATTGATAAATGGAACTGCCCATTTCCCTGAGGAAGGTTTCTTCCAGCGTCCGACGGCTCATCGGGGCCAGTTCCACCAGCTCTTTCACGCCAACTCCGTTGCTCAGGTTGTCCTGGATGTAATGGACGACCCTGTTGATGAAGGGGTTTTTCACCTCGGGGATTTCGGTACTCTGGCGGGAAACGATGTGGGTGTGCTTTACGATGATGTCCTTGTAGGCTTCTTCCCGCTCGTACAGGGGCAGTTTCAGCAACGATTCGATGAGGCCCGCCAGCTGGTAGCCGGCGCTTTCCACGTCCAGGGCCAGGGAGGAGAGCTTGGGCTGACACAGCAGTCCCAGGGTTTCGTCGTTGTCCACGCCCAGCACCATAATCTGCTCCGGGATGCTGATGGAAGGGTCTTCCGCAAGGGCGCAGGCCTCGATGATGTTGTGGGCCTTGTTGTCGTCGCAGGCAAAGATGCCCACGGGTTTCGGGAGATTCCGGAGCCAGTTGATCAGATGGTCCGTGCTGTACCACCAGGTGCCTTTCAGTTCCCTCCTTTCCCGCAGGTTTTTTTTGGGGACCGGCGTTCCCAGGGCCGATTCAATCTCGGCGAGGAACCCGTCGCGCCGGGCATCTGACCACACGACGCCCTTCATCCCGTAAAAGGCGAAATTGCGCACGCCCTTGTCGATGAAAAAGCGGGCGGCCACCTTTCCGGAGATTTCGTAATCGCCCGAAATGTTGATGATGCCGGGGAAGGGCTGGATGTAGTCCTGGGCGATGGGGATGATTCCACGCTCGCTGAAAACCCGGATGTCTTCTACGCTGCGGAACTGGCCGATGATGGCATCGGCCTTCCAATAGGTGGCGATATCGGCCACGGCGTCCATCTTGTTGGAGTCCCGCAGGGAAAGCGGAACCTTGCTCACCACCCACGGGCTGTGTTCGTGGGAATAGCGTTCTATCCCTTGCAGGAGCTTGTTTGCATACGACTCCGAGAAGTCGGTCATCATGAGTACGCGGGCCATTTTGCGCAGAATTTTGGGGCTAATTTACGCATTATTTATAAAAATTCAATGGAAAAGGGCGGAAATATCCAATCTTAGTAAAAATATTCATAATCACGCCAAAAAGTCTGCGCAAAATGGGGTGTACTCTGCGTGATTTAATCCCCTCCTGGTTTGAAAACTCCCTACATTTGTAAAGGTATTTTTAAACGAAGAATCCTAACTATAACCTCATTATTAATTTTTTAACCAATTCGCAGTATGAAGATGACTTCATTCTTTAAAAAGTGCGCAAGCGGTGCCGTCCTTTTTCTGACGGGAATCCTGTTTGCCGCGCTCATCCCTGCTGCCGCACAGAACCGGATTACGGTCAGTGGTACTGTCTTTGACAATACCAATGAACCCCTCCCCGGCGCGGCCGTATTGGTGAAGGGTACCACCACCGGTACCAATGCAGACCTGGACGGCCAATACCAGATTACCGTCCCCGGGGATGCCGTACTCGAGTTCTCCTTTATGGGCTTTGCCCCTCAGGAGGTAAGTGTCAATTACCGCAGCGTGATTAACGTGGTCCTGGAGGCCGATGCCAACGTCCTGAACGAGGCCGTCTCCATCGGTTACGGCTCCACCCGTAAGCAGGACCTCTCGATGGCCGTGAGCCAGATCAAGCTGGACGAGACCATCAAGAGCCGCGCCAGCGACCTGGGAACCATCCTGCAGGGCCGTCTGCCCGGCGTGACCGTCCAGATGTCCGGCGACCCGATGTCCTCCAGCTCCTTCAGCGTGCGTGGCCGCGGTTCCAAGGGTAGTGATGACGATCCCTCATCCGGCGACGGTATCCTGTTCGTCGTGGACGGTGTGCCCGGTGCCCCCTATTCCATCGACGACATCGAAACCATCACCGTGCTGAAGGATGCCGCCTCGGCCGCTATCTACGGCGCCCAGGTAGGTTCCTCCGGCGTTGTGATCATCACCACCAAGAAGGCTCAGGCCGGCAAGGCCAACGTGGACGTGAACGTCTCCTACGGAATGGACCGCGTGGGCAAGCTTCCGAGCCTGCTGACCGCCGAACAGTGGAGTGAGACTTGGGCGAAGGCTATTGATAACGCCACTGCCGCCACCCTCCCTGCTATGGCCGATCCTGCCACCTATCCTTTCGGACAGACCACCCGCACCGACTGGCTGAACGAGATCTTCCGCACGGGCCAGCGCCAGCACTACAGCGTGAGCGTTTCCGGCGGCTCCGAGAAACTGAATTCCATTCTCAGCCTGGGCTACGACAAGAAAGACGGCGTGCTGCTGAACACCTGGAGCAAGGGCTTCAACGGCAAACTGGCCGCCGACTATAAGGTGACCGACTGGCTGAAGGTTTCCGAGCGTGTGAACGTGGCCATCTCCAACGGCCAGGGCAACGTGCTCACCAACCACGAAGGACCCATCATCGGCGCCATCTGGTATCCCCGTTCCGCCTCGGTGTATGCCGTGGACGAAAACGGTGAGTATGTGCTGGACGCCGACGGCAACAAGCAGTACGGCGGTGTTGTTTATGACGGCGCCACCGCTGCCGGTCCGCTCCTGTTCAACCCGGTGAAGTATCTCAACACCGTGCGCAAACAGTATCCCACCACCAAGCTCTACTCCACCACGGGCCTTGAAATCAAGCCCATCCCGCAGATCACCCTCAAGTCGGATTTCACCGCAGACCTCACCAAGGCCGAATACGACCTGTACGAGCCCGTCTTCAGTGAGCCCGGTCTTCTGCGTCTGCAGGACAACCGCGAGCAGTCCTTCTCCAACAACAACCACTGGCTGTCGGAGACCACCCTCAGCTATGCCGACATCTTCGGCAAGCACCACGTGAGCGCGATGCTGGGCTTTACCGCCGACCACGCCAAGTACCAGACCCGCTGGATCTACACCCGCGACTATCAGGTGTCTCCGGACAAGGACATCACCAAGTTCATCTGGGATATGGGTGCCCTCAACCCGACCCGTGTTCCTACGGAGTCCATCTATGAGGAAGCCCTGATGTCCCTGATGGGCCGCGTGGGTTATTCCTACGACGACCGTTACTTCCTGGTGGCCAGCATCCGCCGGGATGCCTCCTCCAAGCTCTACAAGACCAAGAACTACGACTGGTTCCCGTCTGTATCGGCCTCCTGGAAACTTTCCTCCGAACCCTTCTACAAGGGCAGCGCCGTGGCCGATGTCCTCACCTTCGTGAAGATCCGCGGCGGCTGGGGTAAAGTGGGTGACGTGAAGGGCTTCGACCGCAGTGTCTACAACGTGGTGATGGCCAATTACGAAACGCTGGTCACCACCGGGGCCAACCTGGACCAGCACCACACGGGTTCCTACATCACCACCATCCCCAACTACAGCGCCACCTGGGAAACCACCACGCAGCTGAACGGCGGTATCGACCTCACCTTCCTGAACGGGCTGGTGAACTTCAGCGCCGACATCTACGACAAGCAGACCCACGGCGTTATCGACTACGTCCCCACCAACCCGCAGCTGGGCGTGGACGCCGAGCCGCTGGGCAATGTGGGTGAAGTTTCCAACAAGGGTTTCGAACTCTCGCTCGAGCTGAACGACACCGTGCTGAACGGCGAGCTCAAGTACTCCGTCTGGGGTATGTACGCCTACAACAAGAACACGGTGCTCTCTTACGGTACCCGTATCGATCCTTACGAGCACACGCGCATCCAGCTGAACAACAAGTCCCTCATCTACACGGACGCCGGTCAGCCCTGGCGCTCCTTCCGCCTGTATCAGACGGACGGTATCTTCCGCAGCCAGGAAGAGATTGACGACTACACCTGGACCGACCCCGAGACGGCCGCCACCAACATCATCCAGCCCAACGCCAAGCCCGGCGACCTGAAGTATGTGGATACCAACAACGACGGTCAGATCACCGAGTCCGACCGCGTGTTCATGGGCTCCTACGCTCCTACCAGCACCTATTCCTTCGGTGCCAGCGTCGCCTTCAAGGGCTTCGACCTGTCCATTATGTTCCAGGGCGTGGCCGGAAACTACGTGTACAACGGCCTCAAGCAGCTGGGTATGACCGGCCGCAACGACCTGGGCAACCTGGTGACCGACGTGCTGGATACCTGGGATTTCAACAATGAGAGCAGCCGCTATCCCCGTCTGGGTATTGCCGAAGACGTCAATGGCAACTATGACAAGTTCTCCGACATCTTCCTGGAGAAGGGCGACTACCTCCGCCTGAAGAACGTAACCCTGGGTTACAGCATCCCGAAGTTTGTGAAGAATATGCCGCACGTGCGTGTGTACTTCAGCGCAGACAACCTCCTCACCTTTACCAAGTACAGCGGTATTGATCCTGAATGCGGAAACTTCGGCGTAGACCGCGGTCTGTATCCGCTCACCCGTATGTTTACCTTCGGTGCCAACATTAACTTCTAAGAAAGGAACTGCCCTATGAAAAAGATATTTGTACTTTCGATCGCAGCTGTAGCGTTAACGCTTTCCTCCTGCAACAAGTTCCTGGAAACGCCCGTGTACGGCGAAAACCCCGAACTCAGCACCAAAGACCAGATTGAACGCACCGTTTACGGCCTGATGTCCGTCTATGACGACCAGACCGGCGGCGAGGGCGTGACCGGTCGTGGCATCGCCTGGTTCGAAGCGGCTTCGGACAATACGGTTCCTGGCCGTAATACCGCCCAGGCCTACCAAATCCGTCGTTTCCAGATGGATTCCCAGAATGGCCGTGATGCCAAGAACACCTGGCCTGTGATGTACCAGATCAACAAGAAGGCCAACGACATCATCGGCGCCGTTCCCGGTATGAACGTGGAACCCGCCTTTGCCAACTGGGCTCTCGGCAACGCCTATTTCTGGCGCGGCCTGGCGATGCTCTGGATTGCTCCTTACTATGCCGACGACATCAACGGCGGTATTCCGATCATTCTGGACACCACCCCGCTGAGCGAGTATGACGCCCCGCGTCCGAAGAGTGCACTGGACAACTACAAGCAGATTATCGCGGACTTCGACAAAGCCGCCGGTTACCTTCCCCTGTTGAGCGAACAGCCGCAGGAACAGTACGGTATGGCCTGGAGAGGTGCTGCCTGGGGCTTCGCCGCCCGCGCCGCCCTGTATGCCGCCCAGTACGACCACTCCTACTATCAGGTTTGCATCGACTACTGCAACAAGATTATGAACCTCACCGGAGAGGACAAGCGCGATATCTATACCGACGGAACCGGCAACGACTACGCCAACCTGTTCACCCGTGCCAACAACTTCTCCTGCGAGTATCTGTACTCCCTGGTGGGCAATGTGGGCAAGAACGGTCCCAAGTACCACGGAATGTCCTTCGAAAACGGTGGCTTCCGCCTGTACAACACCTGGGGTTACTTCAACCCGACGATGAACCTGTGGAAGTCCTATGAGGACGGAGACAAGCGTCGCGACGCCACCATCCTCTATCCCGGTCACGAGTTCACGTTTGTGGGCCGCACCTTCGTTTACGGCTCCAGCCGCACCTATCGTCCGGGTACGGATACCGGCCTGGCCTACATCAAGTTCCTCTCTCCCTGGCACGACGCCGACTGCATCGGCAAGGAAGTGTCCTCCGACGGTAACTTCGCGTCCAATACCCTGGGAATGGTGCTGATCCGCTTTGCCGACATCTGCCTGATGAAGGCCGAATGCCTCATCGTCCTCAACGGCGAAGGTGATGCCGAAGCCAAGAACCTCATCAACAAGGTTCGCGCCCGTGCCGGCCTGCCGGAGGACACGGATGCCACGATGGCCCAGCTGCAGCACGAACGCCGAGTGGAACTGGCCTTCGAGTATATGCCCAGCCGTTTCCACGACCTGGTACGCTGGGGCATTGCGAAGGAAGTCTGCGCCGAACCCACCTTGGGCGTTAAGATCGGCACGCTCGGTAACTACGATACCATTTCGGAATTCGAGTTCGAGCCCGGCCGTGACTACAAGGAAGGTATCAACCAGGTGTTCGCCATTCCTGCCACCGCCTTCAGGGGCACGGTGAACCTCAAGCAGAATGTTGGTTACGAATAGTCTATGAAACACGCGACCAAACTGACTCTTCTCCTCACGGCCGCCTTCTGCCTGGCGGCCTGTGGGGGAAAGGACAATGGATCCTCCGGCGGAGGCGGCGGTACCGGTAAGACTACCGTCAAGGCCGCCGGGGACATTGTCCTTGTTTCCAAGTTGGACGGGAATCCGCTGATTTCCACACAGGCCGATGCGACGGCCCTCGCCACCTTCGGCAAGGGAAAGACCATCATCCTGGACCGGGTGGATTCCGGCCAGATGGGAATGATGAACACAGCCACCTGCACCAACGGCTGGTGGCTGGTGCACAACCCCGGCAAGCAGGTGTCTTCCACCGCTTTCCAGGGCTCGGTCATCACCCTGAACGCCCCTTACCGGGATGCGCATTCCCTTCCTTCCGGGGGTACCTGGTTCACCTATTTCGTGGACCCTGTCAAGGGAAAGGTGACCACCTATGATGAATCCGGCAACGTGGTGAAGGAAAAGGATACCGAGTATCAGGCGAACGTCTATACGGGCCGCCTGGATGCCTCGGCCCAGGTGGACGCCTTCGGGACCACCTACTCCAACATCGTGAAGGAGAAATCCAACGCCATCGTGGTGGGTACGGTCAAGAACGACCTGTACGACGCCCTGGCCGCGAAAGTGACGGCCGCCGGCGGAAAAACCTACAAGGGAACGGTCGGGTCGGCCTTCACGATTTTCGTGGCGGCGCCCACCCGCTACTGGACTTTCAACGAGGTGAAGGAAGCCGCCATCAGCGGCATTTCCGCCAAAGCCTATTCCGTCAACGTAACCTGGAAGTAAGATGAGAACGTTTTTGAAAACCGTCAGTGTGCTTGCACTGCTGCTGGGCAGCGCCTATATGGCATCGGCCCAGACCCTTACGATCTTCGACTGGAACGTCCTCAGCTTCGAACGCAGGGACAAGACCGGAGAAACCAGCGGTTTCCCCATTACGGAACACCTGGCCAAGATCCAGGCCGTGAATCCGGACATCATTACGTTCAACGAGTACGAAAGCGCGTCGGACCGTATGTCCAATAAGGAGAAAGCGGCCGAAGTGGCGGCATCCCTGGGGATGTATTCCTATTACATTATGTCCTACCCCAAGAGCGGCGGTTACTACGGGAATGCCATCCTCTCGAAGTATCCCATTGTGAACGCCGGTTCCGTGCAGTTCCAGTACACGAACAATATGGGCGAGGGCCATTACGACCAGAACGCTGAGCCTTTTCTTTCCCAATGGGGAAGCGACCAGCGCAGCGTGGGCTATGTGGATATCCTGGTGCCGGTTTCAGCAACGGAAAGCACCATCGTCCGCGTGGTGTGCTCCCACTTCGACCACAAGGGGCCGGAAACCATCCGGACCAACCACGCCACCTGGAGCGTCCAGTTTGCAAGTCTGGACAATCCGCCCTATCCCACCCTTATGGCCGGTGACCTGAATACCAGCAATACGTCCACCCTGGCCCCCCTTGAGAATGTGGGCGACCACGTGTTCGTGAACTGGGTGGACCACATCTACTCCTTCCCCAAAGGAAAGTGGGAGAGAGTGGGTAACGGCACCGCTGTCAGTTCCGGCAACCTCTCCGACCATAGCTACATCTACGCAACGGTGCAGCTGAAAGCGGAATAAAAAGAGATGATTCGAGATGACCAGGACGGGACTTGTGCTTCGTCCTGGTTTTCTTTTCTTCCGCCCCTTTGAATTATACCAACGATTTGTTATCTTTGTCTGATATGAAAAGACCTCTTTCCCTCCTGTTCGCTCTGGCTTTGCTGGTCGCCTGTACGGGTGCGCCGCAGGACCTTTTGGATAATGTGAACGTGTTCAACGGCACCGGCTTCCACGGCCATACCTATCCCGGCGCCACCACGCCCTTCGGCCTGGTGCAGTTAAGCCCGGATACCCGGGTGCTGGGCTGGGACGGCTGCTCCGGTTACCATTATTCAGACACCTCCATCCTGGGCTTCAGCCATACGCACCTTTCCGGCACCGGCTGTGCGGATCTGGGGGATTTCCTGTTCACGCCCGGCGTGGGCGAGGTGGCCCCGCTGCCCCTGGACCACAAAATGGAGAGTGCCCGTCCAGGCTATTACAAAGTGGAAACTCCGTCTATTGTGGCCGAGCTTACCGCCACGCCCCATGTGGGCGTACATCGCTATACCTTCAGCGGGGAAGGGGAGCGCCTGCTGCTCATCGACGCAGTCCATACCATCGGCGACTGGAACCGGGCCCGCGAAGCGTCCCTGACTGTGGTCTCGGACCAGGAAGTGGCCGGGAAAAGGATCGTGGACGGCTGGGTAGGCGGCCGGGAGTGCTATCTCTCCGCCAGCTTCTCCGTCCCGTTTGAAAAAGCGGAGGAAACTGCCCCCGGAAAGCTTCTGTTAAGCTTCCCGGAAGGTCTTTTGCAGCTGACGGTCAAAGCCGGGCTCTCCTTCTCCAGTGCAGAGGGCGCCTTGGAAAACCGCCTGGCAGAGGCGCAGGAACGCTCCTTCGACGAGCTTTGCCTGCTCACCCAGGACGACTGGAACAGTTCCCTGGGCACCATCCTGGTGGAGGGCGGTCCCGTGGAGCAGTTCTACACTTGCCTTTATCACACGCTGGTGTGCCCTAATAATATAGCCGATGCCGGAGCAGAACCCTTCTACTCCACCCTCTCTCTTTGGGACACCTTCCGCAGCTGGAATCCGCTCCAGATGCTCATCAATCCCGAACTGGTGCGAAGCATGGTCTCCAGCATGCTGGAGATGTACCGCCAGTGGGGAGAACTCCCCATCTGGCCTCTTGCGCACGGGGAAACCGGCTGCATGATAGGCTATCACAGCATTCCTGTCATCGCGGATGCCCACCTTCGCGGCATCGGCGGCTTCGACCCCGAGGAGGCGCTGGAGGCGATGATCGTCTCCTCCAACAAGAATAAGGGGAATACCTCGGAACTCTACACGAAGTACGGCTATATTCCGGCCGATATGAAAGGCTCTTCCGTGTCCCAGACGCTGGAATTCGCCTTCGACGACTGGTGCATCGCCCGCGTGGCGGAGTCACTGGGCCGCCTGGACGTGGCCGCGGAGTATGATGAACGCGCCCGCTCCTATCAGCGGGTCTTCGACCCCGTCACGGGTTTCATGCGCGGCAAGAATGCCGACGGAAGCTGGGTGGCGCCCTTCGACCAGGTGTCCTCTACCCGTGACTACACGGAAGCCATCCCCTGGCAGTACCGTTTCTTCGTCCCGCACGACGAAGCCGGCCACATCTCCCTGATGGGCGGGGCGGAAGCCATGGAGGCGGCGCTGGATTCGCTCTTCACCTATTCGGCCCGGAGCGAGAACAAGACCTTCTCGGACATCACCGGTCTCATGGGCCAGTATGCCCACGGCAATGAGCCCAGCCATCACATGGCCTATATCTACAACTGGGTGGGCGCCCCTTCCAAGAGCCAGGAAGTGGTACGCAGCCTCCTGAAGGAAATGTACGACGTTACCCCGGAAGGCGTGTGCGGCAACGAGGACTGCGGACAGATGAGCGCCTGGTATGTGCTCTCGTCCCTGGGCCTGTATCCGGCCTGCCCCGCCAGCGGAGAGTTCATCCTCTCAGCCCCGCTTTTCAAAAAGGCCGCCATCGGCCTCGGGAACGGCAACGCCCTCACCATTACGGCGGACCATCCGCAGTATCCTTATATTAAAGAGGTGACCCTGAACGGGAAACCGGTGGAGCGCAATTACCTGACCTATGAAGAAATCATGGCCGGAGGGACCCTCTCGTTCACCCTTTCCCGAAAACCCTGCCACGGGCGCGACGCCCTTCCCGCTCCTTACTCGCTGAGCACGGAGCCCGTTGTCTCTACGCCCGCCGTGGCGGGAAACCTGTCCCTGTTCCGGGACAGAACGCAGGTAGAGATTACCAGCCGGACAAAAGACGCCGCCATCCATTATACCCTGGATGGTAGCGAACCCGGCTTGGACAGTCCGCTCTACGAGGGTCCCTTCGTGCTGGAGGAATCGGCCCGCATCCGCGCCAGGGCCTTCCGCGAGGGCATGCAGCCTTCACCGGAGGCTTCCGTCCAGGCCACCAGGGCCCACTTCCGCGAGGCCTCCAACATCAAGGCGCCCGTCAAGGGCTGCGCATACACCTATCACCGCGGCGATTTCAAGCGTGTGGCCGATGTCTGGCGCAGTCCGGTTGTGGCCTGCGGCACCCTTCCGGTCCCTTCCATCGAAGGTGCTCCGGACGAGGATTATTACGGTTACATTTTTACGGGCTGCATCGATATCCCGGAAGACGGGATCTGGAGCTTTGCGCTCAACAGTGACGACGGTTCCACCCTGGAAGTGGACGGGACGCTGGTGGTTGATAACGACGGTACCCATTCCGCCATCACCGCCTATGGCCGCATTCCGCTCCTCAAGGGCCTCCATCCCTACAGGCTCACCTATCTGGAAAGCTATGAAGGGAATACGCTGTCCTGGGGCTGGAAGGCGGAAAATGCCCCGGACTATGAGCCCGTTCCCCCCGATAAACTCTGTTCCCGATGAAAAAGCTTTTTCTCGCATTCCTTACGGTCCTGCTGCCGCTGACCCTCGCGGCCCAGGCGCCCGTCATCCTGCATTCGCACAATGACTACAAACGCCTGGCGCCCTTCTGGGAGGCCTATTCGCAGCACTGCACCTCCATCGAAGCCGATGTCTTTCTCTGCGAAGGGCAGCTGCTGGTGGGGCACGAGGTGGAAGAGCTCAAGGCCGAAAACAGCTTTGCGGCGCTCTATGTGGAGCCCATCGTGCGCACCTTCCGTGCGAACGGCGGCCGTATGTGGCCCGGTTCCGCTGCCCGGCTGCAACTGATGGTGGAACTCAAGAGCGAAACGGAGCCGGAACTCTCGGAGGTTATCGCGCTCCTGGAGCGGTACCCGGATGTTTTCTGCAGCCCGGAGGGCGTGCGGGTGACCGTCACCGGCAACGTGCCCGCTCCGGCCGATTTCAGCAAATACCCTTCCTGGGTGTGGTTCGACGGTAATCTGCACACGGCCTACACAGGGTCGCAACTGGAACGGGTGGCCCTCATCAGCGAGGATTTCCGGGACTATGCCGCCAAGTGGAACGGTAAGGGAAACTTCATTCAGGCCGATTATCAGCCCCTGAAAGCCGCTGTAGACCAGGCACACGCCCTGGGGAAGCCGGTCCGCTTCTGGAACGCTCCGGAGGGTACGACCCCGTATTTCACCTATATCCGGCTGGGCCTGGATTACGTGAATACGGACAAGCCCGCCGTGGCCTCCCTGTTCTTCTCCGACTGGGACAACAAGAACTTCTATATGGGCCGCCACAAGGTGGAGGCCGGCGTCACCGGCACCAAGAAACTGGATGCCGCCACGCGCGGTTTTTCCGGCTTCCGGAACGACCAGATTCAGGTGGAGCGCCAGCTTCCCGTATATACCCCTACATATAAGAATGACGGCGCCAACAAGCGCATCAAGAACGTAATCCTTCTCATCGGCGATGGAATGGGCGTAAACCAGGTGATGGCGGCCGCCTACGCCAACAACCGGGAGCTGAGTATGCTCAAGATTCGTTCCACGGGCATCCAGTTCTATAATCCGGAGGACGACTTCATCGGCGATTCCGCTTCGGGCGGCAGCGTCCTGGCCACCGGCGAACCGTCCTGGACCCGCCATATATCGGCCAACTACGACGGCTCGCAGGAGATTTCCCCGCTCACGGACTATTTCAAGGCGATGGGGAAGGCCACCGGCGTGGTTTCCCTGGGAGATATCGCGGACGCCACCCCGGCGGCCTTCTATGCACACAGCGCGGAGCGGGACAGCATCGAGAAGATCACCCGCTATATGCTCACCAGCGACATCGACCTCATCTGCGGCCCCGGAACCGAATATCTGGAAAAACCGCGCACCGACGGGGTGGATATGCTCGAGGGCATCCGGGCCAACGGCTACAGCTACACCAAGGACGCCCTGGCCCTGGCCGATGTCCGCGGAAAACTGATCTGCCTGGACGACAGGATGGGCGCCTATGCCACCGAGCAGACGCTGCCTTTCCTGGCGGGGATTACCAAAGCCTCCATCGAAAAACTCTCCAGAGATTCCCGTAAAGGCTTTTTCCTGATGGTAGAGGGCGCGAAGATTGACTATGCCGGCCACTCGGACTGCTTCCCGGCCTCCATTTCGGAGACCTTCAGCTTCGACCTGGCCGTGGCCGAGGCCCTCAGATTCGCGGATACCAACGGGGAGACCCTGGTGATTGTCACTGCAGACCACGAGACCGGCGGGCTCACCATCCTGGACGGGGACCTGGAAACCGGCCACGTGCTGGCCATCTATAACTCGGACGACCATACGCCCACGGTCGTTCCCGTTTTCGCCTATGGCCCGGGTTCCCAGGCTTTCTGCGGAACCTATGTCAATACAGAGATTGCCAGAACCATCAAACGACTGGTCAAAAAATGAGAAAAACCATCATCACCTGCTGCCTGCTGGCTTTTTCGGCCCTCGCCTTCGCCCAGGAGCTGAAGAGCGGTCCCTACGACCTGCCCTATAAGAATACCTATGTGAAGAACATTTTCGTGGCGGAGAACGCCTACCGCAGTATGCCTTCTCATACGGTCCCCTCACCCTCCTTCGACGCGGCCAAAAAGGTTCTTCCCGCCCCCTTCTGGGAGGGGCACCAGACCGAGGTAGATATGTACTGGCACGCCTGGAAGATTGCCGTGGGGAACATCCGTCAGCCGCAGGAAGGCTCCGGTCTGGTGAGTCCCTACCTGGACGTAGCCTACAACGGCAACCTCTTTATGTGGGACGATTCCTTTATGATGCTCTTCGCCCGTTACGGCTATCGGCTTTTCCCTTTCCAGGGCACGCTGGATAACTTCTACGCCAAACAGCATCAGGACGGGTTCATCTGCCGGGAAATCCGCGCCGACGGCAGCGACTGTTTCGAGCGCTACGACCCCGTGAGCACCGGGCCCAACCTCCTGCCCTGGGCCGAACTCCTCTATTATAAGCAGTTCGGCGACCTGGAGCGCCTGCACCGCGTTTTCCCGGCGCTGGTGGCCTATGCCCAGTGGTGGAAACTCAACCGCACCTGGCCCGACGGCACCTACTGGAGCAGCGGCTGGGGAACGGGAATGGACAATATGCCCCGCGTGCCGGAAGGCTACAACCAGATTTTCTCCAACGGCCATATGAGCTGGCTGGACGCGAACCTGCAGCAGTATCTGGTGAACGACTGCCTGATGCAGATCGGCTTCTACATCGAGCGCTGGCAGGAAATCGAGGAGATGGAGGAGGAGATGAAGTTCCTCAAGGCCTGGATCAACGAACACATGTGGGATCCCGCTACCGGTTTCCTCTATGACGTCTATGCCGACGGCTCCCGCTCTGCTGTGAAGGGGATTGCGGCTTTCTGGGCCCTCCAGACGGACATTCTGGCGAAGGACCGCCAGGACGCCCTGGTGGCGCACCTTTCCAACCCGGATGAATTTGCCCGCACGCACCGGGTTCCTTCCCTGAGCGCGGATCACAAAAAGTACAACCCCAACGGCCGCTACTGGCAGGGCGGGGTGTGGCCGGGCGTCAATTATATGGTGCTGGACGGCCTGTGGAAGAAGGGCTACCGCCGGGAGGCCCGTGAGGTGGCCGACAATCATTACGGCAACGTGTTCGCCGTATGGAAAAACACCGGAACCTTCTGGGAGTATTACGCTCCGGAGGCCGTGGATCCCGGTTTTATGGCCCGCAAGGACTTTGTGGGCTGGGCCGGTCTTCCGCCCATCGCGGAGTTCATCGAATGCATCCTGGGCATCCGCTCGGATTATTCGGCGGGCACGGTGGAATGGGATTTGCGGCAGGTGGAGGCGCACGGCATCGAGCGCTATCCCTTCGGCCCGGACGGAGTTATCGGCCTCAAGGCGGCCAAACGGAAAAGCGCGGCCGACAAACCGGTGATTACGGTCTCCACCAACGTGCCCTTTACCCTCACCGTGCTGTGGGGAGAAGGGGAGAGCAAGACCGTGCAGGTGACAAAAAGCGGAAAGATCAAACTTTAGGATATGAAAAGAGCATTTCTTCTTTTGGCGGCCCTGCTGCCCGTTTTCTTCACTTCCTGTGCCGAGAAACAGGAGGACACCCTGAAAGTGATGTCTTACAACATCCGTTATGGAACGGCCAAGGACGGGGACCATATCTGGGACAACCGCAAGGAGGCTGCCGCCGCGATGGTCCTGGACCAGCGCCCGGCGGCGTTTGGTGTGCAGGAGGCCCTGGATTTTCAGCTGGAATATCTGCAGGAGAACTGCCCCGGTTATGTTTATGTGGGGGTGGGTCGTGAGGACGGTGAACACCAGGGAGAGCATATGGCGGTCTTCTACGATACGGAAAAGGTGGAACTGGAGCACTGGGGCACCTACTGGCTTTCGGAGACGCCCGAGGAACCCTCCAAGGGCTGGGACGCCGCCTGCAAACGGACGGCCACCTGGACGCTCCTGAAGGAAAAGGAGAGCGGCCGTCATTTCTATTTCGTGAATACACACCTGGATCACGTGGGCGTGGAGGCCCGTAAGAACGGCCTGGCCCTGGTGGTGGAGCGCATCGGCGGAATGAATCCGGAAGGTTACCCGATGATCCTGATGGGAGATTTCAACGTCTACCCGGACGACCCCTGCCTGGACGAGCTCCGCACGATGATGCTGGATGCCTGGGAACAGGCCTCCGAGGTGGAGGACGGCAGCACCTGGCACGGCTGGGGCGAGGTCCTGGACAAGCCGCACATCGACTATATCTTCTATAAGGGATTTCCCTCCTGCAAGAGTATGAAACGCGTCACCCAGCCTTATTTGGGCGTGGAATACGTTTCCGACCATTTCCCCGTAACCGCCGTCTTCAACTGGTAAGGATATGCGCCGGCTTCTGATCGTTTTGGCTGCGGCCTTTGTCCTGGGCAATGCCTGCAGCGCCAAGGAACGCCCTTCCCGGCGTCCCGCGCCGGAAGAGCGCCTCTTTGTCTCGGAGGCCGTGGAGGCCACCATCGCACAGGTGCAGGCGCTCATCACGCAGCCCTACCTGCGCTGGATGTTCGGCAACTGCTTCCCCAATACGCTGGATACCACCGTCCACTACGACGAAGAGGCCTGCCGCACCTTCGTCTATACGGGGGATATCCACGCGATGTGGCTGCGGGATTCCGGCGCCCAGGTGTGGCCCTATGTGCAGTTGGCGCCGCAGGATGAGCATCTGCGAAAAATGATTGCCGGCGTGGTCAACTGCCAGTTCTCCCTGATCTGCATAGACCCTTACGCCAATGCTTTCAACGACGGTCCCACCGGCACCGGCTGGCAGGGCGACCTTACGCAGATGAACCCCAACCTGCACGAGCGCAAGTGGGAAATCGACTCGCTGTGCTATCCCATCCGCCTGGCCTACCATTATTGGAAGACCACCGGAGACACCTCCGTTTTCGGCGAAAGCTGGCTGGAGGCGATGGGGAAGATTCTCGCCACATTCCGCGATCAGCAGCGGAAGGACGGCCCCGGCGCCTATCATTTCCAGCGGGAGACGGAAGCCCAGCTGGATACCAAGTCCAACCACGGATTCGGCCATCCTGTAAAGCCCGTGGGGCTCATCGCATCGGCCTTCCGTCCCTCGGACGATGCCACGCAGTTCGAGTTTCTCATCCCGTCCAACTTCTTCGCCGTGAGTTCTTTACGCAAGGCGGCCGAGATTCTGGAAACGGTGAACGGGAACCGGAAACTCGCCTCCGGGTGCCGCGCTTTGGCCGACGAGGTGGAGCAGGCCCTGAAAGACTATGCCATCTACGATCATCCCAAGTACGGGCCCGTTTATGCCTACGAAGTGGATGGTTTCGGCAACCGTTACCTGATGGACGATGCCAACGTCCCCAGCCTGCTGGCAATGGCCTATCTGGGCGATGTCCCGGTGACGGACCCTGTCTATCAGAATACCCGCAGCCTGGTCTGGAGCGAGGACAACCCCTATTTCTTTAAAGGAAAGTGCGCGGAAGGCATCGGCGGTCCTCACGTGGGTTATGACATGATCTGGCCGATGAGCATTATGATGAAGGCCTTCACCTCCACCGACGACCAGGAAATCCGCTGGTGCATGGAAACCCTCCTGCACACCGACGCAGGGACGGGTTTCATCCACGAATCCTTCCACAAGGACGACCCCCGGATCTTTACCCGGCCCTGGTTCGCCTGGCAGAACACGCTCTTCGGCGAACTGGTCTTGAAACTCATCGCCGACGGCAAACTGAACCTTCTGAATTCCCTGAAATAATGGCGGTTATCGGCATATTCGACTCCGGCAGCGGCGGCCTCTCGGTCTACCGCGAGCTGGTGAAGCTGCTCCCCGCGGAGCGCTACATCTATTATTCGGACGCAGCCAACTGCCCGTACGGCGAGAAAAGCGCCCTCTTCATCCGTCGCAGGGCCCGTTTCATTACGGAATTCCTTTTAGATAAGGGGGCCGATGTCATCGTAGTGGCCTGCAACACCGCCACGGCGGCGGCCATCTCCGAACTCAGGGCGCAGTACCCGGACGTTCCCTTCGTGGGGATGGAGCCGGCCGTAAAACCCGCCGCCCTTGGCACGAAGTCCGGCGTCATCGGCGTCCTCGCGACGGCCGGCACCCTCAGGGCCTCCAAATACCTGAACACGCGCGGCCTCTATGAAGGCGACGTGCGGGTGGTGGAACACGTGGGGCAGGGCTTCGTGGAACTGGTGGAAAACGGCGTCCTGGATGGGCCGGAGGCCGAAAACACCGTCCGCGCCTCCCTCCAGCCCCTGCTGGATGAAGGAGCCGATGTGATCGTTCTCGGCTGTACCCACTATCCTTTCCTGAGGCCACTCATCGAGCGCATCGCCGGCCCCGGGGTGGAGGTCATTGACCCGGCCCCTGCCGTCGCCCGCCAGACGCTCCGCATCCTGGAGAAGCACGGCGCTCCCGTGGGAGAAGGCCCGTTCTCCGTAGAGCTCCATTCCTCCGGCAATCCAGAGGCCCTCAAACGCATCTTCGACTTATGTTAAAACGACTGCTTATACTCCTCTCTTTCTCCGTCCTTCCCCTTCAGGCTCAGGTGCTTACGGGTATCGACGTCCTGCAGGAAAACGGCTTTGCCCCGCTGGTGGGGAAGCGTGTCGGTCTGGTCACCAACCCCAGCGGAATCGACCGCTCCGGGCGGTCGACCATCGACATTTTTCACGAGTCGCCGATGGTGAATCTGGTGGCCCTTTACGGCCCGGAACACGGTGTGCGCGGGGATGTCTACGCCGGGGACCACGTCTCCGATTTTACGGATCCCAAAACCGGCCTCAAGGTCTATTCCCTCTACGGCCCCACCCGGGAACCCACGCAGGAAATGCTCAAGGGAATCGACGTGATGGTCTATGACATCCAGGACGTGGGGACACGCTGCTACACCTTCATTTCCACTTTGGGCCTGGTGATGCGTGCCTGCTCCAAAGCCGGCGTGGAGGTCCTTGTCCTGGACCGCCCCAACCCTCTGGGTGGCAATAAGATAGAGGGCTCCTACGTAGAGGACGGCTTCTATTCTTTCGTGAGCGAATTCCGCATCCCGTTCCTCTACGGGCTCACCGTGGGAGAACTGGCTCTGCTCATCAACGAGGAAGGGCTCAACCGCGGCCAGAAAGGGGATATGGAACCCCTCAAGTGTCGCCTGCAGGTGGTGCCGATGCGCGGCTGGAAGCGCTCGATGCTCTTTAAGGACACCGGCCTTCCCTGGATCCTTCCTTCGCCCAACATTCCTTCCGTCCAGTCGGCCCTCTGTTATGCGGGCTCCGGCATCGGCGGGGAATTCGGCCTGGTGAACATCGGCGTAGGGTACACCATTCCCTTCGAGACCTTCGCGGAGGAATGGATCGATGCCGATGCCTTCAAGGCCCGCCTGGACAGCTACGCCATTCCCGGCGTCGCCTTCCGCACCATCCACTATAAGCCTCTGTCAGGCAGGCTGGCAGGAAAACTCGTTCATGGCGTGCAGTTCTTTTTTACAGATTATGAGGCTGCCCCCGTTACCCTCATCCAGTTCTATGTCCTTCAGGCAATTAACGAACTTTATCCCGAGAAAAACCCCTATCCGCTCAAGAGCACGCGCATGCTCGATATCGTGTGTGGCACGGATTGTGTGAGAATTGATTTCGGAAAGCGAATGAAAGTGGCGGATATCGTTGACCGCTGGACCAAGGATACAGATCACTTCCGAACGCTCTCACAAAATTATTACTTATACCGTTAACCGTTAATACTGAGATGCTATGAAAAGGATTCTTAATATCGCTACTGTTTCGGTGATGGCCCTTTCCATGCTTCTGGCTTCGGATCTTGTGGCCCAGACCCGTTCTTCTTCGAGTTCTACTTCCAGCCGCACTTCGACTTCATCTTCATCTACTCGTTCCAGCAGTTCGAGCTCATCTTCCCGCAGCTCCGGCTCTGTGAGTTCTTCCAGCACCCGCAGCAGCTCTTCGAGCACCCGCAGCAGCGGCACCGTGAGCTCCAGCGCCCGCACCAGCGGCGGCAGCGCTTCCTCCAGTGTCCGCTCTTCCGGCAGCTCCTCGAGCACCCGCAGCAGCTCCGGCACTGTGAGCAGCTCTTCGAGCACCCGCAGCAGCGGCACCGTGAGCTCCAGCGCCCGCACCAGCGGCAGCAGCGCTTCCTCCAGTGTCCGCTCTTCCGGCAGCTCTTCAAGCACCCGCAGCAGCTCCAGCGTGAGCGGCTCCAGCAGCACCCGCAGCAGCGCTTCCAGCTCCACGGCCGTGCGCTCGTCCAGCAGCGCCAGCACCCGTTCGAGCAACGTGAGCCGCCAGGGACTGTCGAACAGAGTGGCCGAATCGGCCGGTACCGTTTCCTCCAGGGAAGCCTACCGCGACGACAACGGCAACTTCCGCTACAACGACGACTTCAGCATCGACGCAAACCACAATATGGTGCGTGTGGCACCCCGTAACCGCGATTTCGTGGACTGGAACCACGCCGGTCACTTCTGGAGCGACAGGCCTCACTACTTCGGCTATCGCGTGACCAGCCTGCCTTCTTCCTGGCGCCGCATCACCCACTGGGGCATCGACTATTACTTCTACAACGGAATCTACTACCGCAGCTACGGCGCCGGTTACGTGATCTGCCGTCCTCCTTTCGGCACTCCTCTGGAAGCAGCCATTGACAGGGCCATCCTCCGCGCCATCCGCTTCGCCTACTACTGCGATACCTACCGTACCTACAGCCGCACGTTCGACTACTATAACGCCATCGCCCGGCAGAACCTGATCATCGCTCAGCAGAATGCCCGCCTGGCAGCCCAGAATGCAGCCTACGCCATCAACTCCAAGCGCGCCCTCACGGCCTATGAACTGGCCGAGAAACTGGGACTCGTCCAGAGTTACGCCTACGCCAATTCGGACTACTTCTATATGGACGGCGTGTTCTACATGGTTTCCGCTTCCGGACAGTACACCACCATCGTTCCTCCTGCAGGTGCCCTGGTGACCTCGCTCCCGGACGACTACGAAATCATCGTGATGAACGGCATCGAGTACTATATGGTAGACAACACCGTCTATCGCACCACCCTCTTCGACGGCCAGCCGTACCTGGAGGTCCTGGGGCAGATGTACGGCTCGCTCTACAACCAGTACAACATCTACAGATAATTATTCGAGCTTTTCCAAGGGCGGCCCTCGGCGGTCGCCCTTTTTTTTGTCTTAACAGCATCGCGGCGTCCCTTCACGACTTCAGGGCGTCCGAGGTGGTCCAGAAAATGGGACACCACGGACAAATACGGCCATTTTCGTCCGCGGTCGGTAATTTTTTGGACCACCGCGGACGCAAATAGCGATTTTTTATGTAAGTTTGCAGTTATGAAAGACTATGCACTGATTGTCGTAGATATGCTCTACGATTTCATTGACGGTTCACTCGCGTGTCAAGGCGCCGAAGAAGCGGTGACTGCAACGGTGGCCCATATCGGTAAACACCACGACAACCCTATCCTTTTCATCTGTGACCACCATCCGGCCAACCACTCCTCTTTTGCCGCTCAGGGCGGCCCCTGGCCCCCGCATTGTGTCCAGGGAACGCGCGGCGCTCAAATCCACGATGCGCTGATTCCCTTCGTGGATGAGGATCTGTGCTTTTATAAAGGCGAGAATCCCGAGCAGGAGCAGTACAGCGGATTTGAAGGCAAGAACAGTGCTGGTCAAAGCCTGGCGGAAGTACTGCAGCTGATGGAGATAGAAAAGGTTCTCGTATGCGGCATCGCTACGGAGTATTGTGTCCGGAATACCTCGGAAGATTTACTGAAGGCAGGTTTCAAGGTGTCGGTGCTGAAAGAATGCCTGGCTTATGTGGACGGAGACGGTCACAAAAAAGCCCTCGAGGAAATGGCTTCCGAGGGCATCCGTTTAATCTAGGTCGTCCGGGTCCGTGACGGCAGCGCCTTTCCCCATCAGATAGGTTTTCATAAATTCGTTCAGGTCCCCGTCCAGCACGCCCTGCGTGTCTGCGGTGCTGTATCCGGTGCGCAGATCCTTCACCAGTTTGTAGGGATGAAGGACATAATTGCGGATCTGGGAGCCCCACTCGATGCGTTTTTTCTGGCCCTCCAGTTCCGCCTGCTTTTCCTGACGCTTCTTCAGTTCAATGTCGTACAGCCGGGATTTCAGGATGAGGAGCGCCCGCTGGCGGTTGTCCTGCTGGCTGCGGGTTTCCGTATTCTCCACCATAATTCCCGAAGGGAGGTGCCGTACGCGGACGCCGGTTTCCACCTTGTTCACGTTCTGGCCGCCGTGGCCGCCGCTGCGGAAGGTGTCCCACTCCAGGTCTCCGGGATTGATTTCGATGTTAATACTGTCGTCCACCAGCGGATACACGAACACGCTGGAGAAGGTGGTCTGGCGCTTGCCCTGCGCGTTGAACGGGGAAATGCGCACCAGGCGGTGCACGCCGTTTTCGGCCTTCAGATAACCGTAGGCGTAATCTCCCTCCACTTCGATGGTGACGCTCTTGATGCCGGCTTCTTCGCCCTCCAGGAGGGAGGTGACCGTCATCTTGTAACCATTGCGTTCGCCCCAGCGGAGGTACATCCGCATCAGCATCGCGCTCCAGTCATTGGCTTCCGTGCCACCGGCACCGGAATTGATGGTGAGGACGGCGCCCAGGTTGTCGCCCTCATTCCCCAGCATATTCCTCAGTTCCAGGGCTTCCACGGCTTCTTCCGCCTGGCCGAAAGCCTGGTCCAGTTCACGGGTTTCGGGGGTCGCCACGGCTTCGTCTTCGTTGCCGGAAAGGGAATCTTTTGCGAATTCGTACAGGACTTCCAGGTCATCGGCCTGACTCCTGGCCTTATCATAGTCCGTCACCCAGGACTTGATGCCGGAGAGCTTCTTCAGGAACGCCTCCGCGGCCTTGGGATCGCCCCAGAAGTCCGGAGCCAGCGTCTCCTGCGTTTTGGCGGCAACTTCCTTCCGCTTCCCGGCAATGTCCAGGCAAGCGTCCAGGGCTTTTACACGCTCCTGCAGGTCCCGTATTTGATCCCACGTTATCATAAAGACTTACAAAGATACGCAAAAATCATTATCTTTGTAAAAATATACGCAAAGTGGACATTATCAACAACGCCTATGTCTCGGACAAGTACCAGTACACGATGGGAAAGTCCTATCTGGAATGCGGAAAGCAGGACCAGACAGCCGTTTTCAACCTCTTTTACCGCAAGGCTCCGGAGAACAACAACTGGGCGGTGGTGAGCGGCACCGAGGAAGTGATAGAGATGGTGCTCAAGCTGGGGTCGGAACCCGAGGAATTCTATGAGAAGTTCCTGCCCGGGGAGGAATACCGCGAATTCCGCAAGTACCTGAGCACGATGAAATTCACCGGGGACGTGTACTGTATGCGGGAAGGGGAGATCGCCTTCCCCAACCAGCCCATCGTGACGGTGGTGGGGCCGATGATCCAGGCCCAGGTGCTGGAAACCCCGATGCTGTGCATCCTGAACCACCAGATGGCCGTGGCCACCAAGGCTTCCCGCGTGTGCCGCAGCACGGACAAACCCGTGAGCGAGTTCGGCTCCAGAAGGGCCCACGGCCCCTGGGCCGCGGTGTACGGCGGCAAAGCGGCCCAGATCGCCGGCTGCGCCAGCAGCTCGAACATTCTCACGGGCGCCTTCAACGGCGTGCCGTCCACCGGTACGATGGCCCACAGCTTCATCACCTCCTACGGCTCCACCGTGGAGGGCGAGCACAAGGCCTTCAGCGACTACATCCGCACCCATAAGGGAGAGAACCTCATCCTCCTGATCGACACATACGACACCCTGAAGTGCGGCGTGAAAAACGCCATCAGAAGCTTCAAGGAGGCCGGGATCGACGACAATTACGCCCCCGGCTACGGCATCCGCCTGGACAGCGGAGACCTCGCGTACCTCTCGCAGGAAGTGCGCCGCATCCTGGACGAGCACGGACTCACCAAGTGCAAGATCTTCGCCACCAACGGCCTGGACGAATACCTCATCACGGACCTGGAGCGCCAGGGCGCCCGCATCGACAGCTACGGGGTGGGCGACGCCATCGCCACCTCCAAGGCGGCTCCCTGCTTCGGCAACGTCTATAAACTGGTCCAGATCGACGACGAGCCCGTGATCAAGCGCAGCGAGGACAAGATCAAGCTCATCAACCCGGGCTTCCAGATTACCTGGCGCATATCGGCCCAGGACAGCGTGAAGGGAAACCGCATCGACGGCTACGTCTTCAAGGCCGATGTAAGCTGCCTGCGCGGAGACCCGATGGACCTCGCCCTCCAGCACGGGAAAACCGTGACGGTGCGCGACGAATACGATAGCTTCAAGACCAAAACCTTCGAGGAAGGCGCCTACGAGGCACGTCCTTTGCAACACCAGGTCATCGCCGGCGGCCAGCGTGTGGCCCCGAAACATACCCTTTTGCAGAAGAGACAGTTCTATAAAGACAATTTGCACCATTTTTCGCCTTCGGAGACGCGTCTGATCAACCCGCACTACTACAAGGTGGACATCTCCGACGCCCTCTACGACACCAAGATGGGCATTATCGGCAAGCTGGTGAAGGAAATAGAGAACTTTGAAATATAAACCACATAGAACCATGAGAATTCCCGAATCCGAACTCATCATCAACGGCGACGGCTCCGTTTTCCATCTCCATATGAAGCCGGAGCAGCTCTCCGACAACGTCATTATGGTGGGAGATCCCGCCCGCGTGGATATGATCGGCGAGTACCTCACCGACATTGAATGCCGCAACGCTTCGCGCGAGTTCGTGTCCATCACCGGACGCTACAACGGCACGCGCATCACCGCCCTGTCCCACGGCATCGGCCCGGACAACATCGACATCGTGATGACCGAGCTGGACGCCCTGGCGAACGTGGACTTCAAAACCCGCGAGGTGAAGCCCGTCCACCGGGCTCTGAACATCCTCCGCATCGGCACTTCCGGCGCCCTGCACGCGGACATTCCGCTGGGAAGCTATGTTCTCTCGCACATCAGCGTCGGTTTCGACGGCGTGATGAACTGGTACGGCAACCGCGAGAAGGTGACCATTCCCGCCGTGGAAGAAGCGTTCAAGAAGCATATGAACTGGGCCCCGGTGCTGCCATCGCCCTATTTCGTGAAGGCTTCCCCCAAGATCATCGACCTGATGAAGGACGCCACCATCAAGGGCGTCACCATATCGGCCTGCGGTTTCTACGGCCCTCAGGGACGCGTGGTCCGCGTTCCGCTCGCCATGCCCAATATGCTGGAGGACATCGAGAGCTTCCGCTTCTCGGACAGCGGGGAAGACTACCGCATCACCAACTTCGAGATGGAATCTTCGCCGCTCGCCGGCCTGGCCGCCCACCTGGGCCACAACGCCAGCACGGTGTGCTGCATCATCGCCAACCGTTATCTCCAGAGTTCCAATCCGGACTACAAACCGGCCATCCGCAGTCTCGTAGAGCTGTGCCTGGAGCGGATGTCCAGCCTTAAGTAATGATGAAAAGAATCCTTGTATTGGCGCTGCTCCTCGTGGGTTTCACGGCGGGCGCCCAGAGTTTCGAGAGCACCTTTGTCCAGACCAAAACCCTCAAGCTCACGGGAAAGAAAATCGTGAGCGAGGGGAGTATCGTCTATACGGCCCCCGATAACCTGGCGATGCTCTACACCAAGCCCGACGGCGACTACTTCATCGTGGACGGTCCGCTGCTGCGCTTCGACCTCCGGGGCGTGTCGCTGGACGTGAACACGGACAACAACAGGACGGTGCGCCTGCAGCGGAACGCCATTATGTACGGCATCCAGGGCAAGTACAAGGAGATTGCCCAGGAGATGGAGGCCGATTACACAGAGTCCTCCGTAAAGGGCGGGAAACACGTAGCGATCAAGGTCCGCAAACCTGCTCCCAAGGGGTATACGGGGATGGAACTGGACTACAATGCCAAGGGCCGCCTCACCCGGATGGTGCTGGAAGAGGCCGGCGGCATCTCCACAGAATACCTGGTAAAGTGATATGGGACTGCAAGTATCCGAAGATCTGAATAAAATCGTCTCGTATGCACGGGAGGAGGCGATGCGCACGGGCAGCTATGGCATCGGCCCGGACCATCTGTTCCTGGGCCTCATCCGCCACGAGGAAAACAGCGCCTTCCGCACCGTCCAGAGTATGGGCGTGGAGCCGGCGGAGCTTAAGACCTTCATCGACGACCGTATCCGCACCAACGAGACCATTCCCTATGAGCAGATAGACCACATCAGCTTTTCCCGGCAGGCCCAGAACGTGCTCAGCATCACCGTGATGGAGGCCACGCGCCTCAAGAGCCCGGAGGCCCGTCCGGAGCACTTGCTCCTGGCCCTGTGCCGCACGACGGCCAGCTTCGGCCAGGCGTTCCTGCGCGACCACGGCATCGACTACGGCCGCCTGCTCGCTTTTATGGAGAACGAGGGGATGCTGCAGCAGCCCGGGCAGCCCAGGCGGGAGGAACAGCCCTCGCAGGGCCCCGACGAAGAACCCGAGGAGAAGAAGCTGGATATCGAGGAATTCGCCTACGACCTCACCGCCGCCGCCCGCGACGGGAAACTGGATCCGGTGGTGGGCCGCGACACGGAGATTTCCCGCGTCATCGAGATTCTGGGCCGGCGGAAGAAGAACAACCCGATGCTCATCGGCGAGCCCGGGGTGGGGAAATCGGCCATCGTGGAGGGGATTGCACAGAAAATCGCCTCCGGGGACATCTCGGCCGCCCTGGCAAAAAAACGCATCCTGTCGCTGGACATCGCCAGCGTGGTGGCGGGAACGAAGTACCGCGGCGAGTTCGAGAAACGGCTCAAGACAATCATCAAGGAGGCTTCGGAGAATCCGGACATCATCCTTTTCATCGACGAATTCCACACCATCGTGGGGGCCGGCGGCGCTTCCGGCAGCCTGGATGCCGCCAATATGCTGAAACCCGCCCTGGCCCGCGGGGAATTCCAGTGCATCGGCGCCACCACCCTGGATGAATTCACGAAGATCGTGGAGAAGGACGGCGCCCTGGACCGCCGCTTCCAGAAGATCGTGGTGGAGCCCACCGGCGTGGCGGAATCCATTGCCATCCTGCAGCACCTGCGTCCCAAATATGAGGAATTCCACGGAATCAAGTACACGGACGAGGCCGTGGAGGCCGCCGTGCGCCTGACGGACCGCTATATCACGGACAAATCCCTTCCGGACAAAGCCATCGACGCCTTCGACGAGGCCGGATCGATGGTGCGTCTGGCCCTTACGAAGAAGAAGGGGAGCGGCCGCGAGGTGGACGCGGAGGACATCGCCACGGTGGTCTCCAAGATGACCGGAATTCCCGTGAACAAGGTGGCCGAAAGCGAAGGCAACCGCATCGTGAAGATGCGGGAGGTCCTGCAGGCAAGGATCGTGGGACAGGACGAAGCCGTGGAGACCGTGGTGCGCGCCATCCAGCGGGGACGGGCGGGCCTCAAGGACCCGAACCGGCCGATAGGAACCTTCCTTTTCTTCGGCCCCACCGGCGTGGGAAAGACCCAGCTGGCGCGTTCCCTGGCCGAATATCTCTTCGACAGCGAGGAGAACCTGGTGCGCCTGGATATGAGCGAGTATATGGAGAAGTTCAGCGTCTCGCGCCTGATCGGGGCGCCTCCCGGCTATGTGGGCTATGAGGAGGGCGGCCAGCTCTCGGAGCGCGTGCGCCGCAAGCCCTATTGCGTGGTACTGCTGGACGAGATAGAAAAGGCCCATCCGGACATTTTCAACCTGCTCCTGCAGGTAATGGACGAGGGCCGGTTGACGGACAGCAACGGCCGCACCGTGGACTTCAAGAATACCATCGTCATTATGACTTCCAACGTGGGAAGCCGCGAGATGGAGGAATACGGCAGCGGAATCGGCTTTGCCACAGCCGGAAAGAATGTGGAAACAGACCGGAAAGCCGTGGTGGAGAAGGCCGTGAAGAAGGCGTTCCCGCCGGAGTTTATCAACCGGGTGGACGCCCAGGTCTACTTCCATTCGCTGGACAAGGAGGCCATCGAGCGCATCATCGACATCGAGCTGAAAGATCTGCGCACAAGGGCGCTGGAGGCCGGGTATAAGCTGGTAATCACGCCTTCCGCCAAGCGTTTCGTGGCCGATGCCGGCTACGATCCCGCCTACGGAGCCCGTCCGCTGAAACGGGCGCTCGTGCGTTATGTGGAGGATCCCGTGTCCGAGTTCATCATCAGCGACCGCATCCTGGTGTCCAAATCCCGGGAGAAGGGGGCTTTGCGGACGCTCCGCGTGGGGCTCGCAGCGGACAAGGAATCCACCCTGGTGGAGTTGAAGACGGACTAAAGGGCTTCCGCCTCTTCGAATTCGAGCCCGAGGTCTTTCATCAGACCCTGGAGCGCCTGGAAGGAAGTATTGGAAGAGATGATGTTGGAAAGGATTTCCTCGTTGTAGCTGGTGTTTTTCATAGCTCTTTCATTTTGTTTTCTGCTGCAAAGGTAAGGGTAGCTTGCGCCAAACCATTGCCCAAGTAAAAAGATCATGAAAAAATTCGTACTTTTTTTCTACATCCTGCTTCTGGCGGTTCCCGCCGGGGCCCAGGAAACCTATCTGTATGCCCGTAGGGATACCTGCGACCTGTATCTGGACATCTTCCGTCCCTCAATGGACGCGGAGCTCAGTTTCGAGGGAAAGGATAAGCCCACCATCCTCTATGTGTTCGGCGGCGGTTTCATTATGGGCCAGCGGGTGGACGACTTTGTCCTGAACTGGTTCCACCGCCTCAATGAGAATGGCTATCAGGTAGTTACCATCGACTATCGCCTGGGAATGAAAGGCGTCAAGGTAGGGAAAGGCCTTATCGGCGCCTACAAGTCGGTGGGGCAGTTCTACCAGGCCCAGCAGATCGGCGTGGAGGATCTTTTCAGCGCTGTGCGCTTCCTCTCGGACAACCGGGAAGAACTGGGCGTGGATCCGGAGAACCTGGTCCTGGTGGGTTCATCGGCCGGGGCCATCATCTCGCAGGCGGCCGAATATGACATCCTGTGCGGCCGGACTGGTGAACTGCCGAAAGGCTTCCGGTTCAAGGGGATGATGGCGTTCGCCGGTGCGGTCATCAGCGCCGACGGCGCCCCGTCGTATCCGTCGGCCCCCTGTCCCACGCTGATGCTGCACGGGACGGCCGACAAAGCCGTGGCCTACAACAAGCTCGGCGCCTTCGGCCGCGGCCTCTGGGGCAGCAGCTGGCTGGCTTCGCACTGGAAGAAAAAGGGCTTTACGAGCTACTGCATCTACCGCTTCAAGGACCGCACGCACAGCGTGGCGGCCTATATGGACTACATCTGGGAGATTGAGAGAGAGTTCCTGGAGCAGAACGTCATTCTGGGACGCAGCCGCAACGTGGATGCCGTCATCGACGACCCCACGCTGCCTGAATGGTACCAGAATGTAACCCTGAAATCTATCTACAAATAGCGATCAGCCGGTCCGGATAATTGGAGATGATGGCGTCCACCTTGCAATCCACCATCCGCTGGATGTCGGCCGGATCGTCCACCGTCCAGGGGACCACCTTGATGCCCTGGGCCTGGCAGTAGGCCACGTTGGTGTGGGTGATGACCTCGAAATTGGGCGACCACCACTCCGGTTTGAAGCTGATCTGCGACAGAATCTTGACGATATCGTCCTCTTCTTCGGTGAGGTAGGACAGTTTCACCTCCGGCCATTTTTGGTGAATGTATTCCAGGGCGCGCACGTCGAAGCTCTGGACTACCAGGCGGTCGCCCAGGTTCTTGGAGAGCAGCAGCGGAATGCAGACGTCGCAGAACTCCTTGTAGTCGGGCCACAGCTTGCCTTCTCCCTTTCCGGTGCGGGACTTGATCTCGATGTTGTAGCGGAAGGCGGAAAGGCCCTTTTCCTGGGCGTAGCTTTCGGTGAAGTCAATTAAGGCCGATGCCAGCGGCTTGTGCTCGGCAACCTTCTTCTGCTGCGGCCAGCGGTCTACGAAACGCAGTCCTACGTCGTACTTGGCGATGCTGTCGTAGGGCATCGTGTAGAGGTATTCCTTGGGATCTTCCTTTTGAATGAGGGTGCTGTCCGGACGCATAGAGTAGCGCGAATGGAAATAGTTGTCGTGGGAGACCACCACCTGTTTGTCGCCGCTCAGCTGAAGGTCGAACTCCAGGGTGTTGACGTGCAGTTTCATCGCGTTTTTCATCGAGGAGAAGGTGTTCTCCGGCATCAGGCCGGCGCCGCCGCGGTGGGCCTGCAGGTCGATGTAGGCGCGGTTGGATAGGTCGAATTCGTGGCTCCAGCTGCGTCCGTCGGGAGCCTTTACCACCATCGTCACCGTGGAGGCATACTGGGAAGGTTCGGCGGCGTAGAAGTGCCACATCGGTTCGGGACGCTTGTAGCCGGGAATCTTATCGGCCTCCCCTTTGTACACGCCCAGGATTTCCTCCCCGTAGTCGGTGGAAATCTCCATCACGTGTTCGGCCTCTCCCATATAGGTGCCGTCCTGGTACCATTCCACCTTCCAGGAAGGATCGGCCATCCAGACGTTGGCGAGGACCGCATTGGGGTGCAGGGGTGCTTTGTCCATTCCGATGAACTGCACCTGGAAAGTGTCGGGATAGTCCAGGTTGTGCCACTGCCAGTCCACCTTGCCGCCGACGGAGGAAATGACCTGGTAGCCGCGCGGGGTGCCGTCCTTGCACCAGTCGGTGGCCCACCAGGCGCCGCCCAGGGCCGCCGCGTTGTGGTCGGTGACATTTTCGCTGACGGGGAGGGTGTTCATCATATGGGTGTGCCCCGAGAGAATGTCCACCTTATATCCGTCCAGGATGGCGAGCATCTCGGCGGCGTTTACGATATCCTGTTTCTTGCGGGGGAAGACGAAGCGGATGGGGCTGTGCTGGGCCATATAGATGTGCGTGCCCTTGGGAACGTACTGCAGCAGCCCTTTCACGAAGTCCAGCGTCTCCTGCGGGTACCCTTCCTTATAATTGTTGGAGGATTTGCCGGGGTCTGCGTGGCCGCTGGCCTTGAAGATCAGGTTCTCCACGCCGATCACCAGGTCTTTCCCCAGCCAGAAGGCGTAGTTGTACGGGCCGAAAGCGGCTTCGTAGGACGCTCCGGCGGCGATGCCGTCCTTATTCTGGATGTGGTCGTGGTTGCCGATGACCGCATAAAAGGGGATGCCGGTAGTGGCGATGGCTTTCTTATAGGAGTCGAACATCTCCAGTTTGTTCCAGGCTACGTCGCCCAGGGCGATGCCCACGGTGGGTCTGAGGGCGCTGAACCGCTTTGCCATTCCCTGAAGGTCTCCCAGCGGACGGCCCTTGAAGCGCTTGAGATGCTTTTTGTTCTGCATCTGCGGGTCCGAGACGGAGAAGAGGGTGTAGTCGTTCCCGTCCCCGAACTGCTGCAGGGCGAAGTCGAAGTTCTTCGTTCCCTTGACGGGCAGATAGAACTGCGGTGCGCCGGAGGAGAAATCGGCCACATAGCCCGACGGGGTGATCACGAAGACGAAGCGGGCGTCCTTGTGGGTATTCAGGGTAAAGCTGCCGTCGGCCCCGGTCTGCGTGAAGCGGTAACCGTCGGAAACGATTACGCCGGAGAGCGGCTGTCCGGCCCCGCGGACGCTGCCTTTGACTTTCTTGGCATTCAGGGGTAATAGCGTGAGGCAGAGGCAAAGAAGAACAAAAAGGAGTTTTTTCATTTTAAATTTTCAATTTAATGTGACCAAAGTTAATAAATATTCTGTAACTTTGAGCAGAAAAACTAATTAACCGTAATGAAACAGACACTCAGCTTCTTTGCTGCAGTTCTAACCACACTATTCCTTTTTAGTGCCTGTGGTGGAAAAGAAAACCCGGAGCAGGAGACTTCCTCTTTGAATGATGTTCAGTTTGAAGTCCCCGACCAAATGGAGATTCCCTATGGCAGCGAGACCATCAGTTTCCGTGTTCAGTTCGGGAAAAAACCGTCTTCCGGGGACCAGATTGTCCTGGGGGCGCTCCCGGCCTGCCCGGTTACCGATATCACCAATTCCTCCTTTAAGGTGGACATCCGTTCCCTGTGGGGCGGTTTTCTGGTAAGCGGCAAATATGTGGTCAGCATCAAGCGGGGCACGCTTTCCCAAAGCCGGGGAGAGATGCAGGTGGTGGTGAAGGCCGATGACCCCAGCCTGGAACCTGCAGAAGGCAGTACCGTATACGGGAAAGTTACCTGCGAGGGTGTGGGCGTTCCGAATGTGAGCGTATCGGACGGAATGGAAGTGGCGCGCACGGACAAAAACGGCGTGTATCAACTCAAGTCAAACAAGTATCACAAATATGTTTTTGTGAGCGTTCCGTCGGGTTATGAGCCGTTCCGTCAGGGCGTTCTCCCCATTATTCACGCCCAACTGGTGAAAGCCGCTTCCATAGCGGAACGGGTAGATTTCCAGTTGAAGAAGGTGGAAGGGCAGGAGAACCACACAATGCTGATGCTGGGAGACATCCACCTGGCCAACCGAACCGGAGATCGCGATCAGTTCCGGTCTTTCGTCAGCGATATCAACGTCTTCCGCTCTTCTTTGTCCGGCCCGGTCTACGCGATGACCCTGGGAGATATGACCTGGGACCTGTACTGGGAAGTGAACAATTACGGCTATAAGGAATACCTGGCCGATGCGAAGGCCATCAACGACCTTACCATTTACCACACCATCGGCAACCACGACCACAGTATGTACCAGGTGGGGGACTATAACACCGTGGAAGAATACAAGCGGGAAATAGGGCCCACCTATTATTCCTTCAATGTGGGGAAGGTGCACTATGTGGTACTGGACGACGTAGAGTGCACTAACGAGACGCCCACTACGGACGATAAAGGGAACGCCTGTTATGTACGTACATACAACGCCAATCTGGTGCAGGACCAGTACGACTGGCTGGCGAAGGACCTCTCCTATGTAGACAAGAACACGCCGCTGGTGGTGACGATGCATATTCCTCTTTACAAGGCCGGCGGGTCCAACAATATGACCGGCGCGTCCACGTTCGCCCCCATTCTTTCGGCCTATCCGCAGGCGCACGTGTTCACCGCCCATACGCACACGATATATAATGTGGACAAGATGGCTTCCAACCACATTTTCGAGCACAACGCCGGTTCGGTGTGCGGCACCTGGTGGTGGAGCGCGCAGGAAACGCCCGGCATCCACATCGGCCAGGACGGCAGTCCGGGAGGATACACCGTCGTGAAGGTAAACGGTACTTCTTTCAGCTGGCAGTATAAGGCGACCGGCCGTGCGATGAACCACCAGTTCCGCACCTACGACCGCAACAATATCACCATTACGGCCGCCAATTACGTCTCTTCAGGCAGCGCCACTTATCAGGACTCTTTCAAGCCGGGTTTCTGGGCTACCTCCAGCAGCGCCAATGAGGTTTATATCAACGTCTGGAACTACGACCCTTCCTGGAAGGTAGAGGTGAGCGAGAACGGCACCTCGCTCACGCCGGCCAAGGTGACGGCCTACGATCCGCTGCACCTGATTGCCTATACGGCCAAACGCCTGAACAAAAACAAAAAGGCGACTTTCGCTACGGAACAAAACAGCCATATGTTCAAGGTGACGGCCTCATCGGCCAGCTCTACGCTGAATATCAAAGTAACCGACCGCTTTGGAAATGTGTATACCGAAAGTATGACGCGCCCCAAAGCATTCAATACGGACATTTATAAATAACCTATTAAACTAAACCAATGAAACAACTTCGTTTAATCCTTGTTTCTCTGGTCCTGGCACTGGCGACGAGCCTAGGCTTGTTTGCCCAGACCCAGCGCACATCCCTGTCCGGCGCCGTGAAAGACGCCGCCGGTCAGCCGGTGGTGGGCGCTGTGGTGATGGTGTCCGGAACCAACGCCGCCACAGTCACCACTGCGGACGGCGGCTTCACCCTTCGCGTCCCGGCAGGCGAGGTGGTGCTGGAAGTGTCCTGCCTGGGATATGTTTCACAGACGGTCCGCGCAGCTGCGGGACAGAGCAGCATCCAGATTGTTCTGGAAGAGGACAATATGATGCTGGAGGAAACCGTGGTCGTGGGTTACGGCGTCCAGAAGAAGGTGAACCTCACCGGCGCCGTTACAGCTGTGGATGCCAAGGAACTGCAAGACCGCACTACGCACAACCTGACCAATATGCTGCAGGGTGCCGTTCCCGGCCTGAACATTTCCACATCGGCCGGTAACCCCGGCAGTGCCGGTTCCATCAACATCCGCGGTATAACTTCCATCAACGAGGCCGATCCTCTGGTGCTGATTGACGGCACCGAAGGCGACCTCTCCCGCGTGAACCCTGCGGATGTGGCCAACATTTCCGTGATTAAGGACGCCTCGGCCGCCGCCATTTACGGCGCCCGTGCAGCCTATGGCGTCATCCTCGTCACCACCAAGTCCGGTGACGAGAAAGGCGGAAAGGCCAAGGTTCGTTACAGCGGACGCTGGGGCTGGGAAGCGCCCACCGTTTCCACCGACTTCGAAACCCGCGGTTACTGGTCGGTCTATACCGTGGATAAGTTCTGGGCCAGCGACGCCGGCAAGAACTACACCAACTACACCGCCCACGATATGGCCGAACTCCTGGCCCGTGTGAACGACGTGACGGAGAATCCCGAGCGCCCCTGGGTTGTGGAGGAAGTTCGTAACGGCCGCAAACAGTGGATCTACTATTGCAACACGGACTGGTACCACGAACTCTACAACGACCAGCACCCCGTTCAGCAACAGAATATTTCCATTACTGGTGGTAATAAAGACGTCAAATACTATCTGTCCGGTGCCTACGACCGCCAGACCGGCATTATCAAGGCGAACCCGGATGTGTTCAGGAAGTATAACCTGCGTGCCAAGATCGACGCCCGCCTGAACAAGTTTATGCGCCTGTCGAACAATACGGCGTTCTATACTTCCACTTATGATTATCCCGGCGGCAGCAACATCCAGGATTCCTTCGCGTACGCATCCCGTCACGCCCTGGCATCCTTCCCGCTGAAGAACCCGGACGGCAGCTGGTTGTACGCCACGCCGCTCATCAGCTATAACGTGGCCAACGGCCGTCACCTGGTGTTCGGCGAGGGGAAGCATCGCAACCAGCAGATCAGGAGCGACTTCTCCAATACGACGGAACTGAAGATCACCCCCACCAGGCACTTCACCCTCACGGCCAATTATACCTACCGGCTGTACCAGAACCGCAACCAGTACCGCAGCGTGAACTTCCAGTACCGCCGCTATCCGGATGCCGACTACGAGTACTATACTACCGGTGCCGGTGAAAACTCCCTGCAAGAGGAAATCAACACCTATCAGCGTCATACCACCAATGTGTTCGGCACGTATGAAAACACATTCGCCAATGCCCACCATCTTACGGTAACAGGCGGTATGAATATGGAGCACTGGCTCAGCAAGAACGTGGGCGCCATCGGTATGAACCTTCAGTCCGAGACACTGAACGACCTCAACCTGGTGGGTCCCGATGCGACCGGAGCCACCGTGATGGAAGTTTCCGGCGGCCAGAACGAATATGCCATTATGGGCTTCTTCGGCCGTGTGAACTACGACTATAAGGAACGTTATCTGCTGGAAATCTCGGGCCGCTACGACGGTACGTCCCGTTTCCAGAAGGGACATCAGTGGGGCTTCTTCCCGTCGGCCTCCCTGGGCTGGAGAATTTCCGAAGAACCGTTCTTCAAGCCTGCCCGCAGCGTGGTGGACAACCTCAAACTCCGCGTCTCCTACGGTAACCTGGGCAACCAGGTGGTCCGTACTTCGTCCGGAGGCCAGAACTACTACGCCTACCTGCGAAAGATTTCCATCAACGACTTCAAGTCCTACACCTTCGGCGAGGGAACGTCCCTGGCCAAATACTCCACGCTTGGAGCGCCGGTGGATTCCGATCTCACCTGGGAGACAGCCCGCCAGTACAACGCCGGTCTGGACCTCGCCGCTTTCCGCAACCGCCTCACCTTCACCGGTGAAGTGTACCAGCGTCAGACGCTGAATATGCTCACCGTCGGCCCCGACCTTCCTGCCGTTTACGGCGCCGATTCTCCCCAGACCAATGCCGCCGACCTCAAGACGACGGGTTACGAACTCTCCCTGGGCTGGAAAGACGAATTCAAGCTCTTCGGCAAACCGTTCGGCTACGGCGTGCGAGCCACCCTCAGCGACTACCGCACCTACATCACCCGTTTCAACAATCCCACCAAACTGCTCAGCATGACCTATTATGAAGGGATGCGCGTGGGCGATATCTGGGGCTTTGAAGTGGATGGCCTTTTCGAGAGCGATGAAGAGGCGCAGAAGTACTGCAGCGAGGTGGTGGACCTCAACGGCTACATCAATTCCCGTATGACCGGCGGTTTCCGGGCGGGTGACCTCCGTTTCCTGGACCTGGACAATGACGGTCATTATCAGATCGATGCAAACGGAAAATTCGTCCTGGACGAGAACGGCAACAAGATCCTGCTTCCGGAAGACCAGTGGCGCGTAAATACCCTCAGCCTGGGCAGCAATACCGCCGACGATCCCGGTGACCGCAAGATTCTGGGTAATTCCCTGCCCAGCCTCCAGTACGGTTTCACCTTCAACTTCGACTATATGGGCTTCGACGTTTCGGCCTTCTTCCAGGGAACCGGTAACCACTACTGGTACCCGGCCGGTATGAACTATATGTTCTGGGGTCCCTACAGCTATTCCTATGTATCCTTCCTCCAGCGCGATTTCATCGACCGCGTCTGGTCCGAGGAAAACCCCAATACCTACTTCCCGCGTCCCCGCGCCTATTCCGCCACCGGCGGCGAGCTGTCCAAGGTGAACAGCCGCTACCTGCAGAATATCCGCTATCTGCGCTTCAAGAACCTGACGGTGGGCTACACGGTCCCGGCCAGCCTCACCCGCAAGGTGGGTCTGGAGAAGGTGCGTGTGTACTTCTCCGGCGAGAACCTGGCCTACTGGTCCCCGCTCAAGAAATACACCCGGTATCTGGATCCGGAATCGGCCTATCGCCGAGTTACCAGTGAGGCCGATGCCAAGGACCATATGAGCTATCCCTGGCAGAAGACCTATATGTTCGGTATTGACATTACTTTCTAAAGGATGGAGGACAAGACTATGAAAAAGATCATTATTACAGTCATCGCATTGGTCGCCAGCCTCACTTCCTGCAGCGACTACCTGAACCGGGTGCCCAAGGCTACGATGGCCCCCGAAAACTACTTCCGCAGTGAGACCGACCTTCAGATGTTCTCCAACTCGTTCTACAACAACCTGCTTCCCAAGGAACCCTACACGGAGCAGAGTGACCAGCTGGTGGGGAAGAGCCTGTCCAATGTTATGCGCGGCGGCAATACCCGTACGGTTCCCGCCTCGGGCGGCGGTTGGAGCAACAACGCCGGTTCCTGGAGCGATCTTCGCAAGATGAACACGCTCCTGGCCAATATGGACAAATGTGAAGACGCGGCCGCCGTGGCAAAATATACGGCGCTCACCCGTTTCTTCCGGGCCTATTTCTACTTCGATATGGTCCGCCGCTTCGGCGATGTGCCGTGGTATGACGTGGAACTGGGCACCACCAGCGAGGATCTTTACAAGGAGCGCGACAGCCGCGAGCTGGTGATGCAGAATATGCTCGCCGATATCGACTACGCCATCGAGAATCTCCCTTCGGCCGTGAGCACCTATCGTGTGAACCGCTGGACGGCACTCGCCCTCAAGGCCCGCTTCTGCCTGTTCGAAGGTACTTTCCGCAAGTATCACGACCCTGTGCTGTATCCCAAGATGTACGTGATTCAGCTGCCCGAAGGTGCCAAGGACGCCAGCTTCTATCTGGACGAGGCGGCCGACGCTGCCAAGGAACTGATGGATGACGGCCCTTACCATCTGGCGCAGCTGGACGACTACCGCAAGCTGTTTGCTGCTGTCGATGCCAACAAGGACGAGTTCATCCTCGCCATCAAGAACGACCAGAGCCTGCAGGTTTGCAACAACTCCACCGCTTTTGCGATGATGACGTCCCAGGCTAATCCCGGCTTCACCCGCAAGTTCGTCGCCAGCGTGCTGATGGCCGACGGCACCCGTTTCACCGACCAGCCCGGTTGGGAAACGATGCAGTTCGTCCAGGAGATGCAGAACCGGGATCCCCGTCTGACGTCCATTCTCGTCGGCCCCGGTTATATGTATCTTGGTGACACCGAAGTTACCGCTCCCGACCTTAACTGCACCAAGACCGGTTATCAGGTGGCCAAGTTCGTGATGGACAAGACCCTGCCCGAATGGGGCCGTGTGGACAAGTCCTACAACGATATGCCCGTCTTCCGTCTGGCCGAGGTCTATCTGAACTATGCCGAGGCCAAGGCCGAGCTGGGAACCCTTACTCAGGATGACCTGGATATTTCCATCAACCTCCTCCGCGACCGCGTGGGGATGCCTCATCTGGTGATGGCCGACGCCAACGCCAATCCCGACCCTTATATGAGCTCCGCTGAATTCGGCTACCGCAACGTGACGGGCGCCAACAAGGGTGTCATCCTCGAGATTCGTCGTGAGCGTGCCCTGGAACTGGCGATGGAAGGCTTCCGCCTGAGCGACCTTACCCGATGGAGAGAGGGCAAGTGCCTGGAGCAGCCCATTTACGGCGTTTATTTCCCGGGTGCAGGTAAGTATGACCTCACCGGAGACGGGAAGAACGATATTAACATCTGGACGGGCACCAACCCCAAGAGCCCGGATATGGCCGACTTCGAGTTGGGCGCGGAAACCGGACTGATCCTTTCTTCCGATACGGCCGGCTACATCGACTATCACAAGAATACCGCCCGTTCCTTCGACGAGAACCGCGACTACTATTACCCCATCCCCAGCAAGGAGCGTCAGCTGTACCACGAGGCCGGCAAGTCCCTGTCTCAGAACCCCGGCTGGGTGGACGGTCTCAGCTACTAACCCCATAAGGAATGAACACTATGAAAATGACAAATATATTCAAAACAGCAGCTATTGTGGCGCTGGGCCTGGCCCTCTTCTCCTGTAAGAAGGAAGAGGCGCACGAGGCCCGTGCCGTTGCGGCCAGCGAAACCTATCTGACCTTCGCTTCGGTTTCGGCCGCCGAGCAGCCTCTCAACGTTTACTCCGACGGCAGCTGGGTTGTGGATGTCTCCGATGACTGGATTACCGTTTCGCCTATGTCCGGCGCCGGACCTATGGAGATAACCGTTTCAGTGGCCGACAATGCCACTGGCGGCATCGAGAACCGGCCCCGTGAAGGCAAGATAACCATCCAGGGCGGCTCCCGCGAGCGCAATGCCGTCGTCGTCATCCATCAGGACGGCGACACCTACTTCGGCGTTGAGACGTACACCCTGGCCCAGATCCGTGAACTGGACGATAAAGCCGTGGCCAAAGTGGCCCAGGCTCAGGTCTTCGCCCTGGCCGATAACGGTTTCATCGCCCGTGACGAGAGCGCCTTCCTGTTCGTGGAGGGCACCGGTGTCGCCAAGGGGGACAAAATCTCCTTCAACGGCGCCAAGAAGACCCTTTACGACGCTCCGGTGTTTGTGCTGGATGAATTCAACGTGATCGAGGCCGGCGCCGCCGTCGTTCTTCCCGACGCGACGGATATCACCTCTACGCTGGCAAGCTTTGATTTCACCCAGACGCAGTTCGTCAGCCTGTCGGCCTCTCTGATCGGCACCAATATCTATATCACCCAGGGTCTCCAGATTCCCGCCTTCGGCCCGCTGGAGGCTTTGGAAATCGGCAAACTGGACCTGCACAAGGTGACCTTCACCGGTTTCAACGTGGGTAAGTCGATGCTCCTTACAGCCGTCGTCGACGGTGGCGTGGACGAAGCCCTTATCCCTTATCCGCTGAAGTTCAAGGTGCGCGTAGACGGCATCAACTATTCGACGGCCTCCTGGGCCGAAGACAGCCGTATCGACCCCGTGAACGGTCTGGGTTACATCGAGTACGTGCCCTTCGACCTGGCCACGACAGACCCCAATAAGGCGTACAAGCTGGATGTCTCCGACAAGAGCCCCCGTGTCACCGGTCCCTGGCCGGGAGACTACTGGCTCTTCTTCGGCAACGGCGCCATCAAGGCCGGCTCCGAAGTACGCATTGCCTTCGAGTCCCGTACTTCGGCCACCGGTCACAAATTCTGGATTCTGGAATTCCTGGACGGCCAGGAGTGGCGTCCAGCCTGCGAGACCTTCACCTCCAGCGATCCCGGAGAGGAAGTGGTCTATACGCACGCGATGAACGCCGACGGTTCTACCAACGTGCAGGCCGACTACACGGTGAAATACCGCAAGAATTCCGAACACGCCCAGTTCCGTTTCCGCTGCGTGGCCAACTGGCGGGCCAACGGTGCCGGCCCCCTCGCCGCCCGTAACACTGGATCGGCCCGTCTCACGGTGACGGATACCGCGGACGAGACCTACCAGCCCACCATCGAAATCATCACGGAAGGCAACGGCATCGAGAAAGATCCCGTGTATGCCAACATTGAGGTTTCGCCCGACCTTCTCACCTTCAACGGAACGCCGGATGCTCCTAAGACCATTACGGTTACTTCCGACTACGACTTCACCGTTACTACGCCCGCAGACTGGCTGTCCTTCGACGTGACGGAAGGCCTGGCCGGTGAGCCCACCGAGATTAAGGTGACCTGCGCCCCGAGCGAGCTGTCCGAACTGCGCCAGAGCACCATCAAGATCATTTCCGAGGATTCCGAGAAGGTGATCAACGTGGTGCAGAGCGCCGCCGGTCAGCAGCTGGATCCGTTTATCAGCGTTTCCGACGGCAACCGCGTTGAATTGCTGGCCGCCGAAGGGACCAAGACGCTGAAGGTACAGTCCAACGTGGAAGTGAGCGCCGAATCCCTCAATAGCGAGTGGATTACCGTGGAGAAGGCCGGGACCAAGGCGATGGTGGAGTGGACGGAATACACCGTTACCTACACCGCCAACGAGCTGGAAACCGAACGCAGCGGCAAGGTGCGCTTCTATAATACTGAGAAGAATCTGGAAGCTGTCGTGACCCTCGTCCAGGCCGGGAAGGAACCCGAGCCGATCTATCCCGCCGGCGTTTACTTCCAGGACGACTTTAATTGGTTCAAGGATATTGCCGATGCTGCTAATGCAGGAGACGGCGTGGGAACGCAGACGTCCTCCGCTGCGGCTCCCAATGTGTACACGTTTGATGAAACGGGCAGTCAGGTATTCCTCAGCCGCTTTGCCGCTAAAGGGTATGAAGATCTGAATCCCACGGCAAAGGTAATGTATTTGCAGAAATACTATCTCAAATTCAGTAAGGGTAATAATGTGGGCGGTATTCGTCTTCCCAAGATGGATTTTGGTTCCACGCCGAAGAACGTCGTACTGGAGTTTGACTGGTGCGCCCAGATGGGCGGTTCCGGCTCCGTGGACGCCGTTTCTATGAACGTGGAAGTTACCGGTGCCGGTGTCTGCGGTGACAGCAATGCCGCAGTGAGCAATGAATATGCTCATACGCAGAATACCGGTGAGATGTTCTGGCAGCACATCAAGATTGCGCTAAAGGGCGTCACGGACGATACACGTATCGAGATTAAGCCCACGAAATTCGGCGCCACTACTGGTTACTATCGCTTCTTCCTGGATAACATCAAGGTGGCCGATCCGGTCCCTGCCGTGAACGATGTCCTTTGGGAAGAATGGTGGCAGGGCTCCGAAGCGGAGGAAAAACCTTCGGCCTACTGCGCCTCCGCCGATAAGACGACGGTTTCCTTCGACAATGCGCCCATTACCTACACGGAAAGCGGCTCCACTGTCATGAAGGCCGATGGCCTGGTGTACTACAATACGGCCGCTACGGCAGCGGGAGATCCCCAGAAGCAGATGAACCTGCTGATTGCCAAGAACAGCGGGACCCTGAAGGCCGACGGTATTCCCTGCTATGGTGTGAAGAAGGCCACCCTGACCTACCGGAGCAACTCCAAGCTGGAGGGCAACCATCAGGTGACGACCTCCACCACAGGGGTTACGATCGGCACGCTCGCCGCGTCGTTCGTACCGAAGTTGGACCTGGAAACCAAGAACACCTACACCATTACCTGTCCCATTACTGTGGATGAAGGTGTAAAGAACTTCGACCTTACGTTTACCAACATCAGCACCAGCGCCAACATCCGCGTAGATGGATTTGAACTGGTTGTGACGGAGGTTTATTAAGCGTCCTCTGCGCACGATTTGAAAGGGACCGCCCCACTCGGGACGGTCCCTTTTTTCTCTTTGTTATTTCCGATTCTTTTTCGTATATTTGTACGTTTATATAGAACGATAGAAAATGGATCAAAACGAAGAGAAAGATATCCTTGAAGAGGCCGGCGGAACCGGCTATATCGAGCAGGTAGAGATCGACCACGAAATGCGCACGGCGTATATCGATTATTCGATGTCCGTCATCGTGTCCCGCGCCCTTCCGGACGCCCGCGACGGCCTCAAGCCCGTCCAGCGCCGCGTCCTGTTCGGGATGGACAATATGGGCCTGAGCTATAACGGCCAAACCAAGAAGAGCGCCCGTATCGTGGGTGAGGTGATGGGTAAGTATCACCCGCACGGAGACTCCAGCGTTTACGACGCCATGGTGCGCCTGGGCCAGGAATGGAACCAGCGCTACCCCATGGTGAAGGGCCAGGGTAACTTCGGCTCGGTGGACGGCGATTCTCCGGCCGCCATGCGTTACACGGAAGCCAAGCTCCAGAAGATGGCGGAGGATGTCCTGGCCGATATGGACAAGGACACCGTGGATATGGCGCTCAACTTCGACGATACGCTGGAAGAGCCCACCGTCCTCCCCACCAAGGCTCCGCTGCTGCTGCTGAACGGTGCCTCCGGCATCGCCGTGGGTATGGCCACCAATATGGCTCCCCACAACCTGGGCGAATGCTGCGACGCCATCTGCGCCTATATCGACAATCCGGAAATCACCACGGATGAACTGATGCAGTACATCAAGGGTCCGGATTTCCCCACCGGCGGCATCGTAATGGGTAAGGCCGGCATCAAGGAGGCCTATGAAACGGGCCGCGGCCGCGTGGTCATCCGTTCCAAGACGGAAATCGAGGTGGACGAGCACGGCCGCGAGACCATCGTGGTCACCGAAATCCCCTATATGGTGAACAAGCGGGAGATGATCGAGAAGATCGCCGCCCTGGCCGATGAAAAGAAGGTGGAGGGCATCTCCTACATCAACGACGAAAGTTCCCGCGGCGAAACCCGCGTGGTCATCCGCCTCAAGCAGGGCACCAACTCCGGCGTGGTGCTGAACCTCCTGTTCAAGTACAGCCCCCTGCAGAGCAGCTTCTCGTTCAACAACGTGGCCCTGGTGAAGGGACGTCCCCGCATCCTCAGCCTCAAGGAAATCATCGGCCAATTCGTGGAATTCCGCCACGAGGTCGTGGTGCGCCGCACCAAGTTCGAGCTGGACAAAGCCCAGAAGCGCGCCCACATCCTGGAAGGTCTCCTCAAGGCGATGGATCTCATCGACGAGATCGTTCACATCATCCGCTACGAATCCAAGAGCATCGATGAGGCCAAACAGATGCTCGTAGACCGCTACCAGTTCACCGAGCCGCAGGCCGCCGCCATCGTGGAGATGCGTCTGCGTCAGCTCGTCGGCCTGGAACGCGAGAAGCTCCAGAACGAGTACGACGACCTGATGAAGTTCATCGAGCGCTGCAACCAGATCCTGGGCAGCGTGGAGGAGCAGCTGGGCGTGGTGAAGACCGAAACCCAGGAGCTCAAGGCCCGCTATGCGGACCCCCGCCGCACGGAGATTACCCTCGCGGCCGACGAATTCAACCCGGAGGACTTCTACGCCGACGAAGACCAGGTGATCACCATTTCCCACCTGGGCTACATCAAGCGCACTGCCCTCACGGAGTTCCGCACGCAGCACCGCGGCGGCGTGGGGATGAAGGGCAGCGCCACGCGCGACGAAGACTTCATCGAGCACATCTACATCGCCAATACGCACAGTACGATGCTCCTCTTCACCCAGAAGGGCCGCTGCTACTGGCTCAAGGTCTATGAGATTCCGGAAGGCAACCGCACCTCCAAGGGCCGCGCCATCCAGAACATCCTGATGATCGAGCCGGACGACGCCGTGCGCGCGTATCTCAACGTGAAGACCCTCAAGGACGAGGAATTCATCAACAACAATTATATTATGATGGTCACCCGCCGGGGTATCGTCAAGAAGACCACCCTGGAGGCCTACTCCCGTCCGCGCACCAACGGCGTGAACGCCATCAACATCCGCGAGGACGACGAACTGCTGGAGGCCATCCTCACCAACGGTCACTGCAACATTATGATTGCAGCCCACGGCGGCCGCTGCGTCCACTTCGACGAAACCCAGGCCCGTCCCCTCGGCCGCACCTCGATGGGCGTCCGTGGCATCAATCTTGATGAAGGGGATTATGTCGTCGGCGTTGTATGTATGGATCCCGCCGCGGAAGATGCCGCGCAGCACCAGGTGCTGGCCGTCTCCGAGAATGGTTTCGGCAAACGCTCGGATCCCGCCGACTACCGTCAGACCTCCCGCGGTGCAAAGGGAGTGAAGACGCTTGAAATAACGGAAAAGACCGGGCCGCTGGTAGCGATCAAGAACGTCACCGATGAAGACGACCTCATGATCATCTGCCGCTCCGGAATGACCATCCGGATGCCTGTCAACACCATACGTGTTGCCGGACGTGCCACTCAGGGCGTAAAGCTCATCAACATCCGCGAAGGAGACTCCATCGCCGCCATCTCGGTTGTTGAACACAATGAAGAAGAGGAAGAAAATAACAACAACGAAGAACAATAGTACCATGAAAAAGTTAGTTCTCGCCGCCATCGCGCTGGTCTGCTCCCTGCAGCTGGCCGTGGCTCAGAAGGCCGATGCCGATATGCAGAAGGCCGTGGACAAGGCCCTTGCCGCAACGCAGGATGCCAAGAAGGCTGCCAAGCCCGCCACCTGGATCAAGCTGGCGGAGGCTTATATGAAGGCCTACAACAACCCCACCTCCAACATCACGATGGGTCTGGACAAGCAGACCTTCCAGATGATGTCCTCCGAAAAGCCCCAGTCCGTTTCGGCCGTGGAAATCGAAGGAACGCAGCTGGAGAAGTGGTCCCTTTCCCACGTGGATGTCTTTTTCAACGCATCGGGGATGCTGGTGATGACGGTGGTCACCAAACCGTCCGTTAAGGGAGACCTGCTGGGTGAGGCGGCCAAGGCCTATTCCAAGGCTTTCGAGCTGGGCGGTAAGGAGAAGGACATCGCTCCCAAGATGAAGGAGATCGAGGACGATTACATCAACGACGCCCTCAACGCCTACCGTCTGGGCGATATGGCCAGGGCCAGCGACCTGTTCCTGGGCGCGGCCGACGTATCGGCCCTGGCTCCCAGCGCGGCCAGGAATTTCGAGGCTTCGTACAACTCGGCCTTCACCGCTATGAGCGTGAAGAACTACGATCGTGCGGAAGCCCTCCTGAACGCCTGCGTGGAGAACGGATACTTCTCGGACGGCAATGTCTACGCGAACCTCTCGGAGTGCGCCCTCGCCAAGGCCGATACCACCGCTGCCAAGAACTATCTCGCCGGCGGCTTGGTTTCCTATCCCAACAACCCCATCATCCTGACGAACCTCATCAACCTGTATCTGCAGACCAAGGAGGATCCCGCCAAGATCGTGGAACTGCTGGACGAGGCCAAGAAGACCCTCCCGGACAACGCTTCCCTCTATTTCGTGGAAGGCAACATCTACACCAACATCAAGGAGTATGACAAAGCTGTCGCCGCCTACGAAAACGGTCTCAAGATCTCTCCCGAGTACGATATGTGCTACTACGGTATCGCCAACGTGGCGGTAGAGAGGGCCAAGGACCTGGAAGCCGAGCGTGAGGCCCTGGACATCCGCAACTACAAGAAGTACGACGAACTCACCGACAAACTGAACCAGGTGTATGCAGAAGCCATCCCTCCGTTCGAGAAATGCTATGAGGTGAGCAAGGACGAGCAGGTGAAGAGCGTGGCTGCCACCTATCTCAAGCAGCTGAGCTTCATCCTCCGCAACAAGGATCCCAAGTATATGGAAGCCTACGGCAAGTGGGACGCCATCGTCAAGGGTAACGCTCAGTAATTGACAGCTATTCCTTTTCTAAGGCCGGTTCCTCTTCGGGACCGGCTTTTTTGTCGAAGGCGCGGACGATTTTGGTGACGAGGGGGTGACGGACGATGTCCTGGGTGCTGAATCGGATGGTGGTGATGCCCTTAATGCCTTCCAGCAGTTTGATGCCGGCGAGAAGGCCGCTGTCCGCGGGGCGGGGGAGGTCCACCTGGGTGGCGTCCCCGGTAACGATGAATTTGGCCGAGGGCCCCATACGGGTGAGGAACATCTTCAGCTGCCCCAGGTTCGTGTTCTGGGCCTCGTCCAGGATGACGCAGGCGCGGTCCAGGGTGCGTCCCCTCATATAGGCGAGCGGCGCGATCTGGATGGTGCCGTCGGCCATAAACTCCTGCAGGCGCTTGGAGGGAATCATATCCGACAGGGCGTCGTAGAGGGGCTGGAGATACGGGTCCAGTTTGTCCTTGAGGTCCCCGGGCAGGAAGCCCAGGCGCTCGCCGGCTTCCACGGCGGGACGGGTGAGGATGATGCGTTTGATCTCGCGGTTCTTCAGGGCGCGTACGGCCAGGGCGATGGCCATATAGGTCTTTCCGGTACCGGCCGGGCCGATGGCGAAGATGAGGTCGTCCTCGAAATAGGCTTTGATGAGGTCCTGCTGGGTCTTGTTGCGGGCGCGGATGGGTTTGCCGTCCGTACCGTGCACGATGACAGCATCGGCCGTAGGGCGGGCCGATTCTCCGTTGCCCGTGAAGATGTCCTCCACGTCATAGACGGTGAGGTTCATCTTGCGGTGGCGGCGCTGCACCAGCTCGGCAAAGCGGATGTTGAACTCCGCGATGTCGCTTTCGCGGCCGTCCAGGATGAGTTCGTCGCCGCGGGCGACTACTTTCAGGTGGGGAAAATACGAGCAGAATTCGGTGAGAATGCGATTCCCTACGCCATAGATTTCTATGGGGTCGATGGCTTCCAGCTTGATGGTTTTCTTCATACAGACACAAATATACTATATTTATTTGGCTTGTTTTTGGAAAAAAGCGTATTTTTGTAAGTTAAGGAGGATTATGAGTATGAAAAAGTCTCTCGTCATCGCATTGGCACTGGTCGCCCTGGTAACCAGTTGCGACTTTATCCGTACCCTGGCCGGACGGCCCACCACCGCGCAGGTGGAGGAGATCCGGCTGCAGAAGATGGCCGCGGAAGAGGCCCGTCACCAGGCCATCCTGGACTCGATGAAACGGGCGGAGGAAGCGATGGCTCAGGCCCTGGCCGCCAGGGAGGCTTTCCTGCTGGATTCCCTTGCGCAGGGCCGCGGGACCGTGCTGAATCCGTCCAAGATGGGCGGCCTCTTTACCACCAAGCTGGAAAGCAAATACTATATCGTGGTGGGTGCCTTCCGCAACCGGGCCTACGCAGAGCGTAAGCTGAAAGGCTGCAACGCCGCCGGCTACACCGCCACCATCATCAGCTTCCGGAACGGGCTCCTGGCCGTGGGCGTCTGCCCTTCCAACAGCCTGGACGAAACGCTGAAAACCCTCAAGCGCCTCCGCGGCACGGATGTGTGTCCGCAGGACGGCTGGATCCTGATGAACATCTAAGCTATGAAGCGTCTTTTTGCACTGCTGGTCGCCTGCGGGGTGGCTACCGGGCTGTTTGCCCAGTACCGCACGCCGCTCCAGGACCTGGACGATTCCGAAACCGTCCGGGCGCTGAAGGAGCACGTGTCGTATCTCTCGGCCGCCCAGATGGAGGGCCGGAAAGCCGGCAGCGAAGGCGAAAAGATGGCCGCCGATTATCTGGAGGCGGCCCTGAAGGACTGCGGCATCGACCTGATCCAAACCGGGAACGAGTTCCTGGTGGCCGGGGCCGATACCCTGCGCTCCCGCAACGTGGTGGGCTTCCTGCAGGGCTGGGACAAGGCCCTGAACGGACGGTACATCGTCATCGGCGCCCGGATGGACAACCTCGGGATGGACAGCTTCACGCAGGACGGTGAACGGGTGAACCGCATTTATTACGGGGCCAACGGCAACGCTTCGGGCCTGGCGATGCTCATTGAACTCGCCCGGAAACTCTCCTACAGCCGTACGCTGCTCAGAAGGAGCGTCGTGTTCGTGGGCTTCGGAGCCTCGGAGAAGACCTTCGCCGGCGCGTGGCATTTCCTGCACGGGAGCTTCGCCTCCGATGCCGATAAAATAGACGCGATGGTGAACCTGGATATGCTGGGAATTCTTTCCCGCGGCAGTCTGCAGGCCTTCGCCTCGTCGAACGAGGATCTGGAAGCGCTGGTGCGCTCCCTCCAGGGCGAACTTCTGCCCGTGCAGGCGGAAATCGTTCCCCAGGCGCCCTATCCCTCGGACCAGGTGGTTTTCTACGACGGGGAGATTCCTTCCGTTCTCTTTTCCACGGGCCGATACCCCGAGCACGGCACCGGCCGCGACAGCTATGAAATCATCGATTTCCCCGGGATGGAACGGGAACTGGAATATATCTACAGCTACGTGCAGCACCTTGCCAACGGCCAGCGGCCCCTGTTCCGGAGCGACGGCTCCCGCGGGAAGGGGAGCGCCCAGGGCAACGTGTACGCCTACAACGACGTGGACGTGAAGCCGATGTTCCTGAATTCCCCGGATCCGTCCATCTTCCTGGAGCGCTGGGTCTATCCTTATGTCAAGTATCCCAGGTACGCGCAGGAAAACGGCATCCAGGGCCGTGTGCTGGTGGAGTTCGTGGTGGATGAAAAGGGGAATGTGGGAGACGTGACGGTAGTGCGCGGCGTGCACGAAACTCTGGATGCGGAAGCCGTCCGGGTGGTGGCCGCATCGCCCAAGTGGCGTCCCGGCCGGCAGAACGGCAAGAAAGTGAAGGTGGCGGTGACGGTGAGCGTGGACTTCCGCCTGCAAAAGGATAAAGGCAAGTTTGGAATTAACGGAACGGTAATCAAATAATGGACTATAACTTTTTAGAGATCGAAAGCCGCTGGCAGCGGTGGTGGGCCGAACACAAGACGTATAAGGCGGAGGTGGATCCCTCCAGGCCCAAGTACTATGTGCTGGATATGTTCCCGTACCCGAGCGGGGCGGGCCTGCACGTGGGCCATCCGCTGGGCTACATCGCCAGCGACATCTTCGCCCGCTACAAGCGCCTGAAGGGCTTCAACGTCCTGCACCCGATGGGCTACGACGCCTTCGGCCTGCCGGCGGAGCAGTATGCCATCCAGACGGGCCAGCATCCGGAGAAGACCACCCACGACAACGTGGCGCGCTACCGGCAGCAGCTGGACCGCATCGGCTTCTCCTTCGACTGGGACCGCGAATTCCGCACCTGCGACCCGGACTATTACAAGTGGACCCAGTGGGCCTTCCTGAAGATGTTCGGCTGCTGGTACGACAATAAGCTGCAAAAAGCCCGTCCCGTCGAGGAACTGGTCAAAGCCTTTGAAGAGGGCGGTAGCACAGCCGTGGAGGCGGCCTGCAGCGAAGGCCCGGCCTTCAGCGCAGCCGAATGGAAAGCCTTCTCCGAGAAAGAGAAGGCGGATACGCTGATGCGCTACCGCATCGCCTATCAGGGCGAAAGCACCGTGAACTGGTGCCCGGCGCTGGGAACGGTCCTCGCCAACGACGAGGTGAAGGACGGCTTCTCCGAGCGGGGCGGTCATCCCGTGTTCCAGAAGAAGATGACCCAGTGGCAGCTCCGCGTGAGCGCCTATGCCGCGCGTCTGCTGGACGGCCTGGACAAGCTGGACTGGACGGATTCCCTGAAGGAGATGCAGCGCAACTGGATCGGCCGCAGCGAAGGCGCGGAGATGGTCTTCAAGGTGAGCTGCGACGGCACTGAGCACGACGTCACCATCTTCACCACCCGGGCCGATACAGTCTTCGGCGTCACCTTTATGGTGCTGGCTCCGGAGAGCGAGTGGGTGGAAAAACTCACCTCCAAGGCCCAGAAGGCCGAAGTGGACGCCTACCTGGAGGCCGTGAAGAAGAAGACCGAACGCGAGCGTATCGCCGGGAAGGCCGTCACAGGCGTCTTCTCCGGCTCCTACGGCATCAACCCCCTCACCGGGGACAAGGTGCCCGTGTGGATCTCGGAATACGTGCTCGCGGGCTACGGCACCGGGGCCATTATGGCCGTACCGGCGCACGACAGCCGCGACTATGCCTTCGCCAAGAAGTTCGGCCTGCCCATCATCCCCCTCATCGAAGGGGCCGATGTCTCCGAGCAGAGCCTGGACGCCAAGGAAGGCATTATGTGCAACAGCGGCTTCCTGAACGGACTCACCGTGAAGGAGGCCATTCCCGCCGCCATCGACTACGTGGAGAAGCACGGGATCGGCCACAGAAAGGTCAATTACCGCATCCGCGACGCCATTTTCTCCCGTCAGCGCTACTGGGGCGAGCCTTTCCCCATCTACTATAAGGACGGCATCGCCACGCCCATCCCGGAGGAGGAGCTGCCGCTCACGCTGCCGGAGATCGGCGAATACAAACCCACCGAGGACGGTCAGCCGCCGCTGGCCCGTGCGAAGGACTGGACCTATAAGGGCTATCCGCTGGAGAAGAGTACGATGCCCGGTTTCGCGGGTTCCAGCGCGTACTATCTGCGCTATATGGATCCGCACAACGATGCCGCCCTGGTCTCGAAGGAGGCCGATGAATACTGGCGCAGCGTGGACCTGTACGTGGGCGGCACGGAGCACGCCACGGGCCACCTCATCTACAGCCGTTTCTGGAACAAGTTCCTATGGGACCTGGGCTATGTGGCGGAGGACGAACCTTTCCGCAAGCTCATCAACCAGGGAATGATTCAGGGCCGCTCGAATTTCGTGTACCTCATTCCCGGGACGAACAAGTTCGTATCGGCCGGCCTTAAGGACCAGTACGAGACCATTCCCGTGCACGTGGACGTGAACATCGTCTACAACGACAGGCTGGACCTGGAGGCCTTCCGCGCCTGGCGGCCGGACTATAAGGACGCGGAGTTCGTCCTGGAGGACGGCGAGTACATCTGCGGCTGGGCCATCGAGAAGATGTCCAAGAGTATGTACAACGTGGTGAATCCGGACCGCATCTGCGACACCTATGGGGCCGATACCCTCCGCCTCTATGAGATGTTCCTGGGTCCCATCGAGCAGGCCAAGCCCTGGGACACCAAGGGCATCGACGGGGTGAACCGCTTCCTGAAGAAGTTCTGGCGCCTGTTCTGGGACCGCGAGAAGTGGCTGGTGACGGACGACGAGCCTTCGAAGGACGAACTCAAGGCCCTGCACAAGCTCATCGGCAAGGAGCAGGAGGACATCGAACACTTCTCCTACAACACTACCATATCGGCCTTTATGATTGCGCTGAACGACCTGGGCAGCTGCTCCAAACGGGCCATCCTGGAACCGCTGGTGGTGCTGCTGAGCCCCTTCGCCCCGCACATCGCGGAGGAACTGTGGCATCAGCTGGGCCACGAGGATTCGGTGGTATATGCCGCCTTCCCGGAATATAAGCCCGAGCTGGCCGCGGAGAACTCGGTCAACTATCCCGTTTCCTTCAACGGGAAGACGCGCTTCCTCTTGGAGGCGCCTGCATCGGCCTCTCCCGCAGAAGTGGAAGCCCTGGTGCGCGGCCACGAAAAGACGCCGCAGTACACGGAAGGCTTCGTGATTGCGAAGGTGATCGTGGTGCCCGGCCGAATCGTGAACGTGGTCCTTAAGAAATAGCGCCCTATGCTTGCAAAATCCGCCTTTACCGTCATTAAGGAGTGGCTGATGGTCACCCTGGGCATCCTCATCTACACCCTGGCCTGGGCGGTGTTCCTCATCCCCAACAACCTGGTGGGCGGTGGCGTCTCCGGTATCTCCTCGATGATCCAGTACGCCACGCAGGGGACCATCCAGATGGGTTATTCGTACTTCGTGCTGAATGCCATCCTCATCGTCGCCGCCGTGGTGATCCTGGGAATGGGCTTCGGCGCCAAGACCCTCTACGCCATCGTGCTGGCCTCCTTGGCCCTGCGCTTCCTGCCGGGGCTCATCCCTCCCCAAATCGTCCAGCATCTGGCCATCGACAACGGAAAACTGCTCTCCGTGCTGATGGGCGGCCTGATGGCCGGCATCGGCATCGGGATGAGCATCTCCAACGGCGGCTCCACCGGCGGGACGGACATCATCGCGCTCATCTACACGAAGTACCACAACGTCTCGCCCGGCAAGGTGATCCTGTTCCTGGACTTCGTAATCATCCTTTCCTCGCTGGTCATCCCTTCCTATGTGGCCGATCTGGACCCGGAGACGGGCGCGGCCCTGCTGGATGCGGAGGGGAACGCCCTGATGCACCGGATGCCCTTCTACGACAAGGTGACCACCGTTCTCTACGGTCTCATCCTGGTGACGGTGAACAGCAATGTGCTGGACCTGTACATTTCCGGTTCCAAGCAGAGCGTGATGCTGTTCATCCTCTCCCGTGAGTATGACAAGATTGCCGATGCTATCACGCAGGACCTCCACCGCGGGGTTACCGTGCTGGACGGCAAGGGCTGGTATACCAAGCACGATATGAAAGTGCTGATGGTGATTACCCGGAAGACGGACCTGAATCTCCTGCTGCGCTACATCAAGCAGATCGATTCGCACGCCTTCCTCTCCGTGAGCTCCGTGAACGGCGTTTACGGGAAGGGCTTCGACACCATCAAGAAATAAAGTTCTCTGACATACAGTAGGGATGAGCGCGCCCGCGGCCCACTTCTTCCTTGCTTATGAACCACCTGTTAGTATGGCTTGCGGTGGCGCTTTTACTGGTTGCCGTGGTGCTGCTGGGAATCCTTCTCCACCTGCGCCTGCACCCGAAAGAGACCACCGGCTCTTCTTCCAGCCAGGGCTTTCGGCCCGACCCCAATGAATCGGCGGCTATCGATCAGTATCTCTACGACAGGTGTTGCCGGTATATGATGGAACACCGGCCTTTCCTGGTGCCGTTTTTCAGCCTCCAGGATCTGGCCAACGCCGTCTTTACCAACAAGCTGTATCTGAGCAAGACCATCAACCGTTATTCCGGAAAGAACTTCCGCCAGTACGTAAACTACTACCGGGTTATGTATGCAATGGAACTCTTCCGGAGCAATATGAGCCTGCGCATCCGGGACCTCACCGAATTGTCCGGTTTCCGGTCCCAGACCGTTTTTCTGCGGAGTTTCAGGCAAGTGATGGGGGAGGCGCCCAGTCTGTGGTGCGCGCGGATACGGAAAAAGAAAAACAGTAAACCTTAAACCCGGCCGCGGGCGTTATCCCTGCTGAATCCCTTTCCAACTTTGAGGAACAGGGGCCGTTACATCCACCTCGGTCTTTTTGACGGGGTGGATGAACTGTATCCGGCGGGCGAGAAGGCTGATGCCGCCGTCCGGGTTCGAGCGTTTGGCGCCGTACTTGAGGTCTCCCTTGATGGGACAGCCGATGTGGGCGAGCTGGCAGCGGATCTGGTGGTGACGGCCGGTAAAGAGCCGGATCTCCAGGAGGAAATAACGCTCGGTGGTCTGAATCAACTGATAATGGAGCTTTGCCTCCTTGCCGTTTTTGCTGACGTAAGACTTGTTCTGTGCTTCGTTGCGCACCAGATTGTCGATGAGGGTGTCCTCGTCTTTGGGCGGCCTGCCGGCGGTGAGGGCCCAGTAGGTCTTGTGGATTTCCCCTTTGCGGAGCAATTCGTTCAGGCGTTCCAGGGCCTTGGAAGTCTTGGCGAAAAGGCATACGCCGCTCACCGGGCGGTCCAGGCGGTGGGGGACGCCCATAAACACCTGCCCGGGCTTTCCGTCCCGCTGGGCGATGAAGGCCTTGAGCGTCTCACTGAGGGGCTCGTCGCCGGTTTTGTCTCCCTGGACTATCTCTCCGGACCGCTTGCAGAAGATAAGCAAGTGGTTGTCTTCGAAGAGGATGCGTCCTTCCAGATCGCGGTATTCTGCGTCCGATAGGGTTCTATATACACTCATTTCGAGTGCAAAGATACAATTTTATGAGAATATTTGTATATTTGTGCATTAGACCTTTTAGACCCATGAAGAAACTGTTCCTTGCTGCGGCGATGGTTTTCGCTTCGTTTTTGGCTTTCGCCCAGGACGAAGAACCCATCCAGTACATTCCCAAGCATGAATTCACCGTCAATGTCTTCGGCGGCCTCAATCTGGGCAGCGTGATGCTTCCCGGGCAGGAGACCCGTACGGCCTCGTACGTAGATCCCAACAACGGTGTAGCCGGTAATCCTACGTTACACCAGTTCCCCGGTGAGGAGGTCAACGGTGCCTTCCATACCAAGCCGGGGCTCACTTTTGGTGCCGGCCTGGGCTACATCTGGCACTTCAGCGACCACTGGGCCTTCCAGACGGGGGTGGATTTCGCGTTGTATAAATACCACGTGTATACAACCCAGGACGGTCCCACGGACGGGGTGCTGTTCAGCGGTATGAACTACGTTCGTTTCAATCCGAATGGTAATGTGACAGAAAACCAGACCGGCGGTTTCGCCCATACGGGATTCCGGGAAGATGCCACGCTGGGCTCCATCCAGATTCCCCTGATGATCCAGTGGTCCACGCCCATCAGCGAGAAGCACCGCTTCTATGTGGCCGGCGGTGCCACCGTGGGCATTAACGTGTACGGCAAGAGCAAGCAGCACTGGGATGAACTGACCCAAACGGGCAATTCCATCAGTTGGAACGAGGGGGGGACCGGCAATTACGAAGTGGGCGACTTGCAAGCCATGGCTTCCCGTAGCCGCGTCTCCGCAGCCACCGATACGCTGATTGTTTTCCATAAGGCCCCGCTGGATGTCCGCGCTTCGCTTGAAGTGGGTTTCCGCTGGTCGCTCGCGCCGGGATGGGGACTGTATACCGGTATCTATGCAGACTACGGCCTGCTAAACCAGTTCCTCAAGAAGAATTACAGTCTGGTGGAAGGCCGTTCGGACTGGGACGAATATGTGGCCCAGTTGTCACCCCGGGTTCGGGCCGAAGACCCCTATGGCGATAAAGATCAATGGTCCTATCACAGCATCTTCAACAGCGTGGGCCTGCCTGTTCTGTTCACTGCCGGCGGTCAGCCCATTTACAATGCTCCCGCTGCCAGCGGTCCGCAGTATGCCACGGCTCTCCCGCGTGAGCAGTATAGTGCCCCCGGCAACCGCTACTTCGACGGAAGCATCCATGCCGGTGCCGTGGGCTTTAAGATCCGCCTCAGCTTCGGCAAGGTGAAGAAACATCCCAAGCCCGCACCGATTCTGCAGACCTATGATGAACCGGTTGTTTCCCAGCCGGCTCAGGAACCGGCGGCACCCGTAGCGGAAGTGCCCGAGGAGATCAAGCGCACGATGCAGGAGCTCTCCGTGACCCTGTTCGCCTTCGACAAGTTCAACCTGGACGCCAAGGCCATTGCCGGCCTGAAGAAGGTCATTGACTGGCTGCAGGATTTCCCGGAACTCCACGTCCAGATTGAAGGCCACACGGACTGGGAAGGCTCCGACGAGTATAACCAGAAGCTTTCCGAGCGCCGTGCCAAGGCTGTGCACGACTACTTCGTGGAGCACGGTGTGAACCCGGACCGCCTCTCCTACGTAGGCTACGGTGAATCCCGTCCCATCGCCACCAACGAGACGGCAGAAGGACGTCAGAAGAACCGCCGTGTGGAGCTGACTATCCTCCAGTAGTCTTCGGGAAACCGATTTAAAGGGATTCTTCGCATCTGTCCATTTGACCGTTGCGAAGAATCTCTCTTTTTATTTTGTAAATTGCAAAAAAAGCCGTACATTTGCGGTCCATTCTTCTGGATGTAGCGCAGTTGGTAGCGCACCTGGTTAGGGACCAGGAGGTCGCTGGTTCAAGTCCAGTCATCCAGACGCTAAAAAGGAGCTCCCAAAGGGGCTCCTTTTCGCGTCTGTCTTCCTGGACTTGAACGTCCTCTACGTTACCCCCTCCCAAACCCTCCCCTCGGGGGAGGGCTTTTTCACGGCCTTCGGCCTTCCAATATCTTTGGTTAAAGCACGAAATATGCCTTCTATCCTCGGTTACTGTGCTTTAGAACCCATTTTCCCCCTGCCTAAAGCATACTTTTGGCTCTGGAAAGGCGATTCTGTGCTTTAACCAAAGAATACTTCTTTGATAAAGGGCGTATTGTACTGGTAGGCGAGTTTGGTGAGGTCCCAGCCGGGGCGGGTGAGGATGAGGGCAGCTTTCTTGCCGCGGGTGATGGAGCCGTACTCGGCGGAGAGGCCCATCGCATAGGCGCTGTTGAGGGTGACGGCGTTGAAGGCCTCGACGGGCGTGAGACGCATCTTGATGCAGCCCTGGGCCATTACAAAACGCATATCGCCGGAAGGGGAGGAGCCGGGATTGTAGTCGGAGGCTAGGGCGATGCCCAGACCGGCGCGGAGGTAATCCTTGGCGCGGCCGTAGGGGAGCCCCAGGAAGAAGGAGGAACCCGGCAGCATAGTGGGCATCGTGGCCGATCCCTTCAGCGCCTCGATTTCCGCGTCCGTGGTTCGCTCCAGGTGGTCCACAGACAGGGCCTGGTGCTTCACGCCCACCTGTACGCCGCCGCTCACGGCCAGTTCGTTGGCGTGAATCTTGGCGGGAAGGGAACTGGCCGAAAGAATCCGCTCCGTGTCTTCCACCGTAAAGAAGCCTTCGTCGCAGAAGACATCCACGAAATCGGCCCATTTTTCGGCCTCCGGCAACAGATCGATGACGGCTTGTACGTACTGCTCGTGCGTATAGCCCCGGCCGATGGCGTGGGCACCCAAAAACGTGCTCCTCACGGCAGCAGGGACGGATTTCCTGATGCGGTCGATAACCCGCAGCATCTTCAGTTCGCCTTCCGGGCAGAGCCCGTAGCCGCTCTTGATTTCCAGGGCGACGGTGCCTTTCTCCATCACTTCCTGCACGCGGGCCAGGGACTCCTGATAGAGCGATTCTTCGGAGGTCTTGTTCAGCAGGTCCGCCGAGTTCAGGATGCCGCCGCCGCGGGCGGCGATTTCTTCATAGGAGAGCCCGTTGATCTTGTCCAGGAACTCCCCGTCCCGGGATCCGGCCCAGACGATGTGGGTGTGGGAGTCGCAGAAGCCGGGCATCACCATCCCGCCGGCAGCGTCGATGTCGCCTTTCCGCGGGCCGGTCCCAAAGTCCAGGATGCGTCCGTCCTCGATGGCGAGCCAGGCGTTTTCCAGCATGCCGGTGCGGCCTTGAGCGGCCCCCTCCAAGCGGAGGACGCCCTCGGGCTGGATGCCCGCCAGCAGGCCGATGTTACAGATAATCTTCATTCCGGATGAACTGGATGGACTTCTCGATCAGGGGATGCATATAGGTGTCCGTGCTGATGAACGGCACCACCTTGCGGTAATCGGCAAAAATACGCTCCAGCACAGGCGAGCTCCTGAGCGGCCTGCGGAACTCCAGCGCCTGCGCGGCGTTGAAGAGTTCGATGGCGAGCACCGTCTCCACGTTGTCTACCACGCGCACCAGCTTGGTGGCGGAATTGGATCCCATCGAAACGTGGTCTTCCTGCCCCTGCGACGAAGGAATGGAGTCGCACGAGGCGGGCCAGCAGAGTCCTTTATTCTGGGAAACGATGCTGGCGGCCGTGTACTGCGGAATCATAAAGCCGCTGTTGAGGCCGGGCTCGGCCACGAGGTACTTCGGCAGGCCGCGCACGCCGTCGATGAGCTGGAAAGTGCGCCGTTCGGAGATGCTCGCGAGTTCGCTCATCGCGATGGCCAGCGAGTCCATCGGGATGGCGATGGGTTCGCCGTGGAAGTTGCCGGCCGATATGACCATATCTTCGTCGGGGAAGATGTTGGGGTTGTCGGTCGCGGAGTTGATCTCGTTCTCGATGACGGACTTGACGTAGAGGATGTTGTCCTTCACGGCACCGTGCACCTGCGGGATGCAGCGGAAGCTGTAGGGGTCCTGGACGTGTGTTTTGGGCCGATTAATGAGCTCGCTGCCCTCCAGCGTCTTCATAAAATACTCGCCCGTGAGGATCTGCCCGGTGTGGGGCCGGAGCTGATGCGTAAGGGGCAGGAAGGGCTCGATGCGGCCGTCGTAGGCGTCCAGGGACATTGCGCCGATCCTATCCGCCCATCTGGAAAGGCGCATACTCTTGAGGATGCTCCAGATGGCGTGCGCGCTCATAAACTGCGTGCCGTTCAGCAGGGCCAGTCCTTCCTTGGACTGCAGGCGGATGGGCTCCCAGCCCAGCTGCTTCCACACATCGGCCGCCGGACGGACCTCCCCTTTATAGAGGACTTCGCCCAGGCCGATGAGAGGCAGCGACAGGTGTGCCAGGGGAGCGAGGTCCCCGGAAGCGCCCAGCGATCCCTGCTGGTACACCACCGGCAGCACGTCCTCGTTGAACATATCCACCAGGCGCTGGACGGTAGCCAGCTGGGCCCCGGAGTGGCCGTAGGAGAGGTTCTGGACCTTCAGGAGGAGCATCAGCTTCACGATTTCCGGCCGAACCCGCTCTCCGGCGCCGCAGGCGTGAGACATCACCAGGTTGTGCTGGAGCTGGCTTAGATCCTCCTTCGGGATGCTTACATTATATAAGGAGCCGAAGCCCGTGGTGACCCCGTAGATGGGCCGGTCCAGGTCCTCCATCTTGCGGTCCAGGTATTCGCGGCATTTGACGATGGCGCGAACCGCTTCCTCCGAGAGGACCAGTTTCTCGTGTTTGTCGATGATTTCTTTTACCCTCTCCAGGGAGAGGTGCGCGTGGGAAATACTATGCATTCAAAGACTTTTTAATCAATTCTTCATCGGCCTCATTGGGGAGCGTCACCCTGAGGGAAGGGGTGCGGGCCATTTCCCGTTCGATGGCAAAACGGGCGGGGGCGTTGCGGGCCCAGCTGCGGCGGGCGATGCCGTTGTTCACGTCCCAGAAGAGCATCTCGCGGATGTGTCTGTCTGCATCGGCCGATCCGTCGATCACCATCCCGAAGCCGCCGTTGATCACTTCGCCCCAGCCTACGCCGCCGCCGTTGTGGATGGATACCCAGGTGGCGCCGCGGAAGCCGTCGCCGATGACGTTCTGCACCGCCATATCGGCCGTGAAGCGGCTGCCGTCGTAAATGTTGGAGGTCTCGCGGAAGGGCGAGTCCGTGCCCGAAACGTCGTGATGGTCGCGGCCCAGGACGATGGGGGCCGATATCTCACCTTTCCTGATGGCCTCGTTGAAGGCGAGGGCGATCCTGGTGCGGCCTTCGCAGTCCGCGTAGAGGATGCGGGCCTGGGAACCCACGACCAGGTGGTTCCTGCCCGCTTCTTCAATCCAGTGGATGTTGTCGCGCATCTGCCCGGCGATTTCCGCGGGGGCGTTCGCGGCGATTTCGCTTAACACCTTTACCGCCAGGGCGTCGGACTTCGCCAGGTCTTCCGGCTTTTCGCTCATACACACCCAGCGGAACGGGCCGAAGCCGTAGTCGAAATACATCGGCCCCATAATGTCCTGCACGTAGGAGGGATAGCGGAAGGAGCCGTCTTCCCGGAGGACATCGGCCCCGGCGCGGGAGCTTTCCAGGAGGAAGGCGTTGCCGTAGTCGAAGAAGTACATTCCCGTGGCGGCGAGACGGTTGATGGCGGCGACGTGGCGGCGCAGGGACGCCTGAACGGCTTCCTTGAACTTCGCGGGGGCATCGGCCATCATTTTCTTCGACTCCTCCAGGCTGTAGCCCACGGGATAGTAGCCGCCGGCCCAGGGGTTGTGGAGGGAGGTCTGGTCGCTGCCCAGGTCCACGTGGATGTTCTCATCGGCCAGGCGTTCCCAGAGGTCCACTACGTTGCCCACATAGGCGAGGGAAACGGGCTTCTTTTCGGCGACCGCCGCCTTGATGCGCCTGATCAGTTCCGTCAGGTCCGTGTGCAGTTCGTCCACCCAGCCCTGGTCAAAGCGCTTCTGCGCGGCCTTGGGGTTGATTTCGGCCGTTACGCTCACCACGCCGGCGATGTTGCCGGCCTTGGGCTGCGCGCCGCTCATTCCGCCCAGGCCCGCCGTGACGAACAGTTTCCCGGCGGGGCTGCCGCCCTGTTTGCGGGCCGCGTTCATCACCGTGATGGTGGTGCCGTGCACGATGCCCTGCGGGCCGATGTACATATAGCTGCCGGCCGTCATCTGGCCGTACTGGCTTACGCCCAGGGCGTTGAAACGCTCCCAGTCGTCCGGCTTGGAGTAGTTCGGGATGACCATCCCGTTGGTTACGATTACGCGCGGTGCGTCCTTGTGGCTGGGGAAGAGCCCCAGCGGATGGCCGGAGTACATGATGAGCGTCTGTTCGTCGGTCATCGTGGCGAGGTACTGCAGGGTGAGCCGGTACTGGGCCCAGTTCTGGAAGATGGCGCCGTTGCCTCCGTAGATAATCAATTCGTGCGGATGCTGGGCCACGCGCTCGTCCAGGTTGTTCTGGATCATCGCCATTATGGCCGCCGCCTGTTTGCTGCGGGCGGGGTACTCGTCGATGGGCCGCGCGTAAATCTTATAGGAAGGCCGATACCGGTACATATAGATGCGCCCGTAGGTCTTGAGCTCGGCCGCGAACTCCGGCGCCAGCTCTTTGTGCAGCGCCTCCGGGAAATAGCGCAACGCATTCTTCAGCGCCAGGACCTTTTCCTCTTTCGTGAGGATATCCTTGCGTTTGGGCGCGTGGTTGATGTCTTTGTCGTAGGGTTTGGCCTCCGGCAACCTGTCTGCCGGAATGCCGGCTAAGATTTCTTCCTGGAAGGTCATAGCTGGATGGCTTCAAGGGTTTGTTTTTCCAGCGCTTCCGCCTCTTCCACGATGGTATCGGCCCTATCCAGCAGGGGCAGGGCGGGGGCCTTGTCCTTGAGGCCGGCGGCGTTGATGCGCACGTTCAGGCGGGCGCCCTTGATGGCGGCGACGGCGGCGAGGGCTGCCACGCCGGCATCCGAGGCCGATGCGGGATTGCCCTTTTGTGCCATCTGCAGGGCCAGCGGGAGCGCCTTCAGCGCGGCTTCCATCGTGTGGAGCGGCACCATCGCGGCATAGAGGGTGGCGTCTTCCACGGCCCGGTTTCGGGCAGCGATTTCCTCGGGCGTGCCCTTCGGAAGGCCGTAAGCCGCCATAATGCGGTTGAAGGCGGCGGTGTCCTCATCGATGAGGCCGATGAGCTCGTCCACCAGCTTCTGGCCTTCTTCGGCTACGTCGCTGAATTCCTTCCAGCGGTTGTCCCAGCCGCGTTTATGGGCCGATAGGTTCGCGACCATCGTGGCCAGCGCGGCGGCGAAGGCGCCCATGGCGGCGCTCACCGACCCGCCGCCCGGGGCGGGGGATTCGCTCGCGGTTTCCCGCGTGAATGCTTCCACGCTCATCTGCGCCAGGCCGTTTTTCTTATCTTCCATCAGGTATTCGATTACTTTTTCTTTCGGGTTGAAGGGCTTCAAATCATCGAGGGACATCGATTTGACGGCGATTTTTACGATCTCCGCCTCGCTGATACCCAGCGAGCGCTGCTGCTTCTCCAGATAATAGCGGCCGGCGTCCAGCAGCACGCACTTCGGGACCAGGCCCACGATTTCGGCGCCGGTGACACGGAGGCCGCGGGCCGCAGCCGCACGGGAGACTTCCTCGAAGGCGACGTGCAGCGGCGTGGCCTGGATGTCCGTGATGTTCATCGAGACCTGCGCGATGCCGTATTCGTCGATGTACCAGCCGATGGCCTTGGTCCCTTTCAGGGTGCCGGGAATCCAGCCCTCGCCGTCCGGCGATTTGCGCCCTTTTTCACGCACGTCGAAGGCGACGGCCATCGCGCGGCGCGTGGAGGTGGTATTGAGGTTGAAATTGACGGCCACCAGGAAGCCGCGCGCGCCTACGTTGGTGGCGCCGGACTTCGCGACGACATCGTTGTAAACGCCGCCGAAATCCGGTTTCCGGTCCTCCGAAGCCATCTTTTCCGGCAGGGCCTCGTATTCGCCCTCGCGGCAGACGGCCAGGTTCTTCCTTTCCGGCTTGAAGGCCGCAGCCTCATAGCAGTAGCAGGGGATGCCCAGTTCTTTATACAGCCGTTCGGCCAGTTTCCGGGCAAGCTGCGCGCATTCTTCCAGCGTGATGCCGGCCACCGGGATGAGGGGCAGGACATCGGTGGCGCCGCTCCGGGGATGGGCCCCGTGATGCTGCCGCATATCGATGAGCTCCTGCGCCCTGGCGGCGCCGCGGAAGGCGGCCTCGCACACGGGGCCCGGCTCGCCCACGAAGGTGACTACCGTCCGGTTGGTGGCTTCGCCGGGATCCACGTCCAGCACCCGCACGCCCTCTACGGTCCGGATGGCCGCCACGATGGCGTCGATGATGGTTTTATCGCGTCCTTCGCTGTAGTTGGGGACGCATTCGATGATTTGTTTCATTATTTCAGTTCAAAACTCACTTCGCTCCGGATATCGGCGCTGGAGGCACCGATGAGAGCCTTGAAAGTGCCTTTTTCGGCCACCCACTCGTGTTTTTCGGCATCGAAATAGCTCAGCGCATCCCGGCCGATGGTAAAGTGCACGGGCTTCGTTTCGCCGGGCTCCAGCCACACCTTTTCAAATCCCTTGAGCTCCTTGGCGGGACGGTCCACGGAGGCTTCCACGTCCTGGATGTATAGCTGGACGATTTCCGCGCCGGCCACCTCGCCGGTGTTCTTGACGGTGACGCTCACGGTAATCCTGTCCTTCATCGTCCCGGGCGCCTGCGCCTGGCCATACTCAAAGCTGGTATAACTGAGGCCGTGGCCGAAGGGGAAGAGTACGGGAATGCCCTGGGTGTCGTACCAGCGGTAGCCCACATAGATGCCTTCGTCATAATAGACCTGCCAGTCGCCTTCTTCGTCAATGATGCCGGGATACTGGCGCTCGGTCTTGACGGGACCGTCTTCCAGGGCCACGGGGAAGGTGACGGGAAGTTTTCCGGAAGGATTGACCTTGCCCGTGAGGACATCGGCCAGGGCGTTTCCGGTTTCGCTGCCCAAGTACCAGGCCTGGATGATGGCGCCCACTTTTTCCACGAACGGCATCGCCACGGGGCTGCCGGAGATGTTCACGTAGATCAGATCCGGCCGTACGGCGGCGAGGTTCTCAATCACCTCGTTCTGGCCATAGGGGAGTTCATAGGATTCCCGGTCGTTGCCCTCGCAGTCCTGTTTTTTGTTCTTGTTGAGGCCGCCGATGAAGACGACGTAATCGGCCCCGTCCAGGGCGTCCAGGGCGTCTTCCAGAAGCTGCTCGGAAGAACGCTCCTCGGTGATGTCGTAGAGGCTGTAGTTATAGCCCTTCCCGGGGGTGGGTTCGCCTGAATAGTAGGCGCGCTCATAGACCACCTCGGCCTCCGGAAATGCCGCCCGGATGCCTTCCAGCGGCGAAATCTCGTGCTGGGCCTTGAGGGAAGAGGAGCTGCCGCCCACGACCATCGGCCGGATGGCGTTTTCGCCCAGGACCACAATCTTCCGGGCCCCGGCCTTCATCGGGAGGATGCCTTCGTTGCGGAGGAGGACGATGCCTTCCGTCCCGATCTTCCGGCAATCGGCCCAATGCTCCGGGGAGTTCATACTTCCCTGGTGCTCATTTGCGGCCGTGCGGAAATGCAGGCGCAGGACGCGGCGCACTTTGTCGTCCAGGTCCTCCATCGGAAGTTCACCGGAGAGGATTTTTTCTTTGTAGGCCTGCGCCATATAGTAGGCATCGTAGGCGTTGGCCGTGTTCTTGTCCACGCCGTTGGTGTGTGTGCCGAATTCCAGGTCCAGGCCGCCTTCCGCGGCGCCGTCCGTATCGTGCACGGCGCCCCAGTCGCTGATGACGGCGCCGTCCCAGGCCCATTCGCCCTTCAGGATTTCCTTCAACAGGCGCGGGTTGTGGGAGGCGAATTTGTCCTGATAGCGGTTATAGGACGACATAATGGACCACGCGCCGCCTTCCTGTATCGCCGCCTTGAAGGCCGGCAGGTAGATTTCGTAGAGGGCGCGGTCGTCCACATTGGCGTTCAGTTTCAATCGGCCTTCCTCCTGGTTGTTCACGGCATAGTGCTTCACGCAGGCCGCTACGCCGTTGCTCTGGAGCCCCTGGACATAGGGGACGGCCATCTGGCCGGCCAGATACGGGTCCTCGCCCATATACTCGAAGTTGCGGCCGCACAGGGGCGTGCGCGCGATATTCACGCCGGGTCCCAGCAGGACATTCTTCTTCCGGTAGCGGGCTTCTTCTCCCACGCTCCTCCCGTACAGACGGCTCAGGTCGCGGTTCCAGGTGGCGGCGAGGCAGGTGAGGGAAGGGTAGGCCGTGCAGCTGTCGTTGGTCTGCCGGGCCGATGCCCACTCGTCCCAAAGGGTTTCCGGGCGCACGCCATGGGGGCCGTCATCGCACCAGAGTTCCGGAATGCCAAGGCGCGGAATGCCGGGGGAAGAGAATTTGCTTTGGGCGTGGATGACGGCAATCTTTTCATCCAGCGTCATTTGTGCAAGGGTGTCGTTCACCCGTTTTTCGATGTCCGCGCTGTTGTTCTGCGCGCAGGCGGCGAGAAGGATAAGAATGCCGATGAACAAGGATTTTTTCATATGCGGTTACTGTTTTTGGCGAATCACACAAAGTTAATAAAAAATCGGTATATTTGCTATTGATATGGCTGCTGGACGGAAAGATTATCTGTTGTCCCTTATTCGGGAGGGAAGGCCGATGCGTCTGGGCGAGCAGCTCCAGCTGACGCTGCTCCTCGCCGTGCCGGCCATCCTGGCCCAGCTGTCGTCGGTGATGATGCAGTACATCGATACTGCGATGGTGGGGCGGCTTGGGGCGGGGCCATCGGCCTCGGTGGGCCTGATGGCCACCAGTACCTGGATTTTCGCCGGGTTCACGATGGCCGTCGCCACGGGTTTCTCCGTCCAGGTGGCCCACCTCTGCGGCGCCGGTGACTTCCACGCCGCCCGTCAGGTGCTCCGGCAGGGGCTGGTATGTTCGCTGGGCGTGTCCCTCCTGTTCGGCCTGGCGGGTGTGGGCATCAGTCCGGCCCTTCCCCTCTGGCTGGGCGGCGGTGAAGAGATCGCGGCCGATGCATCGGCCTATTTCCGCATCTACGCGGCGTTCCTGCCCATCGGGGCCGTGGGATATGCGGCCAATGCGATGCTCCAGGGGAGCGGGAATATGAAGGTCCCCAGCATCCTCTATATCTCGATGTGCGCGCTGGATGTCGTGTTCAATTACGTTTTCATCTATGCGCTGGGGATGGGCGTTCCGGGCGCAGCCCTGGGCACGGGGCTGGCGGAAGCGCTTACGACGGTCATCTCCCTCTGGTACATCCTGTGCCGGAGCAAGGAGCTTTCCATCGTCGGGGAGAAGGGGAGTTTCCGCCCTACGCCGCACGTGGTGAAAAATGCGGTGGGTATTACCGGGCCGATGTGGCTGCAAAACGTCATTATGCGCGGAGCGCACGTGATGAGCACCATTATCGTGGCGCCGCTGGGCCCCGTCGCCATAGCGGCCAATGCTTTCGCCATCACGGCGGAAAGCTTCTGCTATATGCCGGGTTACGGCCTGGAGGAAGCCGCCACCACCCTGGTAGGACAGAGCCTGGGGGCGTCCCGCAAGGATGTTGCGCGGCGATTTGCCCGCATCACCATCTGGATGGGGGCGGGCATTATGACTTTCCTGGCCGTGCTGATGTGGCTCTTCGCCCCGCAGCTGATGGGCCTGCTGAGTACCGACCCGGATGTGGTGTCACTGGGCGCCCGCGTGCTGCGGATCGAAGCCTTTGCCGAGACCTTCTACGCCGTTTCCATCGTGGCCTACGGGGCCTGCGTGGGGGCGGGGGATACGATGGTTCCCACGGTCTTCAACTTTGCGGGGATGTGGGTTGTCCGCATCGGCCTGGCTCTTGTCCTTACGCCCCGCTACGGCCTTCCCGGCTATTGGATGGCGATGTGCCTGGACCTGAATATCCGCGGCCTGCTGTTCCTCTGGCACATCCGGGGAGAACGCTGGATGAAAAAACGATTAGCACCTGTATAGCTTTATGGAAAAGATTGTCGGTCAGGAATTTAGCGGCGAACGACCGCTGTACCGCGCCCGGGACCTGTCCCTGGAGAACGTGAAGATTCACGCCGGGGAGAGCGCCCTCAAAGAGACGGCGAATATCCACGCCAGCCACTGTGTCTTTGAAGGGAAGTATCCTTTCTGGATCTGTGACGGGTTCACCATCCGCGACTGCCTGTTCACGGGCGGGGCGCGGGCGGCGCTGTGGTATTCGAGGGGCTGCCGGATGGAGGATACCTACGTGGACGCGCCCAAGATGTTCCGCGAGTCGGAGGACATCGTGCTCAGGCGGGTGCAGATTCCCACGGCGGAGGAGACCTTCTGGAGCTGCCGGGGAATTGAACTCGAGGATGTATCGGCCGACCACGCCGACTACATCTTTATGCACTGCTCTGATGTTAAGGTGCGCCGGCTGCGTCTGAACGGCAACTATTCCTTCCAGTGGTGCCGGAACGTGGAGATTCACGACAGCGTGCTCAATACCAAGGACGCCTTCTGGGAGACGGATCACGTGACGGTGTACGATTCCGTCATCAACGGGGAGTATCTGGGCTGGCATTCGCGTTCCCTGCGCCTGGTGCGCTGCCGCATCACGGGCACCCAGCCCCTGTGCTACATCGACGGATTGGTACTGGAGGACTGCTCGTTCGGGGAGGATGCTCAGCTGGCTTTCGAGTATTCCTCGGTGGAGGCGACGGTACTGGGCGCCATCCCTTCGGTGAAGAACCCCCGCACGGGCCGGATAGTGGCCGATTCCTACGGCGAGATTATCCTGGACAGCAATATCAAGGCTCCCGGGGACTGTAAAATCCTGACGCGATGACTTACGACTTCGATTCTTTGGTGGAGCGCCGCGGAAGCGGCTGCGTGAAATGGGACCTCTGCCCTCCCGACGTGATTCCGATGTGGGTGGCCGATATGGATTTCCCCACGGCCCCCTGCATCGTGGAAGCGCTGCGAAAGCGGGTGGAGCACGGGGTGTTCGGTTACACCGTTGTCCCGGACAGTTATTATGACGCGGTCATTTCCTGGTTCTCCCGCCGGCGGGGCTGGACGATTCAGCGGGACTGGATCCTCTACACCACGGCCGTGGTGCCGGCGCTGTCTGTTTGTATAAAGGCATTTACCGAGCCGGGGGATAAGGTAGTGTTCATTACGCCCGCCTACAACTGCTTTTTCTCTTCCGTGAGGAACGCCGGCTGCGTGGCTTCGGAAAGCCCGGTGATTTATTCCCGCGACGGCGGGGTGCTCACGGTCTCCATCGACTGGGAGGACTTGGAGCGGCGCTGCGCGGATCCATCGGCCCGGGTCCTTCTTCTGTGCAATCCCCACAATCCTGTGGGACGCATCTGGACGCCGGAGGAACTGGTGCGGCTCGGGGAGCTGGCCCGGCGCTACGGCCTGGTGGTGCTCTCCGACGAGATTCACTGCGAACTGGAGATGCCCGGACAGCGGTTCACGCCGTTCGCCGCGGTGTCGCCCGAAAATCTGGCGTGCAGCGTTACGATGAATTCCCCCAGCAAATCCTTCAACACGGCCAGCCTGCAGATTGCAAACATCATCTGCAGCCGGGCGGACTGGCGAGAGCGTATCGACCGGGTTATCAATATCTATGAGGTGTGCGACGTGGGACCTTTCGGCATTGTAGGACTCCAGGCGGCCTACAACGAGGGAGAGGAGTGGCTTTCCCAGTTGAACGCCTATATCTGGGAGAATTATTGCCTGCTGCGTTCGATGTTTGCGGCTGAACTGCCTTCCTGCCCGGTCACATCGCTTCAGGCCACTTACCTTGCCTGGGTGGATGTGTCTGCCCTGGGCCGGGGATCGCAGGAGATTGTGGACAGCCTGATAGCCTGCGAGCACGTTCGTCCGGGGCCGGGCATCCTCTATGGGGACGACCGTTTCCTACGCATCAACCTGGCCTGTCCCCGCAGTCTGTGCGAGGAAGGCCTCAAACGGATTGTTGCCGGTCTTAAGCGTTTCTTATAGCAGCGAGAGGGCCACTTCCATCATATTGGTGAAGGTGGTCTGGCGCTGTTCGGACGTGGTTTTCTCTCCGGTGAGGAGGTGGTCCGAGATGGTGAGGATGCCCAGTGCCTTGTTGCCGCTGCGGGCTGCGTTCATATACAGGGCGGCCACTTCCATTTCCACGGCCAGAACGCCCATCTTGATCCAACCCTTCGTGTTGGGATTCTCGCGGTAGAAAAGGTCCGACGAGACCACGTTCCCCACCATATAGTTAAGGTTCATTTTCTCGCAGTTTTCCGCCGCCTGACGCAGCAGGTTGAAGTCCCCGATGGGGGCGAACATCCCGTCCAGTTCATATTGGTCGGCATAGTTGGAGTCCGTGCAGGCACCCTGGGCCAGGACCAGGTCTCCGATGTGGAGGTCCTTGTGGTAGGCGCCGGCGCTGCCCACGCGGATGATGGTCTTAACTCCGTAGAAGTGATAGAGCTCGTAGGTGTACAGGCCGATGGAAGGCATCCCCATTCCGTGTCCCATCATACTCACGCGTTTGCCTTTGTAGGTGCCGGTATAGCCCAGCATTCCGCGTACCTGATTGAAACAGACGGGATTCTCGAGATACTTCTCTGCCATAAATTTGGCGCGTAGCGGGTCGCCGGCCATAATGACGGTTTCTGCGATTTCGCCGTATTGGGCCCCGATGTGCGGGGTGGGAGTGTTGTTCTTATTCATAATTATGTGGTGTTATCTGTGCAAAGATAGGAATTATTTCTTGATCCCGAGCACGCACCACCGTACGAAGGGAATGCGCTTGATGACTTCGTTCAGGAGCGGGGTCAGCGTGAAGACCGCTACGGTGAGGATGAGGTACACGGCGACGGGCGGCAGCTGCGTGTACATTTTCAGCTGGTAGCCGATGGCCGCAATCACCAGATAGTGGAGGATATAGAATCCGTAGCTGTTCTTTGTGAGATAAGTGGCTGTCTTTCCGGTTTTGTCAAATCTGGCCTGGAACCAGCCTGTCATCGCCAGGCAGGCGAGCCACCCGTAGATGCAGTTGAGGGGACTCTGCAGGTACTGCGGCGAGGTGTTGTCCTGGCCGAAGGTGGTGATGACCAGCGCGGAGCCGGATGCTACGGCAACGACGCAGAGCGGGATCCAGGCATCCCTGATGGCCTTTTGCACGGTGTCGTGGCTGAAGACGAAATATCCCAGCAGGAAGAGAATCAGGTAGAAGACGGGCTTGTAGAGATTGAGCAGGCCGTCCGCCGATTCCGGCCGGGGCTCCCGGATGAGGGTCAGTTCACCCAGCCAGAAGAGGATGCCCAGGAGGATGATCCAGAGGATGCCCTTGCTGCCGCCGAAAACCCTGCCGCACCAGTCGTGGAAGCGGTTTTTTGCGTCCAGTTTGCGGATGCCCAGCAGCAGCAGCGAAATCAGCCACAGGTCCTGGATGAACCACAGGGGACCGGTGCCGCTGAGGGCCCACATAAGGTATTTGGCTACTCCCGGCATTCCGTCGAATGAGCTGGCCTCCGCCGCTATGGCCGTATTGAAATAACCGGTCATCCAGTGGAAGACCAGCAGGCCGATGGTAGCGGGTACCAGCAGTTTCCGCGTGCGGGCCTTGAACCATTCTTTCCCGCTGCGATTCTCCAGCGCATAGCGCGCGCTGATTCCTGCCAGCAGGAACAGCAGGGGCATAAACCAGGGATACAGGATGTACATCACGGCGTCCTGGTACTGCGGCCCGTCGCCCCAGCCTCCGATGCCTCCGAAGACTCCCTTATTGTTGTAGAAATAGATGACGTGGTAGAAGAGGACCAGCAATACGGTCGCCCACCTCAGGTTGTCCAGCCAGTGCTTTCTCATTTGTTCAGGCCCTCCATCGCCTGGCCGATTACGTTCTGGAAGATTTCCGTTTTCAGGAGCGCGATGCCTTTCTGGTCGCCCAGCACGAGGAGTGCGTCACCGGGGTTCATTCCGTAGAGTTTGCGTGCGTCTTTCGGGATGACAATCTGTCCTTTGTCTCCCACCTTCACCACGCCGAAGATGTATTTTCCGTCTTGCTCTTGCATATTGTGGGAATTGTTGGAATTTTCCCACAAATATAACAAAAAAAATTAAACGGGTGTGCTTAGTCTGTGAAATAATGCGCGGTTAAGTTCGAAATGGCGCTATTTCGTAGTTGTCCTGTTGTGAAATGGCCGGTTAAACACGGGCCAGATAGGATTTGCGTTCCTCTTCCGGGAACTTCTCGATGGCATAGCGGAGCATCGTCCGGGGCATCGTTTGGTAACGGGGCTGCAAATAAGCCACCAGCGCGGCCTTGTCCCGTTTCCCGGCTTCCCTTAACAACCAGCCCACCGCTTTGTGGATGAGATCGTGGGGGTGATGCAGGAGAATGTCGGCAATGGCGAAAGTGTCCTCCAACTGCCCGTGACGGATAAAGGTCATTGTACTGACAATTCCTATACGCTGCTCCCAGAGGGTGCGGCCGTTCCGTGCCAGATCATAGAGCAGTTTCCGGTCCTTGTCCAACAGCCATTCGCCCAGCAGCGGATAGCAGGAGAGGTCTACCAGGTCCCAGTTGTTGATGCGGTCCGTATGGGAGAGGTAGAAGTCGATGCACTCCTGCCGCGAAATGCGATGCCGGAAGATTTCCACCAGGGTAAGCAATGCGGCCAGCCGAACCTCGTGATACTCGCTGGCAATACATTCCTCCAGCTCCGGGAAACTGACCTGGCGCCAACACTCTTTTACCACTTCCCGCGTGACGGGCACCTTGATTCCCAGGAACTGATCGCCCTCGCCATATTGCCCCGGCCCGGTCTTGAAAAAGCGGGCCAATCCTGCCACCTGGGAGGGATCGGCCTGCAAGAGCATCTTTTCCAAAAGCACGTTCATAACTTTTTTGCAAGCATCCAGCCTGTCGCGCCGACGGCAATGGCAAGACAGCAGATTACAGTCTCAACGACCAGCATACTCACGGATTTGGCGAGAAGAACCACACTGGCATCTACCAAAAAATGAAGCAGAATGGCGGCCGGGAACAACCAGAGCCACTTACCGCCCTTCCGCACAGCTATCCAAACCATCAGAGAAAGGCCCAGCTGAAGGATAAACGCCGATATGCGTTCCCAGATGCCATACAGCAAGGAGCCCGTCCCCATAGCCTGAAGCTGAGCGAACTGGGCCTGTACTTGATCTTGCGCCTCTGCAGGAGCGGATGACAGGATGGTGTCGGCCTGGCCTGTATTGATGAGCACGGACAGGACGATGTTGGCAACCATCGTGAGACCGTAGATCAGAAGCAGCTCCGCGCCGCCGTGGCCAAAGCCATAGGCAACGCCGGTGCTGGCCTTTGCAGGCTCCTTTTTAAGGAGAAACTTCATCGCCAGGAATCGGCCCGTTTCCTCAAAAATGCCTGCGGCAAGGCCTCCGTAAAGGGCATAGTACCAGACGTTTCCAAGGATGGCAGGACCGTGGTGGCCTTTCAGCACCACCTGGTGCAGGATGGACTCCAGCCCCAGTGCAAAGACAATGAACACCAGCGCACCAATGACGATTGTCTTGACGCTGACACTGTACTTTTTCACCAGCCACAGAGCCAGCAGGAAGGGCGCAGCGATGCCAATGACGGCACCGGCGCCCATTAGGATCATATTGCTTACGGGGACCATTACCTATAGCATTTTCAGCGCTCTGGCCAGCTGGTCCGGGCAGGATGTACCGCGGGCCTTGCAGTTGATTCCCTCCAGACGGGAGATGACATCGGCCTTTTTCATTCCCGCAACCAGGGCCGATAAACCCTGCGTGTTGCCGTGGCAGCCGCCGGTGAACCGGACGCTGCGTACGATGTCCCCGTCCGTCTCAATGTCTATCTGCCTCGAACAGACGACGTCACTGGTGAGGAAAGAAGCCTTCTGGACGCCGCCTTGCGTTTCTTTCGATAAAAGTGTAACCTCAAACATTGTGATTGATGGTATAAAGGAAGCCTTTGCGCACAATCACGTTCTCGTTCTCATAGGGATGCTCTGCCGAGACGCGCTTGGCGCGGAATGTCTGATATTTGATGATTAACAGGTCCGTCAGCTTGGGGTCCTGGAACATTGACGCCGCGGATCCATAGTAGAAATGCTCACGGGTGGCTTTAACCTCCACGTGAATGATGGTTCTGTCGTGTTTTAACATAGTAAAGGTATGACAAATGTAAGGATTTTCTACATTTAATCAAAATTAGTTGGTTTTATGCCGGTGTTTTCGTGCTTAATGGGACAAGGCGAAGCAGGTTAAACACGGGGATTATCCAGGCGGAAGACGCGGACGGGTTTGTCGGCCCCGTGCTGGAGCCGGCTGCAGTGGTTGATGCGCCCGGTATCGCGGAAACCGCACTTTTCCATCACGCGTCCGCTGGCGGGATTGTCCAGGAAACAGTCGCACCAGAGCGTGTGGAAGCCCTTTTCCCGGAAGCAGTAATCGATGACGATCCGCAGCGCTTCCGTCCCGATGCCCTGGTTCCAGTAGGGGCGCGCCACCCAATAGCCGGGTTCGGCGTCCATAGGGCCGATCTCAATGTTGCTTTCTCCGTAAGGGAAATAGCCGATGGCGCCGATGGGCTCGCCGCTGGACTTGAGTTCGATGGCCCAGGTGGTGGCGTTGCTGAAAAGGGTGCGGATGACCTCCAGACTGTCTTCAACGGATTTGTGCGGCGGCCAGCCGGCACGGGGCCCCACCTCCGGATCCGAGGCGTACTTGAAGAGGGCGGGGGCATCGGCCTCCGTCCACGGGCGCAGACGTATGCGACTTGTTTCCATCATAGCGCAAAGTTAACAAGAAATTCGTATCTTTGCTCTCGATAAAACAGCCGATATGAATCTTCAAGAACCCTTTGTCATTACCATCAGCCGTGAGATTGGCTCCGGCGGACACACCGTGGGCCGCATCCTGGCCGAAAAACTGAATACGCGCTACTGCGACAAGGACCTCATCCGGGGCCTGGAGGAGAAGTTCAACCTCACCGTGAGCGGCATCGAAAAGCTGAAAGGTAAGAAGAAGAACTGGCTGGCCGATTTCTGCCAGTACATTGCTCCGCTGCCCTCGGCCAAAACGCTGGGCCTGGATCCGAAGTACACGCAGGAGTTCCGCCTGGACGTGACGACGGACGATGTTTATAAGGCAGAGACGGAAATCCTGAAAGGGCTGGCCGATGAAGGCTCCTGCGTCATCGCCGGCCGTTCCGGCTTCTACGTGTTCCGGGACCACCCCAACCATCTGAGCGTGTTCATCACCGCCTCGGACGAGAACCGCGCGCAGCGCGTGATGCGCAAGCAGGGCGTGAGCGAAGAATCGGCCCGGACCATCATCAATGGCATTGACGAGGCCCGCGAAAACTATATCAAGCGCTATACGGGCGCCAGCCGCTACGATGCCCGCAATTATGACCTGGTCATCAAAACAGACGGCCACTCCGAAGAAGAAGTGGCCGCTCTGATTCTAGCGTATCTGGGGGCTTAGGCTACCACCCGTTTTTCGCTGGGGATGAGCAGGGCGCAGAGCACTACGCCGATGATGCATCCGATGGCGACGGATAGCATAGCCGCATCCCAGGAGGCTCCGTTGGCGATTCCGCCCACGACAATCTTCGAGCAAAGCGCATCTCCCAGGAGATAGCCGAATAGTCCCACGAATCCGGCGGCTGTGCCGGCGGCGTTCTTCGGGACCAGATTCAGCGCCTGCACGCCGGTGAGGGCGACGGGCCCGTAGATGAAGAAGCCGATGAGGCAGAGGGCTACGTAGATGAGTACTTTCTGGGCCGAAGGACCCACGGACAGGATGCCCGCACCCACGAGCCAGTACAGGAAGACGCCAATCCCGCAGAGGAACATACAGATGACGTTCATCGGGGCGCAGCGGCCCTTGAAGAACTTCGAGGTGGCCCAGCCGCAGGCGATGGTGCCCACGGCGCCCACGATGTTGTGGACGGAGAAGGCGATCTTACTTTCGGCCGCCGTCATAATTCCCTTGGTCTGCAGATAGGTGGGCGCCCAGTCGCCGATGCCATAGCGGACCATATAAACGGCCACGTTGGAGATGGCAACCACCCACAGGAGCTTGTTCTTGAGGACGTAATCTACGAAGAGGACCTTGAAGGGGAGTTTCTCCCCGGCTACGCCTTTGGATTTCACGCCGCTGTGGTCGTTCCGCCAGTCGGCTACGGACGGGAGGCCGCAGGATTCCGGCGTATCGCGGATAGCCCACCAGCAGAAGAGGGCAATCACCATAGCAACGAGGGCCGGGAATACGAAGTTCCCTTTCCAGGTCTGGACCACGCCTAAATCGGCCGCCAGGGCCACGCCGGCGATGGCGAGGAAGCCCAGGGAGAAGGAGCCGATGGTGTGGGAAACGTTCCAGATGCTCATCTTGAAGCTGCGCTCGTTCTGGCTGAACCAGTGCGCCATAATGCGCCCGCAGGGCGGCCAGCCGAAGCCGCTGAGCCAGCCCACGATGAGCATCAGCACGAAGATGATGGCCGTATTGAGGGCCGTATTGGCACCGAAGGGGATGAGACCCACGGACATCATCACCAGGGCCGACAGGATGAGGCCCACCACCAGGAACTTCCGGGCATCCGAACGGTCCGAGACGCTGCCCATCACAAATTTGCTGAAGGCGTAGGCGATGGAGACGGCCGACATGGCCAGTCCCACCTTCCCGGCGTCCAGGATGCCGTCGTTAATCATATCAGGCGCCGCGAGGGAGAGGTTCTTCCTCACCAGATAATACGCGGCATAGCCCAGGAACGCGCCCAGGAACACCTTGAGGCGCATAGACTTATACTCTTTGTCTACTTTTTCGGCCGCGATGGGTGCCTTGGGTTTAGGTGGATCAAGAAAACGTGCCATTATTATAAATTGGTTTTAGTTCGGTATACAAAGATACGAAAAAGTGGCTTATGTTAATCAAAAAACTGATTCTATCAGTTTTGGGTGAATGATTTTATGAAATCCGTAAAAATATTTTATGATTTTCGTAAAATTGGCATTATCTTTGTCACTGGATTCTGCAAAACGATTGAACGCTATGAACCATTCAACGCAAAAGAGCATCCGCAATCTCTCCATCGCCATCCTCATTTTAGGGGGCGTCGCACTTGTTTACACTTACGTGCAGATGTTTTCCCAGTTATTCCTGGATACCTTCATCACGCCGATGGTCTGGAATCCGGAGATCCGGGGCTGGCAGATCTTCATCCTGGCCGGCCGTTTTATCGGCGCCACGCTTCTTTACGTCCTCTGCTGCATTTTCCTGTCTCGGACCAAGCGGGGACTCGGCAACGGGGAAATCTTTCCGAAGTTGAACATCGCCCTCATCCGCTGGACGGCCCTGGTGGCCGCATTTCTCGCCTTTGTCCGCGGGAACTATGCCGCCGCGGTGCGCGGCGAATCCGTGTTGACGGCCGATTACGACGTCTTCCTCCTTCCCCTTGTCATCCTTCTCTTCGCCGGCCTCTATAAAATGGCTCACCTGGCGGCCGAAGACAGCCAGCTCGCGATATGATTACGGTAAACCTCGACAAAATGCTCTGGGAGCGCCATATGAAACTCTCGGAGCTCTCCGAGAAAATCGGCATCTCAATGACGAACCTTTCCCTGCTCAAGACGGGGAAAGGCCGCGCCATCCGTTTCACCACGCTCAACAAACTCTGCCAGGTGCTAGACTGCCTTCCGGGCGACATCCTGGACTACCAGCCCGATGCTGAAGAAGAGATATAAGAAAAGCCCTCAGAACACGCTCTGAGGGCTTTTCTCTGTGACTCCAACAGGACTCAAACCTGTAACCTTTTGATCCGTAGTCAAATGCTCTATTCAATTGAGCTATGGAGCCAGGTAGTTGGCCTTATTAGGCCTCCTTATTTTCTGCAGTGTAGACTTTCTCGCGGATGCGGGCCTTCTTACCGGTGAGGTCGCGGAGGTAGAAGATACGTGCGCGACGCACTTTACCGAACTTGTTCACCTCGATGCTGTCGATGAAGGGGCTCTGGTAAGGGAAAATCCTTTCCACACCAACGCCGCTTGCGATCTTGCGGACGGTGAAGGTTTTGGTGAAGGGATCCATACCACTGATCTGGATCACGACACCGCGGAACTTCTGAAGTCTCTCTTTATCACCTTCTTTGATCCGGTAGGTAACGGTGATGGTATCACCGGCCTTGAACTCCGGGAAGGAGGCCGCTTTCTCATTCTGGAAAGCCTGCTCTGCAATTTTAATCAAATCCATAATTTCTCTCTTTTCCTTAATGCAACATTGCGGTTTGGCTCCTGACAAGAGGTTGCGTACGTTTTTGGGACTGCAAAGATACAATCTTTTTGGAAAATCCCAAAACTTTTGCGGAAAATATTTAGAAAATATTCTTCACTTTGTCGAAGGTGGCTTTGTCTTCCCGGGTGAGATCCGGCTGGAAGGAGGAACTGCCCTTCATTTTCTCCAGCGCTTCCTTCTCCTCGCGGGACAGTTTATGGGGCACCCACACCTGGAATTTCACATAGAGGTCTCCGGTGCCGCGACCATAGCCCTGCACGCTGGGAAGGCCTTTTCCGCGCAGTTTCACCACGGTTCCCGACTGCGTGCCGGGTTCCACTTTCACCTTGTAGCTACCGTCCAGGCAGGGGACTGACACCTCACAGCCCAGCATCGCGTCCAGCACGGAGATGATGCGGGTGTGGAAGAGGTTGTTTCCGTCCCGCTGCAACTGTGGGTGCGGAAGCTCGTTGATGACCAGCAGCAGGTCTCCGTTCACGCCGCCGCGGGGCGCCGCGTGACCTTCGCCGCGGATGGTGAGCTGCATCCCGTCTTCCACGCCGGCGGGGATGTGCACGCGCACCATTTCCCGCTTGCGCTCCAGGCCGGTTCCGTTGCAGCGGCGGCAGGGGTTGGTAATGATCTTTCCTTCGCCCTGACACTGCGGGCAGATGCCGATGGTGTATCCTACGCCGAACAGGCTTCTCGTCTGCTGCCGCACGCGGCCCTGGCCGTTGCAGGTGGGACAGGTCTTGATATCGGCCTCGCTCTTGGCGCCGCGTCCGCCGCAGTCCGGGCAGGGACGGGCGCGCTCCAGGGAAATCTCTTTGTCGCAGCCGTTCGCAATTTCCTCCAGGGTGAGTTTCACGCTGGTGCGGATGTCCCGGCCGCGCAGGACCCGCTGCTGGGGCTCTGACGCGCCGCCGAAGCCGCCGAAACCGCCGAAGGAACCGCCCCCGAAGTCGAAGCCGAAGCTGCCGCCGAAGATGTTCCGCAGGAAGTCGTTGATGTCCATCCCGCCAAAGTCGAATCCGCCGGCGCCGCCGCCCATCTGTTCGGCCGCAAAGCCGAATTGGTCGTACTTGGCGCGTTTGTCTGCGTCGCTCAGGACGGAATAGGCTTCTGCTGCCTCCTTGAAGTTCTCCTCCGCGGTCTTCTTCTCCGCGTCGGTGCCGTTCACCCAGCGGTCCGGATGCCACTTGAGCGCCAGCTTGCGGTAGGCGCTCTTGATTTCATCGGCCGACGCTTTTTTGTCGACCCCCAGAACCTCGTAGTAGTCTCTTTTGCTGGCCATAGGCTATGCTCCCACCACTACTTTGGCATAGCGCAGGACTTTCCCGCCCAGCGTGTAGCCGGTTTGAACCACGTCGATGACCTTGCCCTTGAGCTCCTCCGACGGAGCGGGGAAGGTGGTCACCGCCTCGTGCAGTTCCGTGTCGAAATCGGCCCCCTTGGCTTCGATACGCTCCAGACCCTTGGTCTTGAGGTAGGCCGTCAGCTTGCCGAAAATCATTTGCGTCCCCTCCTTTGCGGCCTCGCTGTCCGCGCTCTTCTCCAGGTTCTGGAGGGCGATTTCGCAGTCGTCTAGGATGGGGAGGAGGCCCTTGATGGTCTCGGCCGATGCAGAGCTCACCAGTGCCAGCCGCTCTTCTGCCGAACGGCGGCGGAAGGTGTCGAACTCCGCCATCAGCCGCAGATAGTCTGCGTTCAGTCCTTCGATTTTGGCTTCCAGTTCGGCTACTTTCTTGCCGTGAGCCCCTTCCTGCGTATCTTTTTTCTTCTTTTCTGCCATAATGATGCGTGATTGTCGCGCGTAGGACAATCAAAATGTCTGCCAAGGGGCCCCGGCCTGCCAAAGTGTCAGTTTATGGCCGACGATAGTAGGGGATTCCGTTCTGGGCGAAAAGGGAAGCGGCGCTTTCCATCGGGAGGAAGAAGCCTTCGTCCTCTCCCGTGAGGAGCATCAGATCCCAGGCGATGAAGGGGGCCGATTCATCCTCCCTGTAAATGCCCATAATGCTGATGCCCTGCAGCCCCGGAAGCATCCGCTCCAGCAGGCTGTAGATGGCGAACAGGCTGCTTTCATAGAGAGGGGGAAGGGACACGAAGTCCGGGCCGCTGCAGAATCCGTCCAAGTGCAGGGTGAGGTTGTCGCAGTAGAGCGTGGCGTGTTCCTCGTAAAGAGGATGGAGGAAAGAGTTTTCTTTTTTCATAACGCATTCTTTTTTCGCGAAGATACGCCGGCCCCGGCCCCTGAGCCAAATTTTGGCAAGCTTGCCAGAATTTGGTCATCTCGGGAAAAATGATATAAAGTAAAGACGGCACCCCGAACTTTCGGGATGCCGTCTTGAACCGATGGCTCGCAGAAACTATTTCTTGCGGCTCTTGTATCTCTGATAGAACATATCCACACGTCCGGCGGTGTCCACCAGCTTCACCTTGCCCGTGTAGAACGGGTGGGAAGTGTTGGAGATTTCCAGCTTCACCAGCGGGTATTCCACACCTTCCACGGTGAGGGTCTCCTTCGAGGGAGCGCAGCTGCGGGTGACGAAGACGGTGTCATTGGACATATCCTTGAAAGCTACAAGTCGGTAGGTTTCGGGATGAATTCCTTTCTTCATTTTACGTAAAACTAGCTATTGTTAACAATTTGGGACCGCAAAGATAGAAAAACAATTTGTTAAAAGCAAATTATTTCATCCGATACGGTGCATCCTCGTAGAGAATGTATCTTTTGGCCTTGCGAATCCACTTCTGTTCCTCCAGTTTCATATGCTCCCGCACCACGTCGAAGCCGATTTCTTCCTTCAGGTAGGCCTCCAGCACGGGATCCGCCAGCTTGGTCCAGAAGGCGGGCTCGAATTCGAAGGCCGAATAGTGATCCCGCAGCCAGCGCATCAGGTGCAGGGTGTGCAGGAGGCTGTGATAGGGCTCTCCGGGCACCAGCATAATCTGAAAGCCGTAGCAGCGCTCGCCGGCGTAGCGGCCCGCTGCGGGCGTGAACGAGCAGGGGCGCAGCAGGGCGCCGTGCGCCTGGGGCAGGTCCTCCGGACGCAGGGGCTTGATGAAGGGGGCGCCGATGTATTCGTAGGGCCGCGCCGTGCCGATGCCGGGCGTGAGGGTGGTGTTGTTCCACAGGCCGCCGCCGCTGTAGAGATAGGAGCTGAAGAGGCCGGGAATGTCCGAGGCCGGAGCGATGGTCCAGGGCATCAGCTGCCGGTTGGTATCGGTGGCCATCGCCGATATGATGTGGATGGGGAAGCGCGCCCCCATTTCGGCGGCGTACAGGTTCACCAGTTCGCCCAGGGTGAGGCCGTGCCGATGCGCCACGCGCGGGACGTACATCTCCCCGCTGACGGCGGGGATGGTGCCTTCCACCACGCGCCCGGACGGGTTCAGGTGGTCCACTATATATAAGGAGGGTGCGTCGTCGCCCAGCAGCGCGAGCATCTCCATCAGCTGCATCACGTCCTTGGTATAGTTGAAGTACCGCACGCCCACGTCCTGGATCTCCACCACCACGGCGTTCAGCTCGCGGAGTTTATCGGCCTCGAAGACGATGTGATTCGTCCCGGGCGTGAGCTCCGCGTCCCGCGGGGTGAAGACGCAGGCGAGGTTGCCCCTTTCGCGGAAGAGGTCCCACATCCATCGGCCTTTAGCCGTATCCCAGCAGTTCTGGGTACAAAAACAACCTACCTTGCCGTATAGCAAGGCCCTGTCCAGCTGGTCCTCCAGCGGTGTGGTCCGGAATGAAAACACTAGCCGATAATCTTGTTCGCGACGGCGATCACCTCATTGCCCAGGGCTTCCGCGGCGGCCATCGTGGAGGCCTCCGAGTAGATGCGGATGATGGGCTCCGTGTTGGACTTGCGCAGGTGCACCCAGGTCTTGTCTTTTTCGAAGTTGATCTTCACGCCGTCTATGTCGTTGATGTTCTCCTTGGCGTAAATCACCTTGAGTTCGCTCAGGATTTTGTCGATGAGCTTGCTGTCGCTGAGCTGGATCTTGTTCTTCGCGATGAAATACTGCGGATAGGTCTTCTTGAGTTCGCTCACCTTCATCTTCTTATGGGCGAGGTTGCTCAGGAACAGCGCCACGCCCACCATCGCGTCGCGGCCGGCGTGGATGGCGGGATAGATGACGCCGCCGTTGCCTTCGCCGCCGATGAGCGCGCCCACCTTGTGCATCAGGGTGGTCACGTTCACCTCACCTACGGCCGATGCATAGTAGGTGCCTCCGTGCTTCTCCGTCACGTCGCGAAGGGCCCTGGAGGAGGAGAGGTTGGAGACCGTGGCGATGGGTTTCCCCTCCTTCTGCGCCAGTTCGCACAGATAATCGGCCACGCTCACGAGGGTGTATTCCTCCACGAAGGGCTCGCCGTTCTCGCAGATGAACGCGAGACGGTCCACGTCCGGGTCCACGGAGATGCCTAGATCGGCCTTCTCCTTCACCACCGTTTCGCTCAGCTCCACGAGGTTCGCGGGCAGCGGCTCCGGATTGTGCGCGAAATCGCCGGTGGGATTGCAGTTGAGGCCGAAGCATTTGACGCCCAGCCGCTTCAGGAGACGGGGCATAATGATGCCGCCCACGGAGTTGATGGCGTCCACCACCACGGTGAAGTGCGCATCCTTGATGGCTTTCGCGTCCACGGCCGGAAGGGCCAGGACGGCGTCCAGGTGCTTGTCCGTGAAGTCTTCTTCCTCGATGGTGCCCAGATCGTCCACTTCCGCGAAATCGAAGTCCTCCTTCTCCGCCAGGTCCAGCACGGCCTGGCCCTCGACGGCGGTGAGGAATTCACCTTTGTCGTTGAGGAGCTTGAGGGCGTTCCACTGGCGCGGGTTGTGGCTCGCGGTGAGGATGATGCCGCCGTCGGCCTGGGCAAAGAGGACGGCCATCTCCGTGGTGGGGGTGGAGGCGAAGCCGCATTTGACTACGTCGATGCCGCAGCCGATGAGGGTCCCCACCACCAGCTGTTCCACCATATCGCCGCTCATACGGGCGTCCTTGCCCACGACGATCTTGTAACGGGGACCGTTGGGGACGGGTTTCCGCTGGGGGAGGGTGGCTGCATAGGCCGCCGTGAACTTGACTACGTCGATGGGGGTGAGGGCTCCGCCGGGAGCGCCGCCAATGGTGCCGCGAATACCGGAAATGGATTTGATGAGCGTCATAGGGTTATTTGTTTAAATATTTCTTCGCTATGTCCTACAAAGATATTAATTTTGCGGCCAAATTACAAACAAGCTATGAAAGGTTTTCTGACTATCCTGATGCTGGTGTTTTCCAACGTATTTATGACCTTTGCGTGGTATGGACACCTGAAACTGCAGGAGATGAAAATAACGGAAGGATGGCCGCTTATCCTGGTGATCCTCCTTTCCTGGGGACTCGCCTTTTTCGAGTACTGTATGATGGTCCCGGCCAACCGGATCGGTTTCACTTCCAACGGCGGGCCGTTCAACCTGCTGCAGCTGAAAGTAATCCAGGAAGTGATTTCCCTCACCGTTTTCACCGTCATCGTGGCGTTCATCTTCAAGGGACAACCCCTTCAGTGGAACCACTTTGCGGCATTTATCTGCCTGATACTGGCGGTTTTCTTCGTGTTCCTCAAATAAAATTTGGAGATTCGAAAAATCTTCGTACCTTTGCACTCCCAACCGCTGGGTTCGTATAACGGTTAGTACTCGAGATTCTCAATCTCGCAATAGGAGTTCGATTCTCCTACCCAGTACCAAAAAGCCGGACTGCTTCGCTGCAGCCCGGTTTTTTTTGTTACATTTGCATAGAATAACCTTTTATTTCGTATGAAACGTCTTCTTTCCGTTTTTCTGTCAGTATTCGTCGGTCTCGCCGTCGCCGCGGCTCAGCCCCGGGATACGCTCCGCATCCTGGCTATAGGCAACAGTTTCTCGGAAGATTCCGTGGAGCAGTACCTTTGGAATCTGTTCGATGCCGCCGGCATCCCTGTCGTTATCGGCAATCTGTATATCGGCGGATGTTCGCTGGAAAGGCATTTCCGCAATACGATAGTCTTCACGGAAGATTATGCCTACCGCAAGGTGACGGGAGGCGTTAAGAAGACGTTTCCGCACGTTCCGCTCTCCTTCGGCCTGGCCGATGAAAAATGGGATTACGTGAGTTTCCAGCAGGCGAGCGGCCTCTCCGGCGAGTATGAAACCTATGAGCCCTATCTTCAGGCGCTCGTCGCTCACGTGCGCAGCCGTGTCCCTGCGCGGGCCGTCTTGATGTGGCACCAGACCTGGGCGTATGCGGCCGAATCAAAACACCGGGATTTCCCGCGCTATGACTGCAATCAGATGCAGATGTACCGCGCCATCGTGGAGGCTTCGCGGCAGGCGGTATCGGCCCATAAGTTCCCCATTCTGATTCCCTCGGGTACGGCTATCCAGAATGCCAGGGGCAGTTCGCTGGGAGACACGTTCAACCGGGACGGATTCCATCTCGAGAAGACGTATGGCCGATACACGGCCGCCTGCACCTGGTTCGAGGCCATTTCCGGTGTGAGTGTGGTGGGAAACCCTTATCATCCCTCCAGTATCTCCGCTTCGGTCGCGGCCATTTGCCAGAAGGCGGCGCATAACGCCTGCCAGAGGCCGGATGCCGTTACGGCGTTCTAAAATGAATCCCGCGGTTTTCGCCGCGGGGTTCATTTAACCATTTGATTATCAAATCAATACTCTTCTTCATTAAACATATGGTGTAATTGTTCTATGCTACTTATTATCAGCCAGTTACACTTGTATTCAAAAACTTGGATAGTCACAGGGGAAGTCTGAGGCAGGCTGAGATGCATTAATTGACAACAATTTGTCTTGGAAACTACCCCAAATTATTTACTGAACCAGAGCAGTATTTTGGATTGGCTTTGACCAGTTTCTCAAAAAACTGGTGCATCCATTCTTCGACATTATCCTTTCTGAGTCCACTTCCCTTGATCGTCAGGAAATCAACTTCATCGATACAGTCTTCCCAAATATAAAAGTCGTAGAAAGGCTCCTGGTAATCAATATCTGGTGCCGCTCTGCCCAGATCTTCAAATCCGCTTCGTGCTGTCCTTTCCCCTCGAATCACTTCCTCGGCAATGCTCATTACATACGAACAATATGCAATTTCCTGACTAATCTCTACATCAAGCTCTTTGAAAAGAGTTTCAAGGAACTCGGCAAACTCCGTAGGAAACATATCCAAATCTTCCCCTGCCAACTGAATAATACCAGGGGTCTCTATCCCTTTCTCCAACAACTCGAAAGCCCAGTACTTCCACTCTTTTGAAATGCTGGTGTGCCTAATATACTGATAAAGCATCTTGCCAGTACTTGGGACCCTCTGCAAAAGTTCCTGTACCTTTTCAGAAGGCTCAGGATATTTCTTGATATACTCATCCGGCACCACCGTTTCCTCTGGAATTGCCTTGAGATGGAAGAGTCTTTCCAGAAAATTCATACTAACTGAGTATTCGGATTAAAGAATCAGCTATTCATTCCTCCTGTCCGTCAATTTCCACTGCCTCACCCGTTCCCAACTCCAATTCCGGCTGCTGTGACGCAATGTACCGTTTCATACTTACTCATGGAGCTGACGACTTTCTTCCCTGTCTGCTTCTCAAAAGCTTCCTTGGCCACCTTGGCGACGGATCCGCCGCGCTCTGCAACTCGGGCATGCTCAGACATCGTTTCCAGGTGCTCTTCCTTAGTGATGTTGCTGGTGGTAAGCTCGGCCAGCATATTCATCACCAACTCCTCATTGGTCATATTGTCGCGGAGGTTTTCTTGTTTGAGACCCTTGAGGTGTTTGTATTCGCGGGCAGTAAGACCGGCCCAAGTGTAGTAGATGATATCGGTAAGGGTAGCGTAGCCTGTTCCTTCTTCAACTCCGTGGGCTTTCCACTGGTCGGTCAGGTCTTTGCGAATCTCGATACTCTTGAGACGTTGGTTGATCCAGTTGTCAGAGTATCCCAACCGTTTGTAATCCTGAAGGGACTGCTGGATGCCCAGTTCCGGGTCCTGCATCTGGTGAATCCTTTCGGCACCCACCTGCGCGAGCCAGCGCTTGAATGGCTCAGCTTTCTTGGAAGGGATGGACTGGATGATTCTGAACGCTTGCTGCATATCGGTGACGTCAGTACTATACTTTTTTCCATCTTTGGGTGAGACCATTTTCAGTTGGTAACAATTTGATACCAACTCAAAGCCTTCTGCTATT
>JAEEIJ010000015.1 GCA_016281315.1 Bacteroidales bacterium
TCTCCGGCGGTGCCGCCGCCAATCTGGAAGAAGCCCACGCCGGGGGCGTTCTTCTTGTACCAGTCTACCAGGAACATCATCACTTCCACGCCCTGGATGACCATATGCGGATCGTATTCGCCACGGATTACGTGCGCAGTGAAGATATTGCCGGTGGTGCAGTCTTCCCAGGCAGGGCAGATGATGGGGATATTCTTTTCGCAGGCAGCCACCACCCAGCTGTCCTTGGGATCGATCTCATAGTACTGCTTGAGGACGCCGCTGCGGATCATCTGATAGATGAACTCATAGGGGAGGTAGCGCTTGCCCTCCGCCTTGGCTTTGTCCCACACTTCCACCAGGTGCTTTTCCAGCCGGCGGAACGCCTCTTCTTCCGGGATGCAGGTATCCGTAACGCGGTTGTAGTGGTTGTCCAGCAGTTCCTGTTCCTGCTGAGGCGTGAGGTCACGGTAGCCGGGCACCCTGTAATAGTGGCTGTGGGCCACCAGGTTCATAATGTCCTCTTCCAGGTTGTTCGCGCTGCAGCACACGAAGGAGATTTTGTCCTGACGGATCATCTCTGCCAGGGAAAGGCCGATTTCCGCGGTGCTCATGGCGCCGGCCATTGCGAGGAACATCTTGCCTCCCTTGTTCAGAAGGTCTTCATAGGCTTTTGCAGCGTCTACCAGGGCTGCGGAATTGAAGTGACGGTAGTTGTGGAGAATGAATTGAGAGATGGGTCCCTTTTCCATTTTATTATTACGCGCGCAGCGGGCGAAACCAGTCTTTGGCCTCCAGCCCCTGCGATTTCATTGCAAATTTAGAAAAAAAACTCTATATTCGCATACTGAATTGAACATTATAACCTTTTAAAACTTATTTATAAGATGAAGAAATTCCTTCTTGTAATGGCTGCCGTTCTGGGAATGGCCGTCGTTGCTGCCGCTCAGCCTCGCGCTATCGGTATCCGTGCCGGTTACGGTGCAGAACTCTCCTATCAGCACACCCTCGGTGGAGAGAACTTTGGTGAAATCGACCTCGGTTGGAGCGCCGGTGCCATTCAGGCGGGTCTGGCTTATGACTTCCTGATTGCCCCTCTCGGCCCCATCAACTTCTATGCAGGTCCTCAGGCCTTCGTCGGCCTCGCCAGCACCACCGATGCAGAAGGCAACGCCAAGCAGGGCCTCTGGCTCGGTGCCGGTGCCCAGCTCGGTTTCGAATACTTCTTCGATGCCATTCCGCTCCAGCTCTCCCTGGACTGGAAGCCGTCCCTGCTGATCATCCCTGGCCTGGGCTTCGGCTGGACCAGCATCGCCCTTGGCATCCGCTACGCTTTCTAATAAGAAGCTAAAGCCCATAAAAAAGCTCTGGAGTTGTTCCAGAGCTTTTTTTTGTTACCCGCCGATGAATTCACGTATCATCGAGGTGGCCGGAATCTCGCGGTCGGAGATGGGCGTGAAGTAGTGGATGAACTTGAGGAGGCGGTGGGCTTCCGAGTACTCCGCACAGTTCTGCGGAACGCTGCGGAGGATGGGCTCCGCGTGGTTCTTCAGCACCGCGAACTCGATGAGGTAGGCGCTGTTGAACATCGCATCGGCCGTCTCCTGGAAGGGATAGATCCACTTCTGCTCCGCGTCCAGCACGTTCTGCCAGTTGGAGATGGACTCGCGGGCCGTGAAGGCGCCTTTGTTATAATCGCGCACGATGCGGCGCAGCAGGCGGTTGTCGCTGGTGGGAATCATATTGTGGTCGTCCAGCAGGGTTCCCGTGAGCGTATTGATAAAAATACGGTACTTGGCGCTTTCGGGAATCTGCGAGGTAAGGGCGGGATTCAGCGCGTGGATGCCCTCGATCAGAAGGATGCTCCCTTCCTTGAGTTTCAGGCGCTTGTCGTTGTACTCCCGCATCCCCGTCACGAAGTTGTACTCCGGAACGGAGACTTCCTCGCCGGCGATGAGTTTCATAATATCGGCCTCCATCAGGTCGTGGTCCACGGTGTCGAAATTGTCGAAGTCGTAGCTGCCGTCGGGGAACTTGGGCGTGTCCACGCGGTTCACGAAATAGTCGTCCGTGGACATCGAGATCGGTTTCAGGCCGCAGGCCTTGAGCTGGATGGACAGGCGCTTGCAGAACGTGGTCTTACCGGAAGAGGACGGACCGGTGATGAGGACGACCTTCAGCGGAGTCTCACTGCGGTAACGGCGGTCGATCTCCTCCGCAATCTGGACGATCTTCTTCTCCTGGAGGGCTTCCGCGATCTGGATGAGTTCGCTGGCGCGGCCGTTCAGGAAAGCCTCGTTCACGTCTCCCACGGTGCTCAGGCCCATAATGATGTTCCAGCGGAGGGCCTCCTTGAACATCTCGAAGGTCTTGGGCTGGTCTTCCAGCGCAGCCAGGTGGGTCGGGTCCTCACGGGCGGGGATCTGGAGCAGGAAGCCGTCGTGGTACGGAGCGATGCCCCAGACCTTCAGATAGCCCGTAGAGGGCACCAGCTTCCCGTAATAATAATCCACGGTGTCGCCCAGCGTGTAGTAGTCCGTATAGGCCTCGCCGCTGGTCTCCAACAGTTTCACCTTGTCCTCAAAGCCGGCTTTGCGGAACTCCTTGAGGGCGCGGTCCGTCTGGACGTCGTAGCGGTGGAAGGGCATATCCTTCTCCACCAGGTCCTTCATCCGGGCCTGGAGCTGATCCAGGTCTTCTGCGGTGATGGGGCTGTCATCGGGCTTTCTGAGGTGACAGAAATATCCTTGCGAGATGGGATGCTCTATGTACAGACGGCTGCCGGGGAAAACATCGGCCGACGCCTTGTACAGCAGGAAAAAGAGCGAGCGGCAGTACACGCGCATCCCGGAAGGCTCGCGGACGTCGATGAACTCGATGTCCTTGTTCTGGTAGACCTTGAACTTGAGCCCCTGCGAGACGTTGTTCACCTTGGCCGATACGATAGGGTAGGGCCTGTGGCAGTCGAACTCCTGAAGCATCTGCAGCAGGGAAGTCCCTTCCGGAAAGCGCTTGCTTTCCCCCGTGTTTTTGCAATAAACCTGTACCATAAAACTTATTTAAGGTCTATCCCCAGATCCTTTCCTTCGTACATATAGTCGAACCAGGGGAAATTCTTCCATTTATTGATGTGGTAACGATGCATCTCCTCGGTGAGGATAATCATCTTACCGGTGGCGCGGTACTCGGGGACAAAGTCGTAATACTCGTTGTCCACATACAGGGAAAAACGGTCCAGCATAAAGGAAGAGGGATAGGTGAACACCTGGTCATAGCCTCTGTCGAAACTCCAGGGTTCCCCGAAGCGGGTTCCTTTGAAATGGATGCCCTTGTGGTCGATGGTATAGATACCTTCGCCGCAGACTTCAGTAGATTTCAGCTCGGTGAGCAGGTGGTCGTTGGGCATATATCCCAACTGTACCTTTACGGAGAAGGAATAGTCCGGGTCCTTGCGGATTTCGTCGATGATGGCCTGGCGCTCCAGATGCGTCCACTCCGTGGGAGATTCCGGGATCACGCAGTCTTCCGAAGCCTTGTGGAATTCGTAGTACTCGTCCATCGTGGCCTTGTTGCCGCAGTGCAGGCACTCGATATAGTCCTTTTCCGCCTTCATCTGGAACTCGGTGCCGCAGCGCGGGCAGCGGTAGCACATATCGGCCAGGTTGGTGCAGAGGCCTTCCTTGGACTGATAGGCGAAGTGGTGCTCCTTGTTCCATTTGAAGTCGTCGTGACGGGACACTTCATTGATGCGCTCTTCTATCTGGAGCGGCGTCATTTTCTTCAGATCCTCCGGCGTAAAGAGCAGCCGGAGCTGGGCGCGGAACTTGCCGGGCCTGTCCTCATCCGTGACTTTGCTGGTGGAGAGATAGCCGCCCTGGAGCGACGCGAAATAGACCGGGACGCCGAACACCTGCAGAAAACGGCCGGTTCCGGGAACAGTGGGCTGGTTGTCGCCGAAAACGGAGGCAAATCCCTCCGGGGCGAAAGCCACCACACCGTTGTGCTTGATGACATTCCGGACGGCCCTGAGGCTGATGAGGTCGTCGGCGAGCACCTTTTTGGGAATCACCTTGTTCAGTTTGAACACCGTCGAGAGGTGGCTTCTGAAGAAGGAAGCGTGCTCCGCCAGGAAATTGATGCGGCGGGGCCAGGCCAGCACGGTGAGCATCGCGTGGTCGCGCCGGGACTGATGGTTCCAGATGAGGAAAGCCGGACCTTTGCAGTCCGAGAGTTTGTCGAATCGTTTGAACTCCGGGTGGAAGGGTCTGGTTATGATAAAGCGGCTTGCGAACCAATAGATGAAGTAATAGACCCAACTGGGACTTTTGTAATTCCGCGTGGCGAGCTCCCGCTCAATATCTCTTTTCTTTTTCATCGCTTGGTAGCGTTTTTATCAAGAAAATCGAGCACGTCCTGCACGGTTTCGAAGTGAACCGGTCCGTTAAAGGAAACGCCGAATTCTTCTTCGAGGGCCATCGACAGCATCAGCATCCCGATGGAATCCATCCCGAGGTCGGCCAGCAGACGGGAAGAAGGCGTAGCCGTAGCAATCTTGTCTTCCGGCAGGTATTGTTTGATCAATTGAAGGAGTCTGTCGTACATAATGGAACTTGTTAATGAATTGATTCGTAAAAAGACTTGTTCTCGGCCAGGTTGACCAGAATCCTGGCGGCATTCAGGACTGCCGTGCGGTTACAGGAACCGCGGGCCTTCATCACGGTTTTCTTCGTGCCAAGCATAATGCCGGCCCCGAGGGAGGCGAAGTCGAAGCGGGACATCAGATAACCTGCAATCTCCTTGGCGGCAGGTTGGTTATGCATCTTCCCGTATTTGATGATCTCGGTGATGAGGTTCACCGCCATCCCTTCCGAGTTCTTGAGCACCTGGTTTCCGGCGAAGCCCTCGCACACCAGGACGTCGCACAGGCCGGAGAGGGTCTTGTTGCCCTCGATATTCCCCACGAAGTTGATTCCGTCTTCGCGGGCCAGAAGGGCGTGCGCCTCTTTCACCAGCTTGTTCCCCTTGGTGGGCTCGGCGCCGTTGGAAAGCAGGCCCACGCGGGGCGCGTCCAGTTTGTAGAGCGAGCGCATCAGGTCGCTGCCCTGATGGGCGAACTGGACCAGCTGCTGGGGGCCGCAGTCGATGGACGCGCCGGTATCCACCAGGCAGGTAAAACCGCCCTGCGCCGTGGGCAGGATGGCCGCGATGCAGGGCCTGACGCTTTTATCGGCCAGCAAGAAACGGATAGCGCCGGCGAAAAGGGCGCCCGTATTGCCGGCATTGATGAGGCCGATCACCTCGTCGCAGCGGCCGGCTTCTTCCAGGGCCTTGAACACCGAGACAGGTTCTTTCGAGTAAAACGCCTCGATGGGATTGTCCAGATTGGTCACCGTCTTGTCCGCCTCCAGGATGCGCCAGCGTCCTTCCGGCAGGCCGGCGGCCTCGATGAGTTTCCGCGGCCCGGCAAGGGCGACGTGAATATTGGGAAACTCCTCCAGAACCAGCCTGGCGCCCTCCAGCATCTCTTCCGGACCCAGGTCGCTGCCCAGAAGGTCGATGATGATTTCGCGTTTTTCCATAAGGCTAACGATGGATGGCGTGGAAGCAGACGCCTACGCCGTTGGGGCCGCAATGGCTGCCGGCGGTAGGGTTCACATACACGTAGACGATATTCTGTTTGCCGAACTTCGCTTCAATCATCCGGCCTACTTCCTGCGCGATTTCGGGGGCGTCGGTGTGGCCGATGCAGATGCGGTGCTTCTCAATCTCGGAGCCCAGTTCGGCCACCTTGTCCACCAGGGCCTGCATCGCATTGAGGCGGCCTTTGGCCGTACCCACGGAGACCATCTTGCCTTCCTGGCTCATATGGATGAGGGGACGGACGCCGATGAGGGTTCCCATCGCCGCCTTGAGCCCGCTCACGCGGCCGCTGCGGCGGAAGAACTTGAGGTCATCGGCAAAGAAATACATCGCGAAACGGTCCACCTCGGTCTTGGCCCACTCCAGGATCTCGTCCAGGGACTTGCCGGCCTTCACCAGGTCGCCCACCTCGCGCACGATGGCGTAGCTGATGGTGGTGATGCCCTTGGTGTCGATTTCCTCGAAACGAACGTCCGGATACTGTGCTTTCAGTTCCGCCACGGCCTGGTCCATCACGTCGAAGGTGTTGGTCATCGCGCGGGAGAAATGCACATAGAGAATCTCGTTCCCGGCTTTGAAATCTTCCTCGAAGTAGCCGATATACTGCTCCTTGGAGATGGCGCTGGTGGTGGGGAGGACTCCGCCGCGGAGGGTGTCGTAGAAGGCGTGTCCGTCGAATTCCTTGAAATCCACGTAAGGGTAGGTGGTCTTTGCATCGATGCTGTAGGGCATCGAAATGAGCTTGTAACCGTATTCGGCCGCCAGGACGGGATCGAAATCGGTGTCGGTGTCGGTGTAGATCTTTAACATAACACTAAAATATAATCATATACGGGCTGTCCGCCGGCAATGAGGATAACCTCCGTCATCGGACAGGCTTTTTCCAGTTTCGTTTTCAGGGTTTCCGCTTCCTCCGCCGGGGCTTCCTCTCCGGAGAAAAGGATGAGGATATCGGCCTGGGAGGCCTGCAGTTTGTCCGCCAGGGCCAGGACGGCGTCCTCCCGGCCATCCTCCGCCACCAGGATGTCCTTCCCGCTGAAGCCGATGTACTGACCGCACTTCGCGCCGGCGGCATCGCGGATGGCACAGGAAACGCTGCCGGTGGTCACCGACGCGGCGGCCGCCTGCAGGGTTTCGGTCAATTCCTCCAGCGGTTGCTCCGGATCCAGGTTGGCCAGGGCGAAATAGCCTTCGCCGAGGGTCTTGGTGGGGATGACGACAATCTTTGAGTCGGCACACATCCCCGCCGCCTGATTGGCCGTAAGGATGATGTTGCTGTTGTTGGGGAAGACGAAGATCGTATCGGCATTCACCTCGTTAAAGGCCTCCAGGAAACGCTCCACGGAAGGATTCATCGTCTGGCCGCCCTCTATCACCTCGTCCACGCCCATTTCCTTAAACGCCTCCGTAAGGCCTTTGCCGACCGCCACGGAAACGATTCCCAACTTCTTGCGGGCGCGCTTGAAACGCTCGTCCATATGGTTCTCGTGATGCTGCAGGGTCATATTCTCCACCTTGATGGTGAGGAATTCGCCCCACTCGCGGCACTTGGAGAGCACGGCGCCGGGATCCTTCGTGTGCACGTGCACCTTGACAATGCTGCCGTCGCGGAAGAACACCAGGGAATCGCCCTGCTCCTGGAGCCAGTCCTTGATGACACTTTCGTCAAAGCTGTCCAGGTCCACCTTACAGCGCTGCAGGCGCAGCAGGAATTCCGTGCAATAGCCGAACTCCAGCACGCTGTTTTCCGTGAAGGCGTCAAAATCCACCTTGGGGGCCGATGAATGCTCCCCAGCATCCGCAACTTCAACCGGGGTTTTGCCGTGCAGGGCGTCCCGCATTCCTTCTACAATACAGAGAAGGCCCGCGCCGCCGCTGTCCACCACGCCGGCCTTTTTCAGCACGTCCAGCAGGTCCGGCGTATGCTCCAGGCTCACCTGCATCGCGTCGATCATCCGGTCGAAGTAGCTTTCGAGGGTATCGGCCCCGTCGGCCGCCGCCACGCCTTCCCGGAGAACGGTGAGGATGGTGCCTTCCACCGGCTGGGAGACGGCGTGATAGGCTTCCTGCACCGCCGCCTGCATCGCCCCTGCGAAAGCGTCTCTGTCGGCCTCCTGCAGGCCCTTCAGGCCCTTGGAAATGCCCGCGAAGATACGGGAGAGGATGACGCCGGAATTGCCCCGGGCGCCCATCAGCATTCCCTGGGAGACCGCATCGGCCGTCTCAGAAAGGGTGCCGGGACGGACCTGGCAACCGGCCTCGATGGTCATATACATATTGTCGCCGGTGTCGCCGTCGGGAATGGGGAAGACGTTCAGGTCGTTGATGGTCTGCCGCTGCGCCGCCAGCGAGGCCGCGCCGCCGCGAATCAGGTTAAGGTACAGGTCTGCGTTCAGGTTCATTCAGCTGCTTTGAAGGACTTTCTGAAATAGGGGACTTTCATCATCAGGCGGAACAGCAGGGGCTGCAGCGAGTAGGTGATGAGGATGGTGGTGGCCATCCCGATGAGGGTGATGATGCCGATGGAGTGAATGGCCGGGTGCCGGGCGAAGATAAGGGAGAAGATCACGATACCCAGCACCAGCGCACTGTAGCAGATGGCCACCTTATGGTAGGCGAGCATCGTTTTATCTCCTTTTCGGGCTTCGGAAAGCAATCCTTCCATCACGAATATACTATAGTCTACGCCAATCCCGTACACAAAGGTGGAGATGACGATATTGATCAGGTTGAATTCCAGTCCCAGGAGCGCCATCAGGCCCTGCATCACAAACCAGCTCACGAACATCGGGAAGAACGCCAGGAGGGCGATCCAGACATTGTGGAAGCTCAGGAGCAGGACGATCAGCACGAACAGGCTGGAAATCCAGAGGGTGGTGGAAAAGTCCTCGTGCACCACTCTTACCATATCCCGGCAGTAGTAGAAGGCGTCCAGCACCACCACGTGCGGGATAGCCGAGAGGGCACTCCACAGGTATTCCTGCTCGGCCTTTTCGTAGGCTACGTCGGTGAACACCATATAGCGCCCGTTGGCCTCTCTCTCCGCGTAGTTCGCCAGCAGGCCTGTAGGAACCACACCCGACTCGAAGAGGTTGCCGGGCTCGTAATCGCCGGAGAGCAGCGCCAGGAAGGAATCGAAGAGGTCCGCAGGGAGTCCGTTCTTCCGGGCCGATTCCTGCAGGTCCTTCTTCAGCGTCCGGATGCGATCCGCGCTCCAGAAGCTATTCCAGAGGGCGATGCGGTCCTCCTGGTCCTGCTGCGAATGGAGCAGCAGTTTCGCGACGGGGGTATAGGATTTGACCCGGCCCTCCGCCTTCAGGGAGTCCAGGGTGGAGGAGAAGCTCTTGTTGTACGCCAGCGCGTTGTCCAGGCTCTCGTTATCCCAGGCGCCGAAGTACATATGCACGTAGCCGTCGGCATTGGTCCTGTTGTAAAGTTCCTCGCTTTCCACCAGTTCGCCGCCGTGGAAGTCCAGATTGCGGAGGTCGCTGTCGAATTTCACGCGCGGGCTGAATGCGATGCCCACGGCAATGACGACGAGGAGGGCGCCGATCAGCCACTTGTTGCGATCCCAGGGGAGGCTGTTCCATTTCTCCACCAGCGGGAATCCGTGACTGCGCTTGTAGCGGATGTCCCCGGGCTTCAGGAAATGCGGCATAAACACCAGCACGAAGAAGGTGTTGCCCAGCAGGGCGAAGGTGGCGAAAAGGCCGAAGTCACTGAGCAGGTCGCTTTCCGTAAAGACAAGGCCCAGGAAGGCGCCTACGGTGGTGATGCAACCCAGGACAATGGGCGTGCTCTCGTCGCGGAGCATCTTCTCCGAATCGCCCACATAATAGAAATGAATGAGCGCGTGCAGGCAGTAGCTGATGGCTACGCCCAGCACGATGGCGCCCAGACCCAGGGCCATCAGGGACATATAGCCCTTGATGAGGTACATACAGGCCATCGCGAAGAGGGAGCCATAGGCAACCGGAACCACTTGCTGGACGATGAAGTTCAGGTTGTGGAAGCTCAGGAGCATAATGACGAGGATGACCAGGAGCGACAGGCCGATGGTCCACACAAGGTCCCGCTTGATGGTGCCGGCGTTGGCGACGCTGTTCAGCGGATTTCCGTGCACCAGCACCCGCAGCTCGGGATGCTCCTTCTCGAAGGCCTTCCGCGTGCGGCCGATCATCTTGATCATCCGCGTGCACCTGCCGGAATCCGTCGAACGGAAAGAGGGAGTGATATAGGCGAGCGCCACGCTCTTGTCCGGACAGAAGAAATGCCCGTCATCGATATTGATGCCGCTCAGGGACAGGCCGACGTCGTTAATCAGGATAATGCGCAGACACAGCGGATCCATCGCAACCAGCTGGGTGGCGTCGCCGGTCTCGTCTTCCTCAATGAGGCGGGCGTTCTGAACCATCTGCGCGTCAATGGATTCACGGGCACAGGCGGCTTCGATGGCAGGATACCAGGCGGGGTCGATAAAGCAGGGGAGATGGTCCAGGCCGAACTCCATCAGTCCCAGGCCCGTTTCTGCGTCCAGGGAAGACAGGATGCCGGCGATGAAATGGGTGGCCGAATCCTTTTCCTCCAGGAGCCGGCAGAATTCCTCTGCCGCGTCACCCAGGACGGCCGGCTCTACCGGATTCAGGGTGTCGCGGGAGGTTACCTGGACGAAAATCTTATCAATCAGGCCTACATCGCTGAAATCCACCTCGCCCGAATGAGCGCTCTTGGGCAGGAGTTTCATAATATCTTCCTCGTAGCGCAGATGCACGCCCACCCATCCGAAAAGCAGGGTACTGACCACAAGGACGGCCCACATCAGCGCCTTGTGCCGCTGGAAGAAATGATAGAGCGGGAGGAAGATCCTGTGCATATTACATCACGTTGAAGATACGCTCCTTTACCTCGTCCACGCTGCCCACGCCGTCCACTTCGCGGTACAGGCCGGCGGCCTTGTAATAGGCGACCAGGGGTTCCGTTTTGGCGTGATAGGTCTGGATGCGGTTCGTCACCACTTCGTCGCGGGCGTCATCGGCCCGGCCTTCCAGCGCGGCGCGATGCGCGATGCGTTCGTGCACGAGTTCGTCCGGAATCATAATGGAAACGCAGGCCGTGACGCTTTCGCCGGTTTTGGCGAGCAGCGCTTTCAGGGCATCGGCCTGAGCCACCGTACGCGGGAACCCGTCCAGCAGGAAGCCGTCCACGCCTTCCACGCTCCGGAATTTGGCCTCGATCATCGCTTCCACCATTTCGTCGGGGACGAAGTTGCCGTCGTCGATGAGTGCCTTTGCCTGTTTGCCAAGCTCCGTTCCGGCGGCGATTTCACTGCGGAGGAGTTCTCCGGTAGAGATGTGACAGAGGTTGAAGCGCTCCACGATGGCGCCAGCCTGGGTTCCTTTCCCGGCACCCGGAGGGCCAAAGAGGATGTAATACTTCTTATTCATCGAGTACGTAGATATCTTTGATATTGCGTCCCAGTTCGTCATAGTCCAGGCCGAAGCCCACGATGAAGCGGTTGGGGATTTCCATCGCCACATAGTCCAGTTTCACGTCCTTCTTGTAAACTTCTTTCTTGAGAAGAAGGGTGCACACGCGGATGTCTTTCGCCTTGCGCTCCTTCAGCTGATCCACCATCGCGACGATGGTGCAGCCGGTATCCACGATGTCTTCCACTATGAGGACGCGTTTCCCTTCCAGCCGGGAGGGGAGCGGGACCTCCGTCTTCACGACACCGGTGGAACTGGTGCCCACGTAGGAAGAAAGCTTGCAGGCTTTGAGAACCAGGGGAAACTGGATGCGCTTGAGCAGTTCTGCTGCGAAGATGACAGCGCCGTTCAGGGTGCAGAGCATCACAACCGGATCTTCGTCCGTGGCGTCTGCGTAATCATTGTTCAGGCGGTCGGCGACGGCGTCGATGGCCTTTTCGATGTCCTCGTTGGGGATGAACATCCGGAAAGATTTGTCGTGGAGACGGATTTTCTTTTCCATTTGGGACTTATTTTATAAGTCACAAAAATAATAAAAAACACGCAAAACACCAGCTAAAACAACACAAAAATCGGCTAAAACCGCACAAGTTATCAACAGGTCACCTGTTATTAATCTACAGTGTATTAACTTGCGGTTATGAAAAAGTGGTCGTTATGTGTCTGGGCCATACTGCTTTGGCTGCCGTTGCACGCACAGGATGAACGGATTGCGCGGGCGGCCCTGTATCTAAGCGGGGCATCCTGCGAGGAAGAGATTCCCTCCGACTGGCTGGAGCGGCTGGAAGCAGCGCGTCCGCTTCACGTGAACAGTCCGTATCTTCGCCCCGGCGTCCTGCTGAGCGATTATCAGGTGGCCTGTATCCGGGATTACCGTGCTTCCGGCGGCGACATCCTGTCCCCGGAGGAGCTGGCCCTGGTGGACGGCTTTTCGCAGGAGGCCGTCGCGGCGCTGAGGCCGTTCCTGCTGTTCGATTCTTCCCGACTCCCGGGGAATGTGGATACCGTACGGGTTCACGGGAGCGCGCTCGTTCGCAAAACGCTGACCACGCTGGGCGCCAAAGCGAAAGTGTCCGGCGAAAACTGGCGGGCGGGGGGCGCCTGGAGAGGGGAGGACTGGACCGTATATGGCGAGGGAACATTCCGGCGCTGGAGGGTCCTGACGGGGGATTTCCATACCCGCTGGGGGCAGGGACTCGCCGCCTGGACCGGCTTCTCGATGGAGAGCCTGTCCACCCTGGACGCTTTCCTGAAGCGCTCCACCGGCCTGTCTCCAAGCGGGTCCTATTCCTCCGCGAACTCCCTGCGCGGCGGTGCGGTGGAATATGACGGCGGACGTTTTCGCGGGGCGATATTCGGAGGCCGGGGCTTTGCCGGTGCCCGCGCGGATTATCGCTGGCGAAGGGGCCAGATGGGCTTCACATGGCTTTCGGGAGGCACATATGCCCTGGATGGCCGATGCAATCTGCGCGGCGTGGACCTGGCGGGGGAGCTGGCACTTCGGGGCGGAGCCTTCGCTTTTAAACTCGCTTCCGGCGGGAAGATGGGGGAGTATTGGAAATGGGCGGCGCAAGGACGTTACATACCCAGCCGGTATTCGGGCCGGAAGTACGGAGAATATGCCCTGGCGGCCGGTTGGGGATTCCGGAATCATTACGGGGATTCCCCGGGACACGAGTTCTTATTGACGACCGATGCTGCCTTGGTGCCGATTCCGGGCTCCGACCCCCGCCGTTTCCAACTGCGCTCGTACGGAATCTGGAAATGGCAGATAACGCCTCTCTGGCTCTTGGACGTGCGGATTACCGAACGCTATCGCAATTACGAAGCTCCCAGGACGGATTTCCGCAGTGACATCCGCTTCGGCGGGGCCGGGCCCTGGCTTTCAACGCTTCGTCTGGAAGCGGTTCGGTGCGACGGCTGGGGTCTGCTGAGTTATCTGGAAGGTGGCTATAAGGGGGATGCTTTATCGGCCTGGCTGCGCCTGACGGGCTTTTCGGTCTCCGCCTGGGCCGCCCGCATCTACTGCTACGAGCGCGAGGCTCCCGGCAACTTCTCCGTTCCCGCCTACAACGGCCGCGGCCTCGCTCCGTCGCTGGTCGCCGGCTACAAACTGCGCATCGGCCACCGCTTCACCCTCCGGGGCCATCTGCGCGCCGCCTGCACCCTCCGCACCGACCGCGCCCCCGCCTACACCCTCAACCTGCAACTGCAAGGGGAGTGGTAAAGGGGAATGGGCTTAAAACGTCCGAGGTGGCCCATCCTTTGGACCACCACGGACGCTCAGACTTGATGCAAGAATCTACTGAAGGATTTCTTCCTCCACGAATTCACGACTGGAGGGGATGATGACCTTGATTTCGGCAACGAGGCGGGCCGACGAGCGGTCCAGTTCAATCTCGCCGACGAAGGGACAAGTGACATTCTGTTCGTTGAAATCCTCGTACCAGTCCAGCTGGGTACGGGGAATGTAGCCCAGAAGTTTTCCATCGGAACGAACAACAGCCTGCGCGCGGGCATCGTGTACGTTGGACGGTTCCGGCTTCACGACGCCCACTATGGGGCCGCAGTCGTGCACCGTGCAATGATAGCGAAGGCCGGTAATGTCAAAGGTCTCCGTGTTCTCTTCGAGGTCCTCGTAATAGTCCAGTTCATCCAGGAACGACAGATCCAATTCCTCTTCCTCGAACTGCTCATCCACGGTTTCTTCGGCCGGGGCAGATGCAGGTCCCGTGAAGTTCCAGCCCTTTTTCCGGGCCTCTTCTACGGCACTGCTTACGGCCGCTTTCGCCACATCGATGAACTTTCCGGCCATTTTTATCGGCTCTTCCGCCGATTTCTTCGCTTCATTGATGGCCTGCTCGATCTGTTCTTTCAGCGAGGGGCCAGACGCTTTATGCTCCGTCTTCGGACCAGCGGCATTAAATGCGGCACTTTGTCCGGCATCAGCCTTATGTCCCGCACTGGTATCCTTCTGATACGCGGACTTTTGCTTCGGCTGCGCCTGCGTGTCCCTTCGGGACCCTTTCTCGCTCTTGTTGTACGAACCGTCGTGGTCGTCCCTGAAGATCAAGAACAACGCAACGACGAATGCAATTCCAATTATCGCGTAAATCATACCAATTCTATCGTTTCCCCACCTTCAGGCGCTGGCCGATGTTGATGCGGTCGCTGCGGAGGTTGTTCCAGCTCTTGAGCTGTTTGACGGTGCAGTGGTACTTGCGGGCGATGTGGCCCAGGTTGTCGCCGGATTTGACCTTGTAATAGACCCAGGAGGTGCCGGTGGAAACGCGGGTGGTGGGCACGGGTTTACCGTCCACGGTCTCGCGGCCGTCCTGCACCTTGGCGGTGAAGAGGACATCGGCCTTGTACCTATAGATGGAATCCTGCATATCCAGGAAGGCCGATGAATACGTGAACGGCAGCCGGATCACTTCATCGCCGCCGGAGCCCGGAACGATGTCGGCGTAATACTGCGGATTGAGGTCGCGCACGTCGTCCAGCGGAATGCCCAACACCTCGCTGATCTGCCTGAAATGCAGGTTCTTATGCACGTGGAAGGTGTCCACATAGGCCGGCAGCGAGATGGGATCGGCCCGGAGGCCGTACTCGGAAGCATAGGCGAAGGCGTACATCACGCCCACCATCGCCGGCACATAGCCGCGCGTCTCCGAGGGAAGGTACTCGTACACGGACCAGAAGTCCCTTTTCCCGCCGGCGCGGCGGATGGCCTTGTTCACGTTCCCGGAGCCGCAGTTATAGGCCGATATCGCCAGCGGCCAGTCGCCGAAGATGCGGTAGGCGTCGCGGAAATAGCGCGCGGCGGCATCGGCCGAAAGGATGGGATCCATCCGTTCGTCGGTGTAGGAATCCACCTCCAGGCCGTAGTTGAGCGCCGTCCGGTACATAAACTGCCACATTCCCTTGGCTCCCACGCGGGATTCCGCCCGGGGATTGAGATGACTCTCGATGATGGCCACGTACTTGAGTTCCATCGGCAGGTCGTAGCGGCGGAAGGTCTCCTCGAAGATGGGCCAGTAGTACTGCGAAAGGCCCATTATTTCGCCCATCTTGGTGGGCATCTTCTCCGAGTAGAGAATCATATAGTTCTTGACCGTCTCGTTGTAGGGGAGCGAGATGATACAGTTCATCTGCGCCAGGCGCTCCATCAGGACGGAATCGGGGACATCTGTGGTAAAACGTACGGAATCCATATTGTACTGCTCCCGGCTGCGGATTCTGGACTGCCGGTGCAGGTACCACTGCCCAAGCAGGGTATCCGTCCCCACCGTGGAATAGTCCTCCTGCGCCGCAGGAACCTTGTTTTCATTCTCCTCGCTGATCTCTTCCGCAATCTCCTCCTGTTCCTGCGCCTCGCTGCGGTAGAGCGCGATTTCGGCCTCCAGCGACTGGACCTGCTGGCGCAGTTTCTCGTTCTCCTGCTGCAACTGCTTGCGGGTTTTGAAGCCATCGGCCCACACGGGTACGGCAAGCAAGGACAAGGACAGAAGGGAAAGAAGGAGTTTTCTCATTATCGCTAGAATCTAAGGCCGATGGAAAGTCCCACGCCGGGCGCCGCGGCATAATCCATCGGCACCAGGGCAGGGGATACCTGCATCGTGATGTTGTCGTCCACCTCGAAGTCCTGCATATAGGCAAAGACGTTGGCGTCGATTACCTGAATGATATAGGACAGCGCCGTAAAGAGGATCGAATAGTCCCGGTAGCGGCGGTAGACGTCGCGGTAATACTTGGCGCTCTCCGCGCTCTGAGGCGGTTTTTCCACGTCGGGGTCCGTGGACGTGGCCTGGTTATGGATCCATTTCCAGCGCCGGTACTGGACGTCGTTGTCGATCCAGAAATGCACGCTGCCGGCCATGATGCCCAGATAGATGGGCACTTTCCAGGCTTCCCCGTTGTAAATCTGTCCGAGGCCCGGCAGCAGGAGCGAGTAGAACGTGGATTTGGCCGGATCCGGCGTCCGCGTGCCTTCGTTGTAACAGATGACGCCGTCCATCAGCGAGCCCCACCACACCAGGCCGGCGCCCACATAGGAAAGCGTGCTGTAGGTCTTGTAGCGCTGATCTTCCGTCTGCTGGTAAAGGTTGTTGAAATGGATACCGCCGTAAATGCCGGCGCCGATGCCCCCGTAAATGATGGGGAGCTTCCAGTACTGCTTATGGTAAATCTGGTTGCCGCCGATAAAGACGGTGGAGCCGATGGTGAGGTTCTTCAGCGAAGAGGACCTTTTGTGCGCCAGGCCGCCGAAAAACTCCTTGAAACTGAAGATGGCGGAACTGTCCGTCTTCGTCTTCTCCGTCGTGTCCGCGTAGGTCTGCGTGAACGCGTCCCGCTTGAACTGGTCGTCGCGGTACTGCGCACGCAGGGGAAGCGACGCCAAAAGCGCCGCAAAGCAGGCAATTATGACGGGCCGAAGCCTCATCGCTGGTCCAGCGCTTTGAGGAACTGCTCCATCTGCTCGTCGGAGTCGAAGCGGATGGTGAGGGAACCCTTGCCGTCGCGGCCGCGCTTGAGGGAGAGGTTGTCGCCGAAATAGCGGCCCACGTTCTCAAGGAGCCGGTAATACATCTCCGGGAGCTCACCGGGCTCGTTGGATTTCTCGGAAGGTTTTTCCTTCCCGAGCGCACGCACTTTTTCTTCAAGCTGACGCACCGAGAGGCCGTTTTTCACGATGAGGTCGCAAAGCATTTCCTGCGTGGCGGGATCTTCCACGGCGAGGAGCACCTTGGCGTGTCCCACGCTCACGAGGCCCACCTTGAGGTCGTGCTGCACCTTGGCGGGAAGTTTCAGCAGACGCAGCTGATTGGCCACCGAAGCGCGCTTCTTGCCCACCCGGTCCGCCATCTGCTCCTGCGTGAGGCGGCATTCCTCCATCAGGCGCTGGAAACTCATCGCCACTTCGATGGGGTCCAGGTTTTCACGCTGGATGTTCTCCACGATGGCCATCTCCAGCATTCCCTGCTCAGAGGTGTCGCGTATATAGGCGGGAATCATATCCATCCCGGCCTGCATACAGGCGCGATAGCGGCGTTCCCCGCTGATGATCTGGTATTTGTCTCCCCGCCGGCGCACGGTGATGGGCTGGATGAGCCCGAGCGTGCGGATGGAATCGGAGAGTTCCTGCATCGCCTGCGTGTCGAAGCTCATACGGGGCTGGTAGGGGTTGGGTTCGATGAGGTCCACCGGAATGCGGAGGATGTCGGCCGCCGCCTGCGGTTTGGTCTCGGCCGATACCACCTCTTTGTTGATATAGCCGACGGGTTTGCGGAGTTCGCTCAGGTCTTCATTGCCCAGAAGGGCACCCAGGCCTTTTCCAAGGCCGCGCGCGGGAGTACTAGCCATTGTCTTTCTCGTTTTTATCCAGGATTTCCTTTGCCAGATTCAGGTAGTTGGACGTGCCGTTGTTCATCACGTCGTACAGGATGATGGGTTTGCCGTAGCTGGGCGCCTCGCTCAGGCGGATGCTGCGCTGGATGATGGTCTGGAACACCAGGTCCTTGAAATGTTCGCGCAGCTGGGCCACCACCTGGTTGTGCATCTTGGTGCGGCCGTCGAACATCGTGACCACAAAGCCTTCGATGGTGAGCACGGGATTGATGCCGTTCTGCACCAGCCGGATGGTCTGGATGAGCTTGGTAAGGCCCTCCAGGGCGAAGAATTCCGGCTGCACGGGAATGATGACGGAATCCGCCGCCGTGAGGCAGTTCACCGTAATCAGGCCCAGGGAAGGGGAGCAGTCGATGATGATATAGTCGTAGTTGTCGCGGATGGGCGCCAGGGCTTTCTTCAGGACCGATTCGCGCTCCGGGACCTCCAGCAGCTCGATTTCCGCTCCAACCAGGTTGATGTGCGAGGGAATCATATGGAGCTTCTGGAGTTCCGTCTGGATGAGGGCGTCGGAGGCGGACAGCTTGCCGATGAGGATTTCGTAGAGCGTGCGCTCCTCTCCGTTCTCCGGGTCGAAGTTGAGGCCTGACGTGGTATTGGCCTGGGGATCCGCGTCGATGATGAGGACGTTTTTCTCCAGGACGGCCAGCGATGCGGCCAGGTTGATGGCCGTGGTGGTTTTGCCCACACCGCCCTTCTGATTGGCTATAGCGATGATTTTACCCATAGGTGTCTGTATTAAACAGACAAAGATAGACATTTTCCGCGGAATAACCGCGAAAATGTTCCACAAAATGTTCTACAATTTTAAAGGGGGTCTACATCCAGGTGAATGTGGCCGATGTATTTATGCTCCTTTTCAAAGGCGGCGACGGCCGCGGCGATCTGCTGTTTGCGGCCTTTCAGGTATTTGTCGCGGGGAATGGTGACGCGGAGGATGCGGGCGTCTTCCCGGCCCTGAGGGGCATAGGGACCCAGGCACGGGCCGATGGAGCGGGCGAGCTTCGAGGAGAGAAAGGCAAGACGTTTAGGATTCTCGTCCAGCAGGCCGATGTCCACGAGCCGCGTCACGGGCGGATAGCCCACCGCCTGCCGTTCCGGCAGGAATACCCGGGCATCCTGCCCCTCCTGGAGCGCTTTGAAAACGGGATGCGAGGGCTCCCGCGTCTGGATGACCAGAAGGGAGGTGCGCAGCTGCAATTGCCGGAACACCTGCAGCGCGCGCTCGTCGCTGCGGAAATCCTCCTTACCCAGAAGACTGTCTGCCTGATGCACGGCGACAAGGCCGAAGGAACTGTCCTTCAAGGTTTTGAAACTGGCCGGCGTAGCCGTCACAAGCAGTTTGTCCGGGGCGGAAGGGAAGAAGGTCTTAAGCTCTGCGAGACTCTCCTCCTGCGCGGCCTTGTAGCGGGAAATCAGAAGCACCTTTTCCCGGCGCTCCAGACACGCCTGGACGGCCTGCAGCAACTTGAGGGAAAAACTGCCCTTCAGTCCCTTCTTGCGGGTTTCCGCCGAGAGATTTACAAGCTCCGTCTCACAGTAAAAGTCCCGCTTTAAATCAATGTATACAAACGCGCCTCTTTCAACATTATAAAGAGATTCCAAAGAGGGAGTAGAACTACCCAGCAATACATCGGAATGATGCACGAGCGAAAGGAGGATGGAGGCCTCGCGGGCGTGCAGCCGCGGGGCGGGAGAATCCTGTTTGTAGGCGCTTTCCTGCTCCTCGTGAACAATCACCAGCCCCAGGTTCCGATGCGGGAGGAAAAGGGCGCTCCGGGTTCCCAGCACCACATAGGGAGCCCCGCTGCGCACGGCCTTGGCCACATCCCGGCGGGCGGCGACCGTACGGCTGCTGTCGAAGCGGAGCACGCCCGGGATGCACGCGGCAAAACGGGCTTCCAGCTGACGGGAAAGCGTCACCTCCGGCACCAGGCAGAGGACGCTCTTCCCCTCAGAAAGGGTGCGTTCCGCCAGGTCCACGTAGATGTCCGTCTTTTCATCGGCCCCTTCCAGGAGGACGGTCTTTCCTGCGCCGAAGCCCTGCAGAATGGCCTGGACAGCCGATTCCTGCGCGGAGGAAAGTACCAACGCAGCCTCTTCAGACGCCGTTTCGGGGGCTTTGGTCCGGCGGGCGGTCACTTTTTCCGATTCCACCTGCCGCATCGGATAGGCCACTTTGTAGACTTCTCCCACCGTGCAGAGGTAATAGGCGGCGAGCCGGCGCCAGAAATCGATTTCCTCCACGCCCACGGGAGGGAGTTCCGAGGGAACGGCCGACAATACCTTGAACCCTGCCTCGGGCACCACGTTCACGGCGCTCACCACCCCCACGTAATGCCGTCGGGCGAATACCAGGTCCACCCGGTCTCCCACGGCCGCTCCCTCGAGCTCATAATAGGGATCCCACTCCAGTTTGAGCGGTAAAATGACCTGTATGAAGGGTGTGGCGGGCACTAACGGAGACTCGCTTTCAGCCGAAGGATGCGGCGCACGCTTTCATCGATGCGCTCTTCCGTAAGGGTGCTGTCCACCTGGACGGCCTTCATCACGGCATCGAAGGCTTCGGTGAAATTCTTGGGCCCCAGGATGATATCGGCCCCGGCCTCAAGGCCCAGCAGGGTGGCCTGGGCGGGTTTGTACTGCCGGGTGATGGCTCCCATTCCCATTCCGTCCGTGATGATAACTCCATCGTAGCCCAGTTCTCCGCGCAGTTTTTCCTGCAGGAGAACAGGGGAGAGCGTGGCCGGAATGGACGAGCCCGTGACGGCGGGCGCAGCAATATGGGCGGTCATTATCATAGGAACGTCCGCGGCGATGGCAGCCTTGAAGGGAAGCATCTCGCAGGCGAGCATTTCCTCCCAGCTTTTCCGGGTCTGGGCGTAGCCGTAATGGGTATCGGCCTTGGTGTCGCCGTGACCGGGGAAGTGCTTGACGCAGCCGGCTATGCCGGCCGCCTTGAGGCCTTTCAGACAGGCCACCACCATCTCCGAAGCCACGGCTGGATCCGGTGAAAAAGCGCGCGTGCCGATGACGGGATTCGCCGGGTTGGTGTTTACATCGGCCACGGGAGCCAGGTCCACGTCGAAGCCGTAGCGTTTCAGATACCGGCCGATGGTGTTGCCGCATCGGCGGGCCTCATTCCGGTCTCCGGTTTTGCCGATGGTGCCCATCGGGGGGAATTTCTCCACCTGGAAGGCCGGATTGTTCGCGATGCGCGCCACCCGGCCGCCTTCTTCGTCGATATAGAGCAGGGGACTGCCGTTAAAAGCCTTCAACTGCTTTACAAGCGTGTCCAGCTGGGGTTCGTCCTTGATATTGTGCGCGAAGAGAATGATGCCGCCCACGGGATATTGCCCGTTCACGCGCAGCATCTGGGGCGTCACCTCCTGCAGCTGGTTGTTGGCCAAATCTTCATAGCTCTCCCATTCCAGGGCTACGTCGAAGGCCTCCGGCCTCACGCAGAAGAGCTGGCCCACCTTTTCCCGGAGGGTCATCCCTTCCAGTTCCACCTCGATGGGATCCGGCAGGTCCGGCCCCTGGATCTGGTTGCAGGTACAGGAAACGGCCAGCGCGGCAAGCAGTATTGCGGAAATCCTTTTCATAATCTTTACAAAAATAGCGTTTTCCGCCGATATTTGCTATCTTAGCGGAAAAGAATGTCTGGAAAATGAACTTCACCCTTCCCCTGCAGTGCGTGGGGCTGATGTCAGGGACATCGGCCGATGCCCTGGACGTCTGCTGCGCCACCTTCGACCGGCAGGAGGGCCGATGGTCCTTCCGCATCGACGCCGCCCGCTCCTATGACTACCCGCCGGATCTGCGCCGGACGCTGGTGCAGGAAGTGCAGCAGATGTCGGCCCGCGATTTCGTGGCCTTCCACAGCGCCTACGGCCGCTACCTGGGCGGACGGGTGAACGAGTTCCTCCGGGAAACCGGGCTGAAACCCCGCCTGGTCGCCTCTCACGGCAGCACGGTCTTCCACCAGCCGGGCCAGGGAATTATGTTCCAGATCGGGGACGGGGCCGCCATCGCGGCCGCAACCGGCATTCCCACCGTCTCGGATTTCCGCCGGCTGGACATTATGCTGGGCGGGCAGGGGGCGCCGCTTGTTCCCATCGGCGACAATCTCCTCTTCGGGGACTACGACTACTGCCTGAACATCGGCGGCTTCTCCAATATCTCCTATAAGGAAGGGGAGAAACGCATCGCCTTCGACATTTCGCCGGTCAATTACGTCATCAACCGTTATTGCCGCGCCATCGGCCTGGAGATGGACCGGGACGGGGAAATCGCCGCCCGCGGCAAGGTGGACGCCAGGCTCCTGAAGGCCCTGGACGCCCTGGAGTATTACAGCCGGAAAGCCCCCAAATCCCTGGGACGCGAATGGGTGGAAAGGGAAGTGTTCCCGCTGCTGGACGCCGCTCAGCTACCCCTGGAAGAGCTTCTGCGCACGTTCTACGAGCACTGCGCGGGGCAGCTCGCGCGGGTGGTCACTCCGGGCCGCCGCATCCTCGTCACCGGCGGCGGCGCTTTCAACAAGTTCCTCATCGGCCGGATGGAGACGCTGAGCCGCTGCCGGCTGGAAATCCCCGAACCCGCCATCATAGAGTTCAAGGAAGCCCTCATTTTCGCCTTCCTGGGGGTGCTTTACGCGCTGGACGAACCCTCCTGCCTCCGCAGCGTAACGGGCGCCGCAAAGGACAACATCGGGGGGATGCTGTTCAAGGTTTAGAGCAGGTGTTCGGCCAGGATCCGAAGGCCGATGCAGATGAGAATGATGCCGCCCAGCAGTTCCGGGCGCATTTTCCGGTTCACCGCTTCGCCGAAGCGTTCGCCCAGTAAATAACCCAGCAGGCTCATCAGGAAGGAAACTGCACCGATGGTCACCAGCGGCCAGATCATCTGCGCGATGGTTTCATACCCCGTGCAGGCGTAGGAAATACCAACCGCAAGGGCGTCGATGCTGGTGGCGACGGCCAGCAGGAGCTGCGTCTTCAAATGACGCGGGTTCAGCGAGGGCTCTTCCTCATCCTTGAAGGTATCCGCGATCATCTTTCCGCCGATGAGCGCGAGCATCGCGAAGGCGATCCAGTGGTCGTAGGCCTCGATCTGCTGGCTGAAGCGGCTGGTCAGGAGCCAGCCGATGAGAGGCATCAGGGCCTGGAAAAGGCCGAAGAGAAAGGCCAGACGCAGCATCACGCTCCAGACCCGCTTCCGCAGAATGACGGCACTCACCACCGATACGGCGAAGCAGTCCATCGCAAGGGCCAGGGCTATGAGGAGGCTTTCAATCATTTCTTCTCGAAGTCTTTCAGCGCCTGGATGGCCTTCGGACACAGGATGAGGATGGAAATCACCGTCACCCAGGCCATCAGGCCCACGCCGATATCACCCAGCTGCCACACTACATCGGCCTCCCGGACGGCACCGAAGACCACCGCCCCCAGCATCAGGAACTGCAGGGCGCGGATGACGGCCTTCTCGCCTTTCTTTCCTTTAAAGAGATAGATGACGCTGGTCTCCGCATAGAAATAATAGGCCATCAGGGTGGTGAAGGCGAAAAAGACCATCGCCACGGAGACGAACTGGCTGCCGAAGCCCGCAAATACGGTATCTACAGCGCTTTGCGTGTAACCCACGTAATTGTTCCCCAGCTGAGGCGCCCCGCCGAACAGGAGGTTTCCGTTCCCGTCCAGGATGTTGTAGGTGCCGGAAGTGAGGATCATCAGGGCCGTGGCGGTGCACACCAGCAGGGTGTCCACATACACGGAAAACGCCTGTGCAAGGCCCTGCTTGGCCGGATGATCCACGGCCGTGGCCGCCGAGACGATGGCGCCGGTACCCTGGCCGGCCTCGTTGGAGAAGATGCCGCGTTTGACGCCCATCGCAATGGTGGAGCCGATGATGCCGCCGCAGACGGGATTGAGGCCGAAGGCGCCTTTGAAGATGGCGCCGAACACGGCGGGAACGTCCTGAATGTGACAGCCGATGACCACCAGGGCCAAAATGATATAGCCCAGGGCCATAAACGGCGTAATGAAGGAGGCCACGGTGGCGATGCGTTTGACGCCGCCCACTACGACGATACCCAGCAGCACCGCCAGCGCGATGCCGGAGGTGAGGGGATTCACGAGAAAGGCGTTGGACATCGCCGATGACACCCCGTTGGACTGGACCGTCGTGAGGAATACGCCGCAGGCCAGGACGGTGATGATGGCGAAGGCGATGCTGAGCCAGCGCTGTCCCAGGCCCTTTTCGATGAAGGAGAAAGGACCGCCGCGATAGCCGGACTCGTGCTTGAACTGGTACAACTGCGCCAGGGTGCTTTCCACAAAGGCCGTGGAAGCGCCGAAGAAGGCTACCACCCACATCCAGAACACGGCGCCGGGACCGCCGAAGGCGATGGCCGTGGCTACGCCCACGATGTTCCCCGTTCCCACACGGCCCGAAAGGGCGATGCAGAAGGCCTGGAAGGAGGAAATTCCTTTTCCTTCGGCCTTTTTCCCGAAGAGGGAGCGCAGCATCGTACGGAAACGGCGCACCTGGACGAAACGCGTGCGGAAAGAAAAGTACAGCCCGGCCGCGATGAGCAGCACAACCAGGCCCGGATTCCACACGAGGGAATTGATTTGAGAGACAATCTTTTCCAAGTTGAGCACAAAGATACGAATTTTTTCGTATGTTTGTGATTATGAAACGCATCCTCCTCCTCATAGCGCTGGCGCTCACGACAGCCTTATCGGCCCAAGGCCAGGACAAGTACCTAGTCCGCGTGGGAGCGGGCGATTCCCTCTTCGAGTCGCTGGTTTTCCATCCCGCGGCCGGCACCTCCCATTATACCTATTCCGGGCACTGGTTCGCCGATTTCCACTACAAACTCACCCGTGTGATCAGCGTGGGAGGCCAGCTGGACTGGCAGAGCATCTGCTGGGACCGGGAGGAAGACGCTTTCCGCTCCCGCAATTATGACCTTACGATCCTGCCCACCGTGCGTTTCACCTGGCTGAACAGGAAGTGGGTGCGGCTCTATTCCGGCCTGGGCGCGGGGCTGCTCATCGCCTTCGACAACGAGGGTGGCAGGGAATTCGCACCGGCCTTCAACCTCAATTCCATCGGCATCCAGTTCGGCGACGGCCACTGGTGCGGCTCGGCGGACCTGGGTCTGATGGCCTCCCTGAAAAACGTCAATCACATTTATTACTTCGGCGCGCGCATCCTCAGCGTGGGCGTCAATTATCGCTGGTAGCCTATGAGAAAGATTCTGATTCTGGCTGCATCGGCCCTCCTCCTGGTTTCCTGCCGGCATCCGAAGGTGGAGTTCGTGGACTTCGACACCTTCCACCCGCTCTCCGTGCAGGAAGGCGACGTCTTTATGGCGGACGGCACCCTGAACCCGGAAATCCGCCTGATGGAGGATTCCGAGCTGGATCTGGAGCCCGATACCAAAGTGGCCTATACTGACGCCAACAGCATCGTCCGGAGCATCCTGGGGGAGGTGGAATGCAACCGTCTGTACCACATCGCCGGCATCTACAAGGGGCACGACGTGCACGGTAATCCGCTCGTTCAGTCCGGCAAACTGCTCATCCCGAAGAACGGTCCCGTCAAGAACCTCATCATCGTGAGCCACTACACCATCGGCGCGAATTACGAAGCTCCGTCCGAGACCTTCCCGATGGAGGGTATCTGGGCCGCCAAGGGCTATGCGGTGGCCATTGCCGACTACATCGGCTACGGGGTCACCGCCGGGCAGATCCACCCTTATATGCACGTGGAGAGCACCGCACGCAGTGTCATCGATATGGCTCTGGCGGTAAAACCCTACCTGGAGCACATCGGCCTGGCTCCGGAAAGCGACAAAGTCATCCTGGCCGGCTATTCGCAGGGCGGCGCCACCACGCTGGCCGTGATGGACCGGCTGCAGGATGAATACTATAACGAATTCCCCATCAAGAAAGTCTATGCCGGTGGCGGCCCGTACGACCTCGCCGCCACCTACGACACCTCGATGGAGTGGGACCAGACCGGCATTCCCTGCGCCATCCCGATGATCGTACAGGGCATCAACGAGGGGGAAGATATGGGCCTGGAGATGTCCGATTTCTTCAAACCGCACCTGCTGGACGGCTATAAGAAATGGATCAACTCCAAGAATTATACGGTGAAGGAAATCAACGCTTTCATCGGCGCGACGAGCCTGCACGAGATTATGACGGACCAGGGACGCGACAAAACCAATCACGAGACAGCCCGGCTCTACCAGGCCCTCCTGGGGAATTCCGTGCTGAAGTTCACGCCCCACGCCCCGATGTTCATTTTCCACAGCAACCAGGACAAGACGGTTCCCTTCGTGAACGCCGTCAAGGCCGAACAATGGTTCAAGGGTTTTCCCGTGACCTATGACTTCGGCCCGTACGGAAAACACGGGATGGGCTGCGTCCAGTTCCTCATCAAAGTGTACAAGGACCTATGAGAAAGACCGCACTCTTTTGCCTGGCAGTGCTTCTGCTGGCTGGCTGCGTCAAGGAGAAGATCGTCACCACGCCCTGTCACTTCGACGTGCAGGTCGACTGGGTGAAAGGCACCCGCGTACAATTCACCGTTACGCCCGACAACCCGAACGCCGCCTATGCCTACGGCGTGGTGAGCCAGGAAAACGACGTTGCTCTGTGGGCGGACGAGGAGATTATGGAATGGCAGCTGGAATGGATGCGGAACAGCTTTGACGGAATGATGGCCCAGGGAATGCCCGTGACCAATTTCACCGATATGTTCTGTTACAAGGGAGAACGGACCATCAAGGAAACCCGGCTTTCCGCCAGTACCAACTGGTGGCTCCTGGTCTTCCAGATCAATCCCGAGACCCGGAAATCCATCGGCCCGCTATACAAGCAGCCTTTCCAGACCGAGGACGTCGCCTGGGCCGATATGGATTTCTCCATCCGCCTGGACGGGAACCGTTTCACCATCGTTCCCTCCGACGCCACGCGCACCTGGTTCTGGGAATACGAACGCGCGGACAGAATCTCAGATGTGTACGGCACGGCCGAGAGCTTCTTCTACCGCATCATCGATATGTACGACGAGTACGACTTCCTGGACAATCTGCTGTGCGAAGGCGCCCAGCGCTGCATTTTCCCCGACGACGATCCCTCCGTCAAAGAAGGCGTGAAATACACGCTTGCGATGGCCGGCTGCGACGAAGACGGAGAAATCACCTCGGATGTCTACTTTGCCGATTTCATCTACGAGAAGGGATTTTTCAAATTCACCTCCGAGAACGTAACGATAATCGATCGGTAGAATTAGCTTTCGGTAGGTATAGCTTGATATGAGGCCTCCGGCCGAACGGGGGTGTTTGAGGGGGCGCAGCCCCTTCAATTGCCCCTGGGGGCTCCGCGAAGCGGTGGGGGATCAGGAGGGTTCACCTCACAAAAAATGGCCCCGAAAGGCCATTTTTTTGTGGAGGTGAGCGGACTCGAACCGCTGTCCAAACGTCGCACCAGGCGGCTTTCTACACGTTTATCCGTCCTTTGGTTTTCGAGGCAAGCCAGCCGGATGGCGGGCAAACTTACCCTTAGCCTTTAAGTCTTAGCCAGTTTTAGAGGCGTCCACTGGAGCGTCCCGGTCTGGATGATACCCCTGGGCCGGCCGATACCGGGCGGAACGTCCGAGGGATACTCGTCGGCCCCGCAGCCTTGGCGAGGCGGATTAAGCTAATTTGCGTGGCAAATTAAGCAGCGAGTGCGTAGTTGTTGTTGGCAACTGATTTTTCGACGTCTGAGATTTACGGGCCAGGCGCCGGGAAGCCCGACGTGCTTACCGTCCAGCATCGGCGCTGTCAAAACCAAAACACCCCCGATTTGAGAACGTGGCTGCAAAGATAGCAATTATTCTTCGTCCGGCAAAATCCGGCGGGCGCCCATATAACGCATCATAAAATAGGGATGCGAGGACGTCTGTTCAATCACTCCGCGCGATACCGAGGCGTGAATGAAGGTGAAACTGCCCTTCTCCTTGTCCACGGACACCACGATGCCCACGTGGCCGATGATGCGCACCCCGGCCCGCTTCCCGAAGAACACCAGATCCCCCTTCTGCAGGTGGAAATAATCGTCCACCGGGCGTCCCTCGCGGAACTGGACGGCGCTATAAGAGGTGAGTTCGTAGCCGAAGTGTTTGTAGACGTAGTGCGTGAAACTGGAGCAGTCGAACTGCTTGGGACCGGACGCCCCCAGCTTATAGGGCGTTCCGGTGAACGTACGCGCATAGGCAATGATGTCATCGGCCGAAACGGCAGGCGTCACAAGGGCTGAATCAGCCGCCGCCAGGGCCGTCGTATCGGCCTCCGCATCCTGGGCCCAGGCCCTTCCCGTGAAGAGAAGGGCCAGCAGGACCAGATATGCTCCCAGGCGTTTCATTCCGTTGCAAAGATAGCACTTTTTTCATCATCAGTAGTCCAGAATGGTCTCAAAGGTATTGCTGTTTGACTGGATGAAGAAAGGATCTCCGCCGTACACGGGGTCAACATCTGTGCCAGTCTGCCCGGGGGCGCCGAAGAAGCAGCGTCCGTATAGGGGATCCGTCGTGGAAAGCGGCTCATAGTAGGCCGATGCATAGCGCGGCGAAAGGGTCTCGTTGTCGCAGAGGTACCAGCCCTTTCCGCTGTCGGTGTAGGCCGATTTCCAGCGTTCCCAGTAGAAGACGATGCGGGTATGGGCGTCCATCTGCAGGTATCGGCAGGTGTCTCCGGAGGCCGGAACCAGATGCATTGAGGGGAAGGCGTCCGGATGCTTCTGACGGAATCCCTCAGGGTCAAAGTCGAACTGCGGCGGATTCCACAGGGTGATAACCCGGTAATTGAAATAGCCCGCCGTGGGACCCGGATCCCAATGGATCTCATAACTAAGGTCTTCGCCCGCCGTGAGGATGTAGTACGATTCCGTGAAGAACTTGTGCGTTCCCGTGCGTGCGAAGTAATTCACCCAGAAGGCGCCCAACGATTCAGCCTCGGCCTTAGTGGGGTGTACGGGCGTTGATGCGCCCGCCGTCCTCTTCAGGAAATCCATCCCCACAAACGGCGTCAGGGCCGACATCCGGTTGAAGTTGACGCTCACCTTGATGATGGCTTCATCGTTGTAGGGGGAAAGGGAAGAATAATGCCGCTGATGGATGCGGAAACTGGCCGATATCTCCAACTCCCTTACGACATCCACCCGGGCGGCACAGGCCGTGGCCGTCTCGCCGCTGCGGACATTGCCCACCTCCATCACGAAGCCGATCTTCCCATACGTCCTGTCGTCCAGGGGGATCCGCACGATGTCATAGGAAAGCGTATGCCCGTATGCGTCCTGCGGGGCGGCCGCATATGTGGTTCCGGCATCCAAATAACCTTCGCTGCTCAGCAGAACGGGCGACACGGAAACGGCCGGACGGCTGCGATCCCGGGCAATATGCCATTCCATCATCCTCGTAGCCCCTTCCCGAATGGACCAGTCGGCGGGGACGTCCACTTTCCGGCCGCTCACCACCTCCGGCTCCGGAACGACGGCATCGAAGCCCACGAAAGGATTGGGAATCAGGAAGGTAATGGGCTCCGAGTGGAAAACGTATCCGGTTTTAGACTTGAGCCGGAAGGCGTTGGCAACGCTCTGCAAATAAGGATCGTCAGTGATGGCCGACTGCTCGAAGTCCTGCAGCCCGGGGATGCCCTCCCAGCAGGGGAGCCAGGCTTCGAGGCTGCCGTTCCCATATTCCACGTAAAGGTCGTCTACGGAGCCGTCGGCCGAAGAAAGTGCCAGGTGACGGGTGGGAATCGTAATAGCCGCACCGTCCTCGTTTTCGCACGTATAAACAATCCGGGCAGAGGAAGCTCCGTCGTAGGGAAGGACAAAGCGGCCGTCCGAGAGCATCGTGGGGCCGTCGAAGAATAAAGCGGGAACTTCAAACGCTTCCGTAACATCCGGGATTTCCACCATACCCAGGAGGTTTCCATTCCCGTCCAGGATCTGCAGCGTTTCGGAAAGGTCCGAAGCAGAGCGCGGTCCCGTGCAGCGGGCGGTAAAATACCAGCCAGCGGCATCCTGATGCGGTCCCGAGAGGATTTCGACAGCCTCCCGGCCACTGGCGGCCTGGGAACGGATGCTTATCCCATTCGGGTCCACATCCATCGGCCAGGCGGCCCCGTAAGGACTTACGGAGAGACGGAAAGATTCAAAATAACAGCGTCCGGGCGGAATGAGGCCTTTAAGCTTATATCGGCTGGAAATGTTCACGGCCACCCGGTCCGAGATGGTGAAGTCCGCGTCCCCGCCCAGGGCGTAGACAGTCCCTTCGGCGGCATTCGCATCGGCCCGGTAGCGGGCCACACCGGATAGGGTTTCCTCCCACCGCAGACCACTGCCGATGGTAGAGAACGAAGGGGCGTCCAGGGTCGTTTCGAAGGGAATGTCCACCGTGCCGCCGGGTTCCACGGAAAGCGTCTGCGCGTTCGTCCAGCGGAAACTGTCGGTTTCCATTCCGGGAACCAGACTGACAGTGAGCGTTTTATAAGTATTGCGTACGATGTCGAAGTTGCTGTTCATTGCAGAGCCGTTCCCCGGATAGACGCGGTAGGTAAATGTTCGGTCGGGTGACCCCGCTTTCCTCGCCACGACATTGATAGCGAGATAGGAGCAGGCCGAAATACGGCTGCCCAAATCCTGAAAGACCGTTTTCCAACTTCTGGCAGCCTCGCCGTTTTCGGTAAAAATATCGCCCTGACAGTTCTCGGGGAAATAGAACGACGCCTGTTTTACACTTACCCCATTCCTGCCAAACAGATTCAAAAGATCCAGGTCGCGCCCGGCATCCTGGTCCAGACTGGACACCAGGTCGGCCTGGCCTGCCGCATAACCGGCGCCGGATCCGCTGTAGAAATAGGGTACGCGTGAGTTGCTGTTCTTACACTTTACACTGCAGGCACTGATTGTCCAGCCCTCGGCGATGAAACGGGAACAATTGAGTTTCAGGGAGTATTTTGCGAACAACCGTTTCAGGGGGATGGTAAGCGTCCCGCGGACGGTGTCGAAGCGGGCTTCCGTCTTCCCGGACATCGGCATTCCCTGGCCGTTGGAGTCCAATTCGCTCAAAGCCACTGCATCGGGGCAGGTATATGGCGGGAGATCCCTGAGTTGCCTGCGGGTGAGCGCAGGATTGGACAGCATCCCGTCCAGGAGCGCCTTCAGGCCGTCTCCGTCCGGATTGGCGATAGACCAGATTTCCAAATCGGTCTTCATCGGAAGCGACCAGGAAAAGGAATCCGTGCCCGTGACGTGCCGGGCCGAGATGACGGGTCCTTCCGTTTTCGGGAAAGCGAACACATAGGCCTCCACGAATTCTTCCGCCGATTCCGAACAGACGGACTTCGCATCATCCGTCATTCCCTGAAGGGACAATGCGACGGAGACGTTCGCCGATCGGCCGGTTGGCTCCGTAGAAAACGGCAATTCTTCCCGCTCCACACACGAAATGGCAGGGAGTAATAAAAGGAGTAGGGATACGATCTTTTTCATCTTATTCGAGGATTATATGTTCTCCGCCATCCCAACTCACGGAAAACACGTCCGAAGTGAGCGCCGCGCCCTCCGGCGTGGATGAGCCGGGCCCGCGGATGACGACGGAGGAGACCGAACACGCCTGGTTGCGGTGCATCGCGGGCACGTCGGCCGGGTAATAATACGTCTCCCCGTCCACCTCGGCTTCCAGGACCAGCCGCGTAAACCGGGGCGTCCAGGCCGACGTGAGGCGGGAGTCTTCATCGACGGGATTCGGGTAAAGGTAGAAGGTATGGCAGAGCGTGTACGGGTGGTCCGCGTCGATGGCAGCGTTGAGGTTTCGCTCGCCCAGCAAAGCGTCCAACGCCGCGGAGGCGCTTTCTCCCGCGTGCCAGCCCAGGGTATTGTACCAGGCAGAACGCAAGGGGCTCACTGAAGCGTAATCTTCTCCGTAAGCCGTCGTCCTATAGGCATTCGTCACGTAGATATGGCGCAGCTGAAGGGTTTTTCCCGCCCAGGCAGGCCAGGCGGAGAAGTCTACGTTAACGCCCCGGAGTTCCAGCCGGGAAGAGAGCCTTTTCACCAGGATTTCCTGTCGCTGAGTCCCGGAAGAAGGCAGCAGCAGGCACTCTCCGTACATCTGGAGACAGCCGGGCGACTCGTCCTCCAGCCGTGCCGTCATTCCCCGGATGTCATCGGCCGAAGCAACCGTCTCCGGATTCAGCGAAAGCGGGGGATTGACCAGCGCCAGGCAGGCATAGCGGCGTCCCGCCCGCAGCGAAAAGCTCAGCGGCGCCGCATCCTCGGACGAAGCGTAGCGGTACCAGCCGTTGCCGGTGTCGAAAACGAAAACGGTCCAGCGCGTGACGGCGCTCTCCCGTTCGTAGGACGCGTCCGTCACCTTAGTCACCGCTTCCCGGACGGAGAGGAAGACCGCCGCATCAGGAAGCGCGGACGGCTTACTGCAGGATATCAGGAGCAGGAGGCCCCAAATCAGTTTCCGGATACGCATAACTCAGTATTCATAGGATAGATTCTGCCCTTCCCAGGGCATTACCTGTATCTGCACGGTACTTTGAGCGCGGTCGATAACCAGGGCCACATCCGGAAGGTTCCGCTCCTTCCAGGTGATCCCGCCCTCTTCCTGCAGGATACGGTACAGGTCCATCGTTTCCAGCAGCCGCTCTCCGTCGTACAGTGACAGGATGAGCTGCCCGTCGGAGAGCCGGGGCAGGTTGAAGGCGTAACATCCGTCGGAATCGGCTTCGGGACGGCACTCGAAAGGACCGGGCACAGGATCGCCCGTTTCCGGGGAAATGCCGCAGGTGCCGGCCGATATGACCGGTTCAAAAGGCTCTCGTTCTCCTGCAAACTGCAGGCGGACGCCGGCATACTCCTTCAGCATTTCCACCGGAACGACGCCGTCCTCTTCCGGCACGGGCGCGAGGTACGAAAAACGGAACAGCGGCGCATAGGAAAGGCCCCGGGGGAGCGTCCAGGCCCCCTCCAGCTGCACCAGGCTTTCCGCACCGATGCAGGCAAAACCCTTCACATAAGGAGTTGCCTTTACCGTAAGGGCGAACGAACGGTCCTGGATATCCCGGACGGTGGTGGCCGATTCCCGCAGGCGCTGTCCCGTAGGATAGGAATAAGCGTGCAGCTGCACCTGCGTGCCGTCGACGAAGCTCCCCGCGTTCTGGATGTCGAAATACAGCAGGTGCGGGCAGTCGGTACGGTCCTCCAGCACCCATCCCCGGCAGGATGCCAGGGACAGGGCGGAGAGAAGCAGGATGGCGTGCAACTTAGAATTCATAGTTCAGGTTGATGACATCGCTGTCCCAGGGAGCCACGGTGATGGCAGGCGTGATCTTCCCGGCCGAATCGGCCGTATCCGTATCGTCGTTGTCCTTGCCCAGCTGGGTGATGGTGATGTTCTGGATGTCATACACCTTGTTGGATTCCAGCACCGGCAGGTCGAAAGTATAATAGGTAGTTTCCGCCAGGTACCTGGGAGCGTCGTCAAGCATAATCCTCACTTCGAGGGTCAGACGCGTCAGGCGGGGGACCCAGGGAGTGGTCTGAACGTGGGAATCGGCCGAGACAGCCGTCTTGTTCGGATACGTAAAGTAGCAGCGGTTCACCTCCCAGGCGCTGCCATCCGTGGGGCCATCGATGACAACAGGATAGTCCGAAAGCACGTCCGGGCTGCCGCTGACGTCATACGTATACTTGCTATACCAGTTGTACCCCGTTCCGTGGTCCGAGTCGCTGAGCGGCAGGAAGTGCACACCGCTCTGCGCGGTAGCCGAAACAGTATTCCCGTCCAGCGCCATCCGGCACACGCCCACGGCGTTTTTCAGGTAGATGCCCGTAATCTGGGCCGTGGCCCCGTGCAGGGAAGAATTCGAAAAGTCGAAGGTGACGCCGGAGAGTTTCACCATCGCCGCCTGGCGCCGCACCCATACGCTGAGCGCCTGCGCCGTCTGATTGGGATTCTTGTTCCGGTCATAGGCCTCCACCGTGATGGTGCCTTTCCCTACCATAACGAGATTGGTGGCACTGTTCTCGGAGAGGTTTACCAGCTCGCTTTCAAATAGAGACAGGTTGCTGCACAGGGCCACGTAGTCCTGCCTGTCGCGATTCACAATGACGTAGACGATTTTCGCGCCCGTTTTCGTGTTCAGCGTCACGGAGACGGAATTGCTCGCCGGCGTGGCTGGCTCATAGTAATAGTCCGTTTCCAGCAGGTCCGATCCGTCGTTCAGGCCGGCGGAATGGTCAAAAACGACCACCTGCACCGAATTAATCTGGAAATCCTTCACGTGGGCAGCATCGGCCTGCACCTTGGTTTCCTGGGCAGGAATGCCGATGTTGACGGTGAGGGCGCCCTGAGGGGCCGCCGGCATTTCCGGGGCGGAAGGGGCAAGGGCGTTTTTGTTGCAGGAGGCCGCACCCGCGACAAGGAGCGCGGCCGTGAGGGGAAGAAAGATTTTTTTCATAATGTTTATGGATTAAAAGGTTGGTCTGAATCGTCGTGCAATCCATATCGCTGGATGAGCACGTAGATTTCCGGGTCCAGGTTGCCCCGGAAGACATAGGAGCCGTCGGCGCGGCAGGCATCCAGGTAATGCCGGACGGCCTTCTGGTCATCACCGGCACGCGCATACAGCAGGGAGAGCATATAGTTCACCGGCGGGGTTTTTTCCAGCTCCTGCAGGATGGCCATCGCCGAGGCATTGTAGTCCAGCGCCACGTAAGCCACCGCCGTATTGAAGTCCCGGTAATCCCGCAGACAGGCCAGAGCGCCCTTGTAGTCCCGTTCCTTAAGCAGCGACACGCCTTTCATATAAAGGGTGTCCACCTCCGTCGTATGGACAGTATCCTTCAGCATCCCTTTCCTGTGAAGGAAAAAATCGAAACGGACCGTCCGGAGCAGGGGATAGAGCGTCTTGCGCAGGTACGGATAATAGGGTTCACCCGAAAGGGCCTGTTCCCGCCGGTCATATTCGGCGATCTCCAGATGCTGCAGATAGCGGCTTTTCTCCTCCGGGGTGAGTGTGGAATCGGTGTCCACCAGAAAGGACAGCAGGTCCCAGTTCTCCCCGAGCGAGCGGGAGCGGAAGGAGATGGAGTCGCCGGCGAAGGCAGCGTAATGGGCGGCCACCGAAGCGGCGCGGCGCCGGGTGAGGGCTTCGTTGCTGCGGAGCGTCCCCTCCGGAGAAGCAAAGGCCGATATCACAATGGAATCCACGTCAAACTTCTCATTTTCAAGGAGTTCGTTCATATGGTCCCGGATACGGGCCATCTCGGAGGCGTTGTTGCCGAGCGCCGTATCCAGGCGGTCGTCGCCGGCCTTGAAGGCGATGTAACAGGCGTCGTTGGCGGCGGCCCGCCGTTCGATGATCCGCGTGAGGTAGTGCTCGCTGTCATCGGCCAGGGACGAGAGGGAACTGATGTAGAAGGTGAGCGGCTCGGTGCGGTTCATCGCGTAGCAGCGCACGTCCCCTTGCCAGATATCGCCGCTCAAGACGATATCGGCCCGTTTCAGGGCGGGACGAGTGGTGATGGTCTGCGTATACTGATAGACAAAATCCCCGTCGATATTGCGCAGGACCGTATCCAGCCGGATGCCGTCGCTGGTAATGGGCACTTTGACGTATTTACGAAACATCGCGTCCTTCCGGGCGATCCGCCACTCGTTCCGGCGCCGGCGCCACCACAGGGTGTAGTGGTCGGCCGCCTCCTTTCCCGTCACCCCCAGGGCCGAGCGGAACTGCTCGTCCGTTAGGAAGGTGCTGTCATCTCTGAAGCGGTACAGTTCCGGGAGGTTTCTTTCGATGAAAATCTCCAGGTTCCGCCGGTCCAGGAAACGGGTGGAATCCGTGACGATCCGGCTCAGGAAACGCCTGTAATGCTCGTATCCGCGCAGTTGTCCTGCCCTGTATTCTTTTCCGGTAATGATGACCGGTTCCAGCCGTGTGCTGTCTCCCAGCAGGAAAAGATCGGGGTAAAACCGCAGCTGCCAGTCGGAAGAAAGCATCTTTTCCGGTACGGTGATCTCAAAGCGGAGGTCCACGCGGCCGTGTCTTTCGGCCACATTCCGGAAACGGGCCGTCACCACGGCGGCGTCCAGCACATCCGTAGCCACCATCTCACCGCTGGCGCTGTCCCGCTGCGCCTTCATCAGGTACATCCTCGAGCCCAGGGCGTCGGTGACGCGGATGGTGTCCCGCGTCGCACGCGCAATCACGTGGCGTTCCTCTTCCAACTCCTTGCGGGACAGGGACAGGGTAGCCCCCAGCTGCTCGCGTCGAACGGTCTGCAGGCGTCTGGAAGGCCCGCAGGCGACGATGGCAAGAAGGAGTCCCGCAACGAGTATGGGCACGAGCTTTTTCATCAGAAGATCAGTTGCAGGGCAATTCGGGCGTCCGGAAGGATAAACGGTTTTTCCCCTTCATCCAGTTTGTGCCCGCACAGGGGACAGGAATAGGTTTTATAGCGGGTCCAGCCACCCCAGAATCCGGCACCCAGGTCCAGGTTCCAGCGGTCCGAGAGCATCACGGCATAGCCGCCCCAGAGGCCCAGCCCGAAGGCGTCTCCCTCTTCCGCTTCCCGCCGCCGGATACCGCCGCCGTTGTAGACGGTATAGCGCGCATCGGCACCCGCCCACCAGCCGGAGTAGATGTGCCAGGGCCACCAGCGGGCACCCGCCCAGTAACTGTTCTGGCGGAGTTCCATCTGACGGTCGGGGTCTCCCGCGTGGAAAGTCCAGGGATTCAGCTCTACGCCCACGTGCACGGAGACGTGACGGGCCGCCGCCACGGACGCTTCCGCGTTCAGGGTGCCCAGCGTCATCCAGTCCACGGCGTTCGTGCCCACCGAATAACGCTGGGCCCCGGCGATGAACGGAAACAGCAGAAAGAGAGGAAGAAGGAAACGCTTCATAGGGCCGGGGATTAGTAGTCCCGCTGGGGAGACATCTGCAACTCTTCCTTGGGAAGGACATTGACCCTTCGGGCCATCACCTCCAGGGAGGAACGCTCCTCACTGTCGGGTGTAATCCACTTATGCAGGCGCAGGCTGCCGATAACTTCCACCCAGGAGCCCTTTTGGATCTGGCAGAAGTCTTCGATGCCCTGCACGCGGTCCCAGGCGGTCACGTTGAACCAGGTGGGGTCCACGGTGGAGACACCGTCGCGGGTTACCGCCTTTTCGGTGACCACGGAGAAATTGCACACCTGCTTTCCATTGTAGGAGTTGATGTCGGCGCGGCCCACAACACCCCTCAGTTCGATACGGTTTTTGAATTCCATACTTTTTACACTTAACGTTAAACAAGCGGGCCGGGGGGGAAGCGGTGCGCGCAGACCGCTTGATATCCCGGCGCCGGGTGCAAAGTAAGCGGGCTTTTTTCCCTTAAAACGCGACAGAGGGACCGGGAACTGCCGATTTTTCCGTTTTGACGAAGGATTGTGTGTTTTGACTGCGGTATCACAAAAAAAATAAACGCACCAGCCAATAAATCGACCGATGCGTTTTTTGTGCGGTTCGGCTAAAACGGAAAAATCTGCGTTATCTTTCAGCCGATGCTTGCAATTCCGGGCGGGGCGTGCCAAATTTGCGCCCAAAGTGCGAGATAATGCGGATTCTGGAGAAACAACTCAGCGCGCAGATGGAATGCTGCCCCCAGTGCGGAAAAGTGCTGGGAACCGGACGGGTGGACAAGCGTTTCTGCAGCGAAGCCTGTAAGAACCGCTGGCACAACTGTCAGCGGGCGCCCAGCCACGCCAAACGGGTGCAGCGCGTGCTGCGCATCCTGGACAGCAACCGCGAGGTGCTGGTGAAGCTCCTCAAACTGGACATCCATAAGCTGGACCGGGGAACGCTGCTCTTTCTGGGTTTCAACCCGAACTATTTCACCTCGCTGTACCGCTGCGGCCGCCGGCAGTGGATCTACTCCTGCCTGGACGTCCAATACGAACTGACCCCCTCCCGGATCAAGAACATCGCGTTCCTGTGGGAGGGGGCCGATAAAGAGGAGAAAGAGGGCGGCGTTATGCCTTTGCCTGTTTCTTCTGAGGGTCTTTGAACAGAATCCAGAACAGAATGCCCACCACGAAGGCATAGGCAGCGAAGATGTACCAGGCGTTGGGCCAGGAAGGATTGGGATTCTTGTACACGCAGGCATCCACCACGGCGCCGGCGGCCAGGGTGCCGATGGTGGCGCCGAAGCCGTTGGTCATCATCATAAACAGGCCCTGTGCGCTGGAGCGGATGTCCACGGGGGCTTTCTGCTCCACATACAGGGAACCGGAGATGTTGAAGAAGTCGAAGGCGAAGCCGTACACGATGCAGCTGAGAACGAAGAGCAGCACCCCTGGCATGGCGGGATTGCCCAGGCCGAAGAGGCCAAAGCGGAACACCCAGGCGAACATCGCGATGAGCATCACGTTCTTGATGCCGAATTTCTTCATGGCAAACGGGATGAGCAGGATGCAGAGGGTTTCCGAGGCCTGGGAAATGGCGATGAGGGCGTTGGAATTCTTCACGGCGAAGGAGTCGGCAAAGGCGGGATTGGACGCGAAGGAACTCAGGAAGGTGTTCGCATAACCGTTGGTGATCTGGAGCGAGGCGCCCAGGAGCATCGAGAAGATGAAGAAGATGGCAAACTGGCCGTCCTTGAATAGGGAGAAAGCCTTGAGGCCGAAGGCATCTGCGAGCGACTCGTCCTTCTTGTTCTTGTCGATGGGGCATTCCGGCATCGAGAGGGCATAGCCAGCGAGGATGAGCGAGAGGGCGCCCGAGGAGATGAGCTGCCAGAAGCTGTCCTGCATACGGGCGCCGCCGATGCTGAGGAAATTCGTGAGGAGCATACTGCAGATGAAGCCCACGGTGCCGAAGACCCGGATGGGCGGGAATTCCTTCACGGGATCCATTCCCTCGCGGGCCATCGCATTATAGGAAACGGAATTCACCAGGGCGATGGTGGGCATAAAGAAGGCCACCGACAGGCTATAGAGGATGAACAGGGGAGCGAACTGCACCTGATCCCCGGAAATCATACAGTACACGCCGGCGCCGGCCATAAACAGGCCCGCAAAGGCGTGGCACATCGAGAGGACCTTCTGCGCCTGCATCTTTTTATCGGCCACGATACCCATTAGGGTGGGCATAAAGATGGACACGATGCCCTGCATCGCGAAGAACCATTTGATCTGGGAACCCAGGCCGATGTTCCCGAGGTAGCGGCCCAGGGACGTAAGATAGGCGCCCCAGACGGCAAACTCCAGGAAGAGCATCAGGATGAGCTTGAAGGTGACGGGTTTGATCTTGATTTGCATGGTATGAGTTGTGTTATTGTTTTCCTATCGTACAAATTTACGAATATTTTCGTACTTTTGTAAGAATAATAAGAATTATATGTCCCAATTTTCGCTCATAGCCCAGGACCCCGGTTCGGCCGCCCGCGCGGGCGTGCTCACCACGGACCACGGCGAAATCCGGACCCCCATCTTTATGCCCGTGGGCACGGTGGGTTCGGTCAAGGGCGTCTATCACAGGGACTTAAAGGAAGATATCAAGGCCCAGATCATCCTGGGAAACACCTATCATCTGTATCTGAGGCCCGGGCTGGACAGCCTCCGGAAGGCCGGCGGACTTCATAAGTTCGAGCACTGGGACGGCCCCATCCTCACGGACAGCGGCGGTTTCCAGGTCTTTTCCCTGGCCCCCATCCGGAAACTCACCCCGGAAGGCTGCAAGTTCTCCTCCCACATCGACGGCAGCAAGCACATCTTCACGCCGGAGAACAACGTGGAGACCCAGCGCATCATCGGGGCCGATATCATCATGGCCCTGGACGAATGCTGCCCCGGGGACGCGGACTACCGCTATGCAGAGAAATCCCTCCGACTCACCCAAGGCTGGCTGGAGCGCTTCGCAAAGCATTTCGACGAAACGGAACCCCTCTACGGCTATTCCCAGACGATGTTTCCCATCATCCAGGGCTGCGTGTACCCGGACCTCCGGCAGCGCGCCGTGGAGCACGCCCTCAGACTGGATGGCGCCAACCGCGGCGGCTATGCCGTGGGCGGTCTGGCGGTAGGGGAGCCCACGGAAAAGATGTACGAAATGCTGGAGGTCACCTGCCCGCTGCTGCCGCAGGACAAGCCCCGCTACCTGATGGGCGTGGGAACGCCCGCCAACATCCTGGAAGGCATCGCCCGCGGCATCGATATGTTCGACTGCGTGATGCCCACCAGAAACGGCCGCAACGGGATGCTCTTCACCTGGAACGGGATCCTGAATATGCGCAACGCCAAGTGGACCGACGACTTCGGCCCGCTGGACCCGCGCGGAACGTCCTTCGTGGATTCCTATTATACGAGAGCCTATCTTCACCACCTTTTCATCGCCGGGGAAATGTTCGCGGCGATGGTGGCCAGCGAACATAACCTGGCCTTCTACCTGGACCTGGTGCGGGTGGCCCGCGAGCACATCGTGGCGGGAGACTTCGCCGCGTGGAAACAGGGCGTCGTGCCCAAACTGATGCAGCGCCTATGATGGGAATCCGAAAACTGGATGGCTACATTATCCGCAAGTTCCTGGTGACCTTCTTCATGGCCATCCTCTTCCTGGCGGCCATCACCATCATCTTCGACATCAGCGAGAAGATCGACGACTTCGTCAAGAACGACGTCCCCGTCAAGAGCATCATCTTCGACTATTACGTGAACTTCCTGCCGTATTTCATCAACAAATACGCGCCGATGTTCGTGTTCCTCACCGTCATTTTCTTCACCTCCAAGATGACGCAGGACTCGGAGGTGGTGGCCATCCTCTCCAGCGGCATCAGCTACCACCGGCTCGTGGTGCCGTACCTGATATCGGCCACCCTCATCGCGGGAATCTCCCTCTTTATGAGTATGTGGATCATCCCGCACGCGAACGCGGTACGGGTGGACTTCGAGATGAAGTACAACTCCTTTATGAAGGCCCAGGTGAAGCAGGGACGCAATATGCACTATAAACTGGAAGACGACCATTACGTTTTCTTCGAGAGCTTCAGCGCCTACAACAACACCGCCTACAATTTCACCCTGGAGGACCTCTCCACGGGCCGGCTCAGCTCGAAGCTGCAGGCGGAAAGCGCCCAGTACGACACCACCACGGGCGTGTGGAAACTGCGCAACTACATCATCCGGGACTACGACGAAGGGATGCAGGACCACATCCGCACGGGCCGCCAGCTGGATACGGCGCTCAGCCTCACGCGGGACGACTTCTTCATCAACCGCTTCACCATCGAGAAACTGAACGAACGGGAACTGCGGCAGCTCATCAAAACCCAGATCCGGCGCGGCGACGCCTCGGTGAACCGGGCGCAGATCGAGATGAACAACCGCTATGCGATGCCCGTCTCGGTGCTCATCCTCACCATCATCGGCGTGTCGCTCTGTACCAAGAAAAAACGCGGCGGGATGGGCTGGAACCTGGCCGCCGGAACGGCCCTGGGCTTCTCCTACATCCTGTTTATGCAGTTCAGCGAGATGTTCGTCGTCACGGACACCCTGCCGGCGCGCGTAGCCATCTGGCTGCCCAATTACCTCTATGCAGCCATCGCCGCCTTCCTGTATATTAAAGCCCCCAAATAATGAAGGTTAAGATCGTCAACCATTCTCCCTATCCCTGCCCGGCTTACGCCACGGAGCTTTCGGCCGGGGTGGACCTCCGCGCCCATATGGAGGAATCCATTCTCCTGAACCCCCTCCAGCGGGCCGTCGTCCCCACGGGCCTTTACATCGCCCTTCCGGCGGGATTCGAGGCGCAGGTGCGTCCCCGGAGCGGCCTCGCCGCCAAACACGGCATCACGGTGCTGAACACCCCCGGCACCATCGACGCCGACTACAGGGGAGAGATCCGCGTCATCCTGGTCAATCTCTCGGACCAGCCCTTTGAAATCGTTCCCGGGGAGCGCATCGCCCAGATGGTCATCGCCCGCCACGAGCAGGTGAGCTGGGAAGAGGTGGACGAACTGGATAGCACCGAGCGTGGAGCTGGTGGTTTCGGCAGCACTGGAAAGAAATGAATACCAAAGCCTTATACGACATCTTCCTGCACAGCGCAGGCGTGAATACGGATACCCGCAGCATTCAGCCGGGTCAGCTTTTCGTGGCCCTGAAAGGGGAGAACTTCGACGGCAACGCCTTCGCGCTCCAGGCGCTGGAGGCGGGCGCCTGCCACGCCGTCGTGAGCGACAGCGTGCCCTTCGACGACGAGCGCCTCACCAAGGTGCCGGACACGCTGGCGGCCCTGCAGGAGCTGGCGGCCTGGCACCGGCGGCAGCTGGAGATTCCCGTCATCGGCCTCACCGGAACGAACGGGAAAACCACCACGAAAGAGCTCATCAAGACCGTCCTGGGCGCGAAATACCGCGTGGCGGCCACCGAGGGCAACCTGAACAACGACATCGGCGTCCCCCTCACGGTCCTGAAGATCGGGGCCGATGCAGAGATTGCCATCGTGGAGATGGGCGCCAGCCATCCGGAGGACCTGAAGCCGCTGCTGGCGGTGGCCCAGCCTACGCACGGACTCATCACGAACGTGGGCAAGGCGCACCTGCTGGGCTTCGGCAGTTTCGAGGGCGTCAAACACGCCAAGGGCCTGCTCTACGACTGGCTGAAGGCCCACGAAGGCGTCGCGTTCGCCAACGCCGACGATGAAAACCTCCAGGAAATGCTCTGGGAACGGGAACTGGGCTGCATCCCTTACGGCCTGGACGGCATCCAGGTCTCTTCCACGCCGTTCCTCCGGCTGGAATGGGCCGACGGCCGCGCGCTGGACACCCGCCTCGTGGGCGCCTACAACGCCTGCAACGTGCTGGCCGCCCTCAAGATCGGCTGGTTCTTCGGTGTCCCGGAGGAGGCTGCGCTGGAAGCCGTCGCCGCCTACACGCCCTCCAACAACCGTTCGCAGCTGGTCCAAACCGGCAGCAATACCGTGATCGTGGATGCCTACAACGCCAATCCTTCGTCCATGGCGGTCGCGCTGGACAACCTCGCCCTCTGCACCGGCCGGAAGGTGGCCCTTTTGGGCGATATGCGCGAACTGGGGGCCGATTCCGGCGCGGAGCACAAGAAGATTGTCGGTCGGCTGAAAGGCATGGAAGCCTTCCTGGTAGGGGAGGAATTCACCCGGGAAGCCGCCGGGAGCGGCATCCCCTGCTTCGCCACGTCCGACGACCTGGCGGCCTACCTCAAGGAGCATCCGCTGAAAGACTGTATCGTACTGGTAAAAGGGTCCCGCGGAACGCGGATGGAAAAGGTCATCCCTTCGCTTTAGCCACCACCCAGCGGGCCAGTCGGGCCATCAAATAGCCCGCACACAGGCCCACAATGGCACCTACGGTGATGTCGCCCAAGTAATGGGCGCCCATCATCGTGCGGCTCAGGCTCATCATGGCGGCCCAGAGGAATACAACCCAGGCATACACCTTATAATTCCCTTCCGGACGGTTCCATTTGAGGCCCAGCCAGGAAGCGATGGCGAAACCGAAACTGTTGCCGGCGTGGGCCGAGAAAAAGCCGTAGAGGCCGGCGTTGCTGTTGTCGTAGGGGATGCGGAGGCCGCCGTTCACCATCGCGGCGTCCCAGAAAGGACGCAGGCGGGCGACGCTTCCCTTGATGAGGTTCGCGAACTGGTCCACAAGGACCACGGTAAGAACGATGGACAGAATCACGGCCAGTCCCTTCTTCCAGCCCAGGCGCCACAGGGCATAGACCATAAACAGGGCATAGACGGGGAACCAGATGATCACATCCGACATCACCCACCAGAAGCCGTCGTTCCACCAGGAGGACAAGTTATTCACCCACAGCGTTGCGCTCTGGTCTAATTGAACGATGGAATCAAGTACATTCATTTGTTCAGCGCCTTCCAGAGTTCCTCTTTCAGATCATTGAGACCCGTGCCCGCAACGGAAGAAATAAACACGCTCTGAATCCCTTCCGGCAGTTTCTTCTCGATTTTCGCCTGCTGCTTCGCGTCGATGAGGTCGCACTTGGTAACGGCCAGCACGCGGTCTTTCACCAGCAGTTCCGGATTGTATTCCCGGAGTTCCTTCAGCAGCACTTTGTAGGCCTTGGAGACGTCGGGTTCATCGGCCGCCACCATAAAGAGGAGGACGGAATTCCGCTCGATGTGACGCAGGAAGCGCATCCCGATGCCTTTCCCTTCGTGTGCGCCCTCGATGATGCCGGGGATGTCGGCCATCACGAAGGAACGGTCGTCGTAGTAGCGCACGATGCCCAGATTGGGTTCCAGGGTGGTGAAAGCGTAGTTCGCAATCTTGGGTTTGGCCGATGTAATCGCGGCCAGGAGCGTGCTTTTGCCGGCGTTCGGAAAGCCCACCAGGCCTACGTCGGCCAGCACTTTCAGCTCCAGGATGAACCAGCCCTCCACGCCGTCCTCGCCGGGCTGGGCGTAGCGCGGCGTCTGGTTGGTGGCGCTCTTGAAATGGTCGTTGCCCCAGCCGCCCCTGCCGCCCGGACAGAGGATGTATTCCTGGCCCGGTTCCACCAGTTCGGTGATGACTTCCTCGGTCTCCGCGTCCTTCACCACCACGCCCTGGGGCACTTCCAGGATAATATCGACCCCGTTCTTCCCCCGCTTGAGGGCCTCGGCGCCGTTGCCGCCGTTTTCGGCCCTGACCACCTTCCGGTAGCGCAGGTGGATGAGCGTCCACAGCTGCGGGTTCACCTTCAGGATGATGTGCCCGCCCCGGCCGCCGTCGCCGCCGTCGGGCCCGCCTTTGGGCACGTATTTGGCCCGGTGCAGGTGCGCGCTGCCGCTTCCTCCGTGCCCGCTGGCGCAGAAGATGCGAACGTAATCGATGAAGTTACTCTCCGCCATAAACTACTTGGAATGGGACAGAAGCGCCTCCCGGAGGCCGATCCAGCAGAGATGACGGGCCGCCTCGTTCGGAAGGGCATGGTAGGGGACCATCCCGGCCACTTTCTTGTTCAGTTCGTCCTGCACGCCGGCCCCGTCGATGTAGCCGGCGGCTTCCAGGGAAGTCTGCCAGTGCAAGTGCTCGCCGGCGGCCAGGTATTCCATAATCTTGTAATCCGCCTTGGAGCCCTTGAAATGGACGCTGCCTTCCGCTTCGTCGGGAATCTGCATGGCGAGGGCGCGCAGGCGCTCCGGGCACAGTTGCACGAGCGTGGACGCGAAGAGGCTCCGGCCGATCTCGCCGGCCTGTTTGCGCAGGAGTTCCTGGCGGTTCAGCAGGTCGTTGCCGCCGCGGGAGCGGATTTCCTTCGAACGGGACTCCCAGCGTTCCTTCGCGCCGGGCACGGCCAGGACGCGTTTTTTGAGGCTCTTGCCGCTGATCACGTCCATATTCCAGATCCTCTCCGGCAGGCCGAAGGGATGCAGCACAGAAACGCCTTCCGGGCAGTAACTGCTGTTGTAGAAGTCGATGAGCTGCAGCATCTGGTCGTCCGCGTCTCCCGCGCACAACAGGATGCAAAGCCGCGAGAGGTCCTTCCCGAAGCGGGAGGCCTCCTGGAGCAGCTGAACGCCGATTTCCACATTGCGTTCGCAGCTTCCCACCGATATGACCACATAGGTAAGGGAGGGGAGCGTCATCGCAAACTCGATCCAGAATTTGGACATCCCGATGGTGGCCGACGACCATTCTATATCGGCATTGTAGCGCAACGCGGGCGTCCGCGTGAGGAAATCGCCCTTGAGCGATTCGATGGCCGGGTCGTAGACCTTGAAGGTATTGGGGACGGGCTGCAGGTCCTTGCCGATGAAACAGCCGAACTCATAGAGGTAGCGCAGCGCTTCCTGGCCCGTTTCCCCAAAGCCGATGACCATCGAGGTGAAACCCGACTGGACATAGCCCAGAGGCTCTCCATCCTTGTCCCTGGCGATATCGGCAAAACGGATGGGATGCAGTTCTGGCTGGTTCTGCTTGATTTCGTTGAAGGACATCTCCGGCAGGTTCAGGAGGCGGATGCGGTCGCCCATCGCGGCCATCAGCGAGGTGTAGCTGTTCACCCGCTGGCTGTAGCAGAGAATCTTGGCTTTGACGGAAGGGTCCGTGGCCAGGAGTTTCAGGATGGCGAGGTTCTGCTCCTCGTTGCCGTCCAGCAGATAGACCGTGGTGCGGGGATTCTCCAGCCAGGCGTTCAGTTTGGGAAGGCCGTTCGGGAGGCGGCCCTTCAGCAGCACGAAACTGCTGCTTCCCAGCTGTTTCTCCAGGGACTGCTCCTTCTGGCGGCCGAAGATGTTGGAAATGAGTTCGCCGATGGAAAGCTCCTGGTGCCGCTTGTCTTCTTCGGGGAATTCCACCAGAATGACATTGCCCTGCGTATGCGGGTCCTTTTTGGCGTCCCATTCGTGCAGGATGGTCCCCGCGAAGGTCTTGGCGTGCGGGCACAGTCCCAGGAAAATATGGTTCTTACGCGCCTTGCGGGCGTTTTTCGCATTCATCCACAGCCAGGTGCGGTCCCTGAGACGGCGCGGCATAATGAGGAGCACCATACTCAGGGTGAAGGCGATGATGAGGACGAAGACGCTGATATAGGCGAGGAGCATCCCCGGTTCGTGGAAGATGACGGCCGCGATGATATCGTCGAAGACGACGGTGTGGCCGATGAACATCTCCAGCGATGCCACCAGCGACACCAGCACGAGCTGAATCCAGTTACCCTCCGTAACCGTGTGCGGGGACTGGGCGAGCAGTGCCACATGGATGGCTATGCCCGCAACCAGGAGAAGGCCGAAGATGGCCACGATACTCTTGCGCTTGCCTTTCCGGTTGAGCAGGATGAGCGCGTGGACAAAGAAACCCGTGACAACCAGGAGCAACAGTGCCCAGGCAATCATCATAGGGGTGGCGACAGGGAAGTTAGGATTCATACTACAAAGGTAAGAAAAAAATCGACGGCACCGCAATGGGCGCCGCCGATTCGCTTCATTATCACCGGAAAAAGGCTACAGGAAGATGGTAAAGCCAAGGTTGAAAGTGAGGGAGTTCATTTTGAATTCCTTGTTTTCCATCTTGTTGGAAATGCCGATGCTGTAGGAGATGTTGGGTTCGAGGGCAATCCGGGGCGTGAGGAAGATGGAATAACCTACGCCAAGGTCCACGCCGAAGGTGTGACCCTTCATGCTGGCGGAGACGGAAGCGCCATCATCATCAGCATCATCGCCGCCATCACCGGTAAGGTCATCGATAGTCCCGCCATCGGAGATGCTGGTGGCACCCACGACCATCATCCCGCTCAGGTAAAGATTGGGGATGACATAATAACGCACACCACCGTTGAAGGTAAAGGCCGAAATGGAACTGCCTTCCATCTTTCCGTACTGGAAACCAACGCCGGCAGCAATGCCCAGATGTTCCGAGAGGGCATATCCGCCGGTTCCCTGCAGGCCGAAGCGGGTTACAGAATTCGACTTGTTGCCATTCTTGTGACCGACGGAAATATGGTTGAAGCTGACATTGGAGGCGTTCGTGTTGAAATAGAACGTTCCTTTTTGCAGCAGGCCGTCGGGCGTAGCGCTCTTTTTCTTGGAGGACGAAGTAGATTTCTTGGCTGGGGTGGTCTTGCTGGTTGTGGTCTTGCTGGTTGTGGTCTTTTTGGCCGTGGAAGTGGATTTCACTTTCTGGGCCGAGACATTCACAGCCATCAGGCAGGCAAGGAGGAGAACAAAAGCCTTTTTCATAATGCGGTATGGTTTAAATTAGAAAATGCATTTTTGCAAATGTATATGTTTTTTCCCATTAATCAAATACATACTGCCTCATTTCGATAAAAAAACGTACCTTTGCACAGCTAATAATAAAACACCGACAACTGATGAGTTTCACTTCTTCCGTCATATTTCCGCTCGTTAAAGGCGTTTTTACCAGGAAAAGAGACACCTCAGACCAGTATACCATGCAGATGTTCGACTCCTTTCACCGGGAAGGGGAGAACGCGGAGGACCGCTTCGTTCACGACAGCCGTGCCATCTACGCCGGAGAACGGGAACTGGACATCTATCTGCCCCCCAAGGGGACCCCGCAACGCGGCGCCATCATCTATTCTTCCGGCGGGGGATTCATCGTGGATTTCCGCAGTTTCTTTTCCACCCGCAGGTTCGCCTGTAAAATGGCGGCCGACGGCTTTTTGGTGGTGGTTCCCCAGTACAGGATGGGGCTCCGGAGCTTCTCCAAACAGAGCCCGCTCCGTTTTGGAAGCGCCCTGAAAAGGGCCATCCTGCTGGCGACGGAGGACACGTATCTGGTTACGCGCTACCTGTTGGACCATGCCCGGGAGTTGGGTATAGAGCCGGACCGGATCATTCTGATGGGCAGCAGTTCCGGCTCATTCATGGCCCTGCAGTGCGACCTGGAACGCTGCAAAGGATCCGATCTCTTCCGCCGCATCCTCCCGGAGGACTTCTCCTATGCGGCGATCATCTCCCTGTGCGGCGCCGTCTTTTCCAGCGGACGACCGAATTACGGGAAGGGAAAGCCCGCCCCCACGCTTTTCATCCACGGCACCCGTGACGACCTGGTCCCGTACCGGCGCTCCACCGTATTCGGTTACGGACTGTACGGACCGGACATCCTCGCCCGTATCTTCCGGAAGAAGCGTTTTCCCTACCGTTTCCTGCGGTTCGTCGATGAGGGCCATTCAGTCGGGGCTCGCTATCTGAACGTGTACGACAACATCCAACGCTTCATCGATGAAGCCCTGCTCAAAACGGAAATGCCCGGAGTGGATGAGTATATCCGGGAGCCCTTCAGAAAACCCATCTTTCTGGACTACGCCAACCCCATAGTCCTGTATCGCAGCGTCCTCTCCCAGCTGAAGCTCAAGCCCGTGAGCGAAGAACTCCTGTAAAAACAGGGGAAAGGATTGATTATCCGCTAAAAAACCTTATCTTTGCAGATATGGCATACGCGCACATGCACAAGAGACTCATCGCCGCCCTTGCAGTCCTCCTGCTCGGGGCCGCTTCCCTGCAGGCCGGAGAGCCGCTCACGCTGGAAGCCTGCCGCCGGGCAGCCAGGGAAGCGGGAAGCATCGACCTGCTGCAGCAGAATGCAGAGGACGCCCGCACCCCCGGAAAAACCCTGGCCCAGAGTCCCTATATGATGAAGGCCTTCGGCTACGGCCAGCTTTCCTATCAGTCCGACACGCCCAACCCCGCCAATCTCACGGATTTCCCGTTTGCCCTCCATCCCATCTCGCAGTTCCAGTATCACGCCGGCTTCGTGGCGGTGCTTCCGCTGTATTCCGGCGGCCGCAGGAAACTCTCGGCCCAACTGGACGAGGTGGACCGCGACCTGGACATCGCCTCCATCCAGCGGCAGGGGATGGAGCTGGACCAGGCCGTAGACAATCTCTATCTGAGCGTCCTGGTGGGCCGCACGGCCGGCGAAATCCTGCAAAGCCAGCTGCAGGCGGTAGAAATCAAACTCTCCGATGTCCAGGAAGCCTTCCACGCAGGCAAGGCTTACCGGAACGCCGTGCTTGAGGTGGAAGCTAAAAAGACGGCCCTGGAAGCCCGCATCAAGGGGAACGAGGCGGAAATAGCCGGCGCTCTCCAGGCGCTCTCCCTCCTCACGGGGCTCTCCATCGGAGCGGAGACCGATCTGATCATGCCGGACCTGAGCACCCTGATAGAGACAGAGCCGGCCGATCCAGGCCTTGCCTCCATCGAACTTCAGCGGAAAAAGATCGGCCTGCAGAAAGAATTTTCCCGGGCCAGCGCCCTACCCAGCCTCAAGGCTATCGGCACCATAGGCTATGGCCAGTGGGCTTTGAACATGTTCGATAATACGCCGAACTTCTACGGCATCGTGGGCCTCACGCTCCAGATTCCCATTTCCGACTGGCGCGACGTGAGTAGCCGGAACAAGATGCTGGACAATGCGGCCGATGCCCTGGACATCCGCCTGGATGAGGCGCAAAAACACCGCGATGCCGCGCTGCAGCAGTACGACAGCCAGATCGCCAAGTACGAAGCCCTGCTCGAAGGCAGCCGGGAGACCGTGGAGAAATATGAAACCCTCTGCGAAGAACTGGACAAACTCACCGGGCAGGGGAGCGTTCCGGCCTCGGACTATCTTACTGCGCTGGAACAGCTGTCATCGGCCCGGCTGGACCAGGAAATGAATACCATCCTTATCCTTCAACTCCGGCTGCGCCGGGATCGTTTTGTTTCTTCCCTATGACCAGAAAACCGACTCTGATATGCCTTGCGGCACTGCTGCTCCTTTCCTGCGGACGCAACCAAAAACCCGACGCCTACGGCATCCTGGATGCTCACGGCTGGCAAATCGCCTCTCCCCAGGCGGGACAGATCGTCCAACTTGAGGTGGTTGAAGGTATGACGGTCAAAAAAGGCAGTCTCGCCTGCCAGCTGGACACCTCGCGCCTCACCCTGCAGTGGGACGCCCTTCAGGCTCAGATCAAGTCCCTCAGGGCCACCATGCCCAACGTGGGGCAACAACTGGAGGTCCTCTATCGTCAGAAGAAAGCGCTGCAGCGGGAAAAGGAGCGCCTGGAGCCTTTGGTGAAATCCGGCACCGTCTCGGCCAAACAACTGGACGAGGTAGAGGACCAGCTCTTTGTCCTGGAGAGCAAGATTACGGCTTCGTCGGGCTCGCTGTCGCGGGAGACTTCGGCCATCCTGGCCAATATCGAAGCCCTGCAGTCGCAGGCCACCCTGCTGAGGGACCAGATCCAGCGCTGCCGCATCGAGAATCCGGAAGACGGGACCGTCTCGCGCGTGAACATGCACCTGCATGAGTTCATCGATGCGGGGCAGCCCATCTTCAAACTCACGGATTACGCCCATCTGTATGCCGATGCCTGGATGGACGCCGTCACCCTCGCAGGGATCTCGCTGGGCGATACGGTCACGGTTAAGACGGACGCCCCGGACGGCAGCCTTTACAGCACGCAGGGACGCGTGAGCTTCATCTCCGAAGAAGCCGAATTCACCCCCAATAAGGTGATGACCCGCGAATCCCGCACCCGCCAGGTATACCGCATCCGTATCGACATCCCCGCAGGCGGCCCGCTCAAGCCCGGCCTGCCCGTAGAGATTTACAAATGATCGAAGTCCGGGGCATAAACAAGTTCTTCGGAAAACATCAGGCCCTTCACGATGTGGATTTCCGGGTGGAACCCGGTGAAATCGTGGCCCTGATGGGAGCCAACGGGGCGGGGAAGTCCACTCTGTTCGACATTCTGGCCACGGTGGACCCCTTCTTCAGCGGAGAAGCTATCGTCGCAGGATTCGATGTCCGGCGCCAGGTGGCCGATGTCCGCGCCCGACTGGGCTATGTCCCGGGCCGATTCTCCCTGTACGGAGACCTCACGGTCCAGGAGAACCTGGAGTTCTTCGCCCGTGCCTATGGCAGCTCCCCGGATGCCATCAGAGACATCGCCCCGGAACTGTGGGAGAGCCTGGCTCCTTTTACAGACCTTCGCGCCGGCAACATGTCCGGCGGCATGAAACAGAAACTCACCATCTGCTGCGCCCTGGTGCACCATCCGGCGGTCCTGCTGCTGGACGAACCCACCCTGGGCGTGGATCCGCAGTCGCGGCACGATGTCTGGGACGCCCTCTTCAAACTGGGCAAAAAAGGCGTTTCCATCCTCATCAGCACGCACTATATCGACGAAGCCGCCTGGGCCGACAAAATCCTCCTGCTGCACGAGGGACGGAAACTCATCTGGGGCTCTCCCTCAAGCGTGATGGCCTCCTACGAAAACGTAACCCTGGAAGGACCGGTGCGCCGCAGCGGCGCCCGCACCCTGGAAGACATCTTCATCCACGTCCTTTCCACACAAAACCGGGTATCGCCATGAGTACGCCCGTCCTTTCCGCCCACGAGGTGAGCAAACGCTTCGGGTCCATCCAGGCGGTGGACAAGCTCTCTCTGGAACTCGCTCCCGGCGAGATCCTGGGTCTGCTCGGAGCCAACGGCGCCGGAAAGACCACCTTCATCCGGATGGTGTGCGGACTCATCCGTCCGGATTCCGGAACCGTACAGGTGAGTGGCCGGCCCGGCTACATGTGCCAGGGCTTTTCCCTCATCGAAGAACTCACGCCGGAAGAGAACATCCGTTTCTACGGAGCCCTGTACGGCCTTTCCCGCAAGGAGACCGAACGGCGCGCAGCCGACATCTCGGCCCGGCTGCACCTGGACTATTACCGGGGACGACAGGTGAAATACCTGCCCACCGGCTGGCGGCAGGCCCTGTCCTTCTGCGTGGCCATCCTGCCGGACCCCGCCGTGCTCATCCTGGACGAGCCCACCAGCGGCCTGGATTCCCTTTCCCGCCGTCGCCTGTGGGAAATGATCCGTGAAAGGGCGGCCCAGGGGACCGGGGTCATCGTGAGTACCCACTATCTGGATGAAGCCTATTACTGCACCCGCCTGAGCCTGGTGAGCGCCGGCAGGCTGATCGCTTCCGGAGCCCCCAGAGAAGTGGCCGCATCGGAGGAAGAACTGCTAACCTATTTCAAACACGCATGAGCAGCGGGGGACAGATGCTCCGTGCCGTAATCGTGAAAGAGTTCCGGCACCTTTTCAGGGACAGGGTGAGTTTTCTGCTCCTGTTCCTGATGCCGGCCTTCCTGGTCCTCATGCTGGGCTATGCCCTGTCCTTCCAGGTGCACCACCACGATATCCTGGTCTATAATCCCGTCCACAGCATGGAGGCCGAACGTTTCTTCGCCCGTCTGGACGCCAATCCGCTCCTGCAGGTGTTGGGCCACCTGGAAAGGATGGACGAGATAGAGCCCGCCTTCTCACAGGGGAAGACCAGGGCCGTCGTGATGTATGGCGACGACGGACTGGAAGTCTTCATCGACGGCACCAATACCTTTACCGCCAGGAGCGTAAAGAGCCAGATCGGCGCCGCCGCGGCGCAGTTCGCCGCAGAGGAAAATCCACTGGCCGTCCCCGCGCCGGAGCTTCGGATCCGCTATCTGTACAACCCGTCCCTCAAGAAAGGCTATACCTCCATCCCGGGCCTGATGATGCTCATCTTCATCCTGGTGAACACGATTGTGCTGGGCACCAGCATCAACCGGGAAAAAACCCAGGGGAGCTGGCGTCTCCTCAGTATCACACGTCTGGGAATGGGACGGATCGTTTTCGGGAAAACGGTCCCTTTCATCGCCATCTCCATTCTGCACATCGCAATGCTCTATGGCGTGTGCAGGATCTTTGACATCGAAGTGGTAGGGTCAATGGCCCTGTTCTTCTTCCTGCAGATGCTCTATATCGCCTGCTGCATGTCCCTGGGCATCCTCATTTCCGCCTGGTTCGACCGGCCGCTGGACGTGCTCATCCTGAGCTGGGTGGTCCTGTTCGTTCCCAATGTCTTCCTCTCGGGATTCGTTTTCCCGCTCAGCGCCATGGAAGCGCCGGTACGGGCGGTGGCGCAGATGCTGCCCGGCGCCGCGTTCGTGGACGCTTTCCGGAACATCGCCTTCAAGGGGTCCGGCTTCATGGGGAATCTTCCGCAGATAGCCATCCTGGCCGGAGAAAGCGTTCTGGCGCTTCTCCTGTCCATTCCCGGTTTCAAACGCACCGTGCCCCGATGATCCGCGCCTTCCTGCATATCATGTTAAAGGACGCGATCCAGCTCCTGCGCACCCCGGTCCTGCTGGGCCTGCTGGTCCTGTGCCCGGCCATCGCCATAGGCCTGGTTCCCTTCGGCCTGGAAAACAAGGTCAACCTCCATGTCTTGGTGGTGGACGAATCCTTCTCGGAGGCCGGCCGGGAAGCGGTGAGAAACCTCAACGCTTCTCCGCAACTCAAGGCGTCCCAGGAGTTGTCCATGGAAAGCGCGCAGGCCCTGATGGACAAAGGAAAGGCCGACGCCACCGTCCTGATTACGGCCGACGGCAGCTACAACATCCTCCCGGACGCGTCCCACGCCATTCAGGCCATGGACGCCTCGGAGATCATCAGCCGGCAGCTTTTCCGCACACCGGAAGATGAAGGCGTGAAGATGCATACGCTGTTCGTCAGCAGTTCCGGGAACACCCACTATTACCTCACGGTGATGCTCATCCTGCTCATGTCCATCATCGGCTGCTGCCTGGTGGGTCTTTCCATCATCAATGAGAAAGTGAACCGACAGTTGGAATACTACCGGAGCGTGGGGATGAGTCCTACCATCTACATCACGTCCAAACTGACCTTCCACATCCTGGTAACTCTGCTGGAACTGGGGCTGGGGCTGCTGGTGGGCCGGATGGTCTTCGGCTACGAGGTCCTGGGCCCGCTGCCGGCTTTCTTCCTGCTCGCGGCCTGCTTCCTCTTCTGCGTCATCAACCTGGGCGTGCTCATGGCCGTGGTGAGCAAAACGCTCATCCAGACCGTTTACGGCATCATTTTCCTGTTCTTTGTGCTCATGCTGCTGGGAACGATGTTCGCCCCGGTAGACAACATGACCCCGTTTTGGGCGGCCACCCGCTATCTGAATCCGTTCTTCTGGACAGCCGATGCCGGATGGAAAATCGCGCTCCGGGGCTTCTCTGTCCGGGAAGTCCTCACCAATGTCCTGGCCCTCCTGACCCAGGGAACGCTGCTTACGGTAATCAATATCCGCCTACTCGCGAAAAACGGATGGTAGTGGGGTCTCCCTCTCCCACATCCCAGGTTTCCACCACCATCAGGTTGTCCTTCAGGCGGGTAAGCTTGAAAGAGATGACGGGGAAGTCATAACCGGCCCCGGGCGTGAGCGTAATCGTGAGCCCTTCGTTCGAAAAATCCTCCCAGGTGCCCTTTATGGTTTTCCCGCTGGGAGCGTCGAAGAAATGGTAATCGAAGTCCTTGGCTATCACCAGATAGGAGTCCGCATAATCCGGTCCCAGATCCGGCTCCGAATCCAGATACTCCCATCGGCCGACATAAGAAAGGGGCTCTTCCTTCCGGCATCCTCCGAGCAGGATGACGGTTAAAAGGACAATATGGAAGATTCTGCGCATACCCACTTGATTCACTTGCAAATATACATTATCTTTGCAAAAAAGCCAACCTATATGACTATTCAGGAAATAGAAAAGAAGCTTTCCGAGCAACTTGTTCCTATCCTTGGACTGGATTCCGCAGCCGATGTAAGCCCCGAAAGCGCCCTGGTACGCGATCTGGGCGCAGAGAGCATCGATTATGTGGAGATTCTCTATATGATCGAGACCGAATTCGGCGTGAAGATCCGGATCGAGGAAATGATGATGGCGAGCGTCGTGGACGGGGAGACCCCGGACGACGGGAAACTCACGCCGGCGATGGCCGAAAAAATGAACCGGGACTACGACTCCTGCCAGTTTGCCGCCGGACAGACCACCAAAGAGGTGTTCAGCGTCTTCAGCGTGCACAACCTGGCCACCCTTATCAAGCATAAACTCGAAGCCTAATGCGCTTTTATCAGGTCGATAAAGTCACGCTCCTGAGTCCCGGCAAGTTCGTCGAGGGCGTCAAGTGCGTATCGCTGGACAACGACATCTTCGACGAACATTTCCCGGGCTGCCCCATTTTCCCGGGCACGCTCATCATCGAGGGGATGGCCCAGCTTTCGGGGATGTTCCTCGAATACTGCCGCAAGGAGATGGGCTGCGAGCCCCGCCGGGCCGCCCTTTCCATCGTCAAGAACGTGAAATTCCGCGATATGGTGACGCCGGGGGACCGTCTGGTTTACCGGGCCGATGTAAAATGCCTTTACCCGGACGAATATGCCGTGGTGGCCGTGAAAGCCACCCGTGACGGCCGCCTCTGCGCCAGCGGGGAACTCTTCTTCACCTTCCTGGATATCCTGGATCCCGGGATGCAGGAGGTCTCGGATGCCCTGATGCGCTTTGCCGTCCGCGACGCCCAAATAGTAGAATGACCAGCATTTACCGCAGCTATCAGGCCGGCGAAGAGATTCCCGTTGCCCCGCGTCTTCATAAACGCAAGCTCCTGAAGTACTACTCCCGGGAGGCGATGGCTGCCGTCCTTACTGCGTCTGAATTTCTGGAAGGGAAGGCCCTCCCGCCGCGCATCCCGTTCTACTATGCATCGGCCTACGTCGAGAACCTGAGCTTCCTGGAAGAGGTTTTCTCCAGGCTGGACGCCTACCCGGACCACGTTTTCACCGCGGAGCGCTTCCTGCTCACCACGCCGCCGCCCGTCAACTTCAAGATGATGCGGAATATGGTGCCCTGCTTCATCTCCATCGAGAACCAACTCACCGGGGACAGCAATTTCATCGTGGATTCGGCATCGGCCCTGCTGTATGCCGCCCTGACGGCCCCCGGAGACGGTCCCGTGCTGATGGGCGCGGGGTATATGCACGCCGACGGCGCCGCCGAAGCCGGCTTTGCGCTGGTGCAACCCGCCGAACTGGCGCATCACCCCCTGCTGGGAACCGACGTACCGGCCATAGAACTGTTTCGGCAATGGCGGCAGTAATCACGGGAATAGGGGCCTGCAGCCCGCTGGGATGCAGTTTTTCGGAGAGTCTGGAGACCCTTCGCGAGGGCCGGCCGCAGATTGACGACATCCGGAACTTCCCGGTGGACGGCTACCCGTATACCGCCGCCGGAGAGATTCGGCGGAACGGGGAGGTGGTCCGGACGCCCGTGGGGGTGGACCGCAAGATGCATTTCCTGGAGCTTGCGCTGAAGGAACTATCAAGCGAAAGCGCTTTTAAAGAAAGATATACGCCTGGTCAATTAATGCTTAACTTAGGGATAGGCATCGATTATTTCGAGCTGGAAACCTGTATGGAAAGCGAGAAGATCAGCCTGGATATCCTGCTGAGCAACGGGCTCTACCACAACATCGCGCCGGAAATGAAGGAACTGGTGAGCCGCTGGCAGTTCGGGGCCGGGTATCACCTGTTCGCATCGGCCTGTACGGCTTCCGCCCACGCCATCGGCCTTTCCTGGCGCCTTCTCAGGCGAGGACTGGCAGAAGCCATCGTCACCGGCGGCTCGGATTCGATGATCTTCCCGGGCGCCTATCTGGGTTTCGGAGCCCTGGGAGCCCTTTCCGCCAGCGATGAACCCGCGCCAGTCAAATGCCATCCCTGCGACCTGAACAGCAACGGCACCGTGCTGGGAGAAGCCTCCGTGGTGATGCTGCTGGAGGATTCTTCCCGTGCCTCAGGGACGCCGCTGGCGGAGATTATCGGCTACGGGTCGTCCACGGACGCCTATTCCGTCACGGATCCCGAGCCCTCGGGCGAAGCGGCCGCCTGGGCGGTGAAGGAAGCGCTGGACGAGGCGGGACTGAAGCCGGAGCAAATCGACTGCATCCACCTGCACGGAACGGGCACCGTCAAATGCGCTCCGGCCGAATACAACTGCCTGTACCGCATTTTCGGAGAACGCCTGAAGGAGATTCCCGCCTACTCGATGAAGGGCCAGGTGGGGCATATGATCGGCTCCTGCACGGCCCTGGAGGTGCTGGGCGTGGTGTATTCCCTGCAGAACCAGGTGGTTCTTCCCACGGTGAATTTCTGCACGCCGCACCCGGAGGCACCCTTCCGGATGGTTACCGGATCGCCCCTGCACACGCCCATCCGGCACATTCTCAAGATCAATTCGGCCTTCGGCGGCCACAATACCGCGTTAGTTTTCAAAAGATGGGAAAAATAGTCATCACCGGTGCCAGCTCGGAAATCGGACTGGCCATCGCCCGCAGACTTTCCGCCCTGGGAAAGCCTCTTGTGCTGCAGTATAACAGCCGGAAACCGGCCCCGGACGGCCTGGAGGCCGAGTGGGTACAGGCCGATTTTTCCCGCCGCGAGGAGCTCGAGCGCTTCATCGCCGGCCTGAGCGATGTGGAAATCCTGGTGAACGCCGCCGCCGTCACCCATACGGGGCTGTTGCCGCAGATGGAGGACACGCAGATTGACGCGATGCTGTCCGTGAACGTTGTCGCCGCTACGCTCCTGTGCAGGGCCGTCATCCCCGAGATGTGCCACAAACGGCGGGGGATTATCGTGAACCTGTCCTCGGTCACGGCCGGCAAAGTCTACCGCGGGCAGAGCGTCTACGGCGGCACCAAGGCCTATCTGGAGGCCTTTACAAAGGGTCTGGCGGCCGAATATGCCAAGAAAGGACTCCGCTGCAACTGCGTTGCGCCCGGCAGCATCGAGAGCGGCTCTATGCAGAAACTCATCATCCAGACGGGCCGGGACGACCTTCAAGAGGTGAATGCCGCCCATCGCTTCGGCACGCCCGAGGACGTGGCGGCGGCCGTCGCCTTCCTTTGTAGCGACGATGCCTCCTATGTCAACGGAGCCGTCCTGCACGTGGACGGAGGTTATTGGCTGGGCCTATAGTTTATGGCCGACGGGGATGATAGCCCCGAGAAGGACGTTTTCCGCCAATCCAAGCACCTGATTGAGCTTTTTCCCGGCCAGCAGCGGCCCGGTCATATAGCACGCGCCCAGATCCAGGCTCTCCGCGGCCAGCAGAATGAGCATCGCCGCACAGGAAAGGGACTTGGTGAGGTTGTCGCGGTCCCACTGAAGGATTTCGGCCGATGCATTCTCCCTCAACAGGCTCTTCATCGTGGCGCTTTCCCGGCAGTAGGGGATAAAGAGCGCGGGCGCGTCCCTGAAGAAGGTGAAACTCTTGGCGTAGTTCAGGAAAAAGGCGGCGGGCTCTTCTTCCATTTTCGCGGCCAGCGCCTGCGCCTCTTCCTGCACGGCATCGGCCAGGGCGCACACCGTCTCCCGGTCTTTGACGACGGCGATCTTCCAGTTCTTCCGGCCGGAGGCGAAAGGGGAGTGGGAGGCCAGTTTCAGGATGGCTTCCACCACGTCTTCACCCAGCGTGTCTTCGGGGGAAAACTGCCGGTAACTCCTGCGCTGTTCACACAGGGAAAGAAGGGATTCGTAGGCTTGCGGATTCACGCCGTGAAGATACGCGTTTTCCCGTTCGCGAGCAAGATTTTTCAAGCAAAAATGATAGAGCAAGAAGTCGCATATTTATCGTTTTGCAATATTAACAAAAATGTTATAATTATAAACTATTTAGTTTTATATATTGTATAATAAATAGTTATAAAATTTACAGTTATTGCGCCATCATTTTGGAAAAGAAGGCCATTTCTCTTGCTTCCTATGGTAAAAAATGCTATCTTTGAGAAATGAAAAATGTCCTTGTAACAGACTTTTCCGGTATGCTGGAAGCGGAGGGTTTCCTCGCTTGGATGGGGGAGGTCGTCTACAAAGACTGGAGGGATTTAGAGGGGACGCACTGCTACTGCGACGAGGCGGCAAAGAAGCAAATTCTGGCCGGGTTGCCGGAGCCTCTTCCGAAGCTAAGATGGATCGACAGCGGAGACTATCACTATATGAGTCACCTGCTGGCCCTGAAGGAAAAAGAGCCCTTCCATCTGGTGCTGCTGGACCACCATCCGGACAACCAGGAGGCTGCCTTCGGAGGCGTGCTGAGCTGCGGAAGCTGGGTAAGGGCGATGCAGGAGGAGAATCCGCTGCTGCGGGATGTGCTGGAAATCGGCCCCAATGGCTGTCCGGAGGCCATTCCGGAAGGCTGGCTCGCAGCCAGAAGGGGAGAAAGGGTGTATGTGTCGCTGGACGAAGACATCCTGTGCCGCTGTTTCGCGCGCACGGACTGGAGCCAGGGCACCCACACGCTGGAACAGGTACTGATAATCCTGGGACAGCTCCTGGACGGGACGGTGGAAGTCACGGCCATTGACATCTGCGGAGGACTCACCATCCCCAAAGGCGCTACCCCGGAGGACCTTAGGGTTAACCGGGAAACAAATATTGAATTATACAAATTTATAACCGAATACTTAAAGTAACACTTTAATGGAAGCCCTGCAGAAAACCTGCCTCTATGACGCCCACGTGGCCCTGGGGGCCAAGATGAGTCCTTTCGCCGGCTTTATGATGCCCATCCAATATTCCTCCATCGTGGAAGAACACCTGGCCGTGCGCCAGCGCGTGGGGATGTTCGACGTCTCCCATATGGGCGAGATCTTCGTGAAGGGACCGGACGCCGAAGCCTTCGTGAACCATATCTTCACCAATGAAATCCGGGGCTATGAGCCCGGAAAGGTCCTTTACGGCCTGATGTGCTACCCGGACGGCGGCACGGTGGACGACCTTCTGGTGTACCGCGAATACCTGGCGGACCATTTCCTGCTGGTGGTGAACGCATCCAACATCGCCAAGGACTTCGCCTGGATCCAGGAGCAGGCCCAAGGCTACGACGTGCGCCTGGACAATGCGTCGGACCGTATCGGCCAGATTGCCGTCCAGGGGCCTGAGGCGGAGAAAACCCTCCTCGAGGTGCTCAATTTCAAAGCGGCGGCCGATTTAACCTTCTACACCTTCTCCGACGAACTGTACAAGGGAGAACGCGTCATCCTCAGCCGCACCGGCTACACCGGAGAGGACGGCTTCGAGCTCTATACCACCCCGGAAAACACCGTCGAAATCTGGAACAGGCTCCTCGAAGCGGGCGTCACGCCCTGCGGCCTGGGCTGCCGGGACACCCTGCGCTTCGAAGCGGGTCTTCCGCTCTACGGGGACGAACTGAGCCCGGAAATCAGCCCCGTGATGGCGGGTTTAGGGATGTTCTGCAAGCTGGAGAAGGATTTCATCGGCAAGGAAGCCTTGGCCGGTCAAAAGGCCGGGAACCTGGAAAAGAAGCTCGTGGGCATCGAAATCGAGGACAAGGCCATCCCGCGCAACGGCTATCCCGTGGAACTGGAGGACGAAACGCCGGTGGGCGTGGTCACTACAGGCTACCACAGCATCTCGCTGGACAAGAGCGTCTGCTTCGCCCTGGTGGACAAGGCCTACGCCGCCCTGGATACGCCCCTCTGGATCCGCATCCGCAAAAAGACCTTCCCCGGGAAGGTGGTCAAAAAGAGATTTTATCAAACCAATTACAAAAAATAACACGCTATGTCTAAGATTGTTGAAGGACTCAAATACTCCGAGAGTCACGAATGGGTAAAGGTGGAAGGGAATGTGGCCTACGTAGGCGTATCGGACTATGCCCAGAAGGAAATGGGCGACATCACCTACGTGGACCTGCCGGAAGAAGGCGACGACGTTCTCGCCGGTGAAGAATTCGGTGCCCTGGAGAGCGTAAAGGCCGCCTCGGACCTCATCAGCCCGGTTTCCGGCGTGGTGGTGGCCGTGAATGCCGAACTGGACGCCGCCCCCGAAAAGGTGAACGAGGACGCCTACGCCGCCTGGATCATCAAGGTGGAGATGTCCAATGCCGCCGAACTGGACGCCCTGATGGACGCAGCCGCCTACAAAGCCTATATCAAGGAGTAATATGGCCGCCTATCTTCCTCACACGGAGGCCGATATCCGCGCGATGCTGGACAAGGTGGGGCTCCGGAGCCTCGAGGACCTGTACAGCGACGTTCCGCAGGAATTCCTGCACCGGGGCGAATATGAGCTCCCGGAAGCCATGTCGGAGCAGGAGCTCCGCGACTGGCTGCAGGAGCTGGACGCCAAAAACGCCCGCCTGAAGATCTTCGCGGGGCAGGGGGCCTACGACCATTACACCCCCGCCGTGATCCCGTACCTCACCCAGCGTTCGGAGTTCCTGACGGCCTATACGCCGTACCAGTGCGAGATTTCGCAGGGAACGCTGCGCTATATATTTGAGTATCAGAGCCTCATCTGCGCCCTTACGGGCCTGGACGTTTCCAACGCCTCGCTCTACGACGGCCCCACCGCCGCTGCCGAAGCGATGATGATGGCCGTGGAATGCACCCGCAAAAAGACGCGCGTGCTGCTATCGGCCACCCTCCTTCCGCACGTTCGGAAAGTGGTGGAGACCTACGCGAAGTTCCACGGAGTAGAGATCGGCCTTCTGCCCGCCGATGAAGGGCAGACGAGCCTCGCCGCCCTCCAGGCAGAGCTTGCCAAGGACGACGTCGCCGGCGTAATCGTTCCTTCCGTGAACCGTTACGGCATCGTGGAAGACCATACGGGCTTTGCAGAAGCCATCCACGCCCAGAAGGGCCTTCTCATCGAATACTGCGACCCGTCGGCCCTCGCCGTGGTGAAGTCTCCCGCCGAATGGGAGGCCGATATTGCCGTAGGCGACGCCCAGCCTCTGGGCATTCCACTCTGCTACGGCGGCCCCTACGTGGGCTTTATGGCCGTCAAGAAGGAGCATATGCGCAAGATGCCCGGCCGCATCGTGGGCCAGACCGCGGACGGGGCCGGACGCCGAGCCTTCGTGCTCACCCTGCAGGCCCGCGAGCAGCACATCAAACGCGAGAAAGCCACTTCGAACATCTGCTCCAACGAGAGCCTGATGGCCCTGTGGGTCACCATTTACCTGTCCCTGATGGGCCCGGAAGGCCTCCGGGAGGTAAACCGGCTGAGCGCCGACGGCGCCCATTACCTGCACGGGCAGCTGCTGGAGACCGGCCTTTTCGAAGACGTGTTCCCCGGAAAGCCTTTCCTGAAGGAATTCGTCCTTAAGAGCAAAGTGCCCGGGCTGCAGGAGAAGCTGGAGAAAGCGGGCTTCTTCACCGCCCTTCCCACGGAGGAAGGATACCTGAGTTTCTGTGTAACCGAAAAGCGCAGCAAGGCCGATATCGACGCCCTGGTTGCAGCAGTGAAGGAGGGTTAGGCCATGAAGTACTACGACAAACTCATCTTCGAACTCTCCAAGGAAGGCCGCAAGGGCTATTCCTTGCCTGTTAACAAGTTCCCGGCTTCACCGGAACTTCCGCTTCAGCTGCAACGGGCATCGGCCCTTCCGCTTCCGGAAGTCTCCGAGCCGGACGTTGTGCGCCACTACAACAACCTCTCCCAGATGAACTTCGGGGTGGATACCGGCTTCTATCCGCTGGGCTCCTGCACGATGAAGTACAACCCCAAGATCAACGAGGAAGCGGCGGCCCTGCCGGGCTTTAACGCCCTGCACCCGCTGCAGGAAGCTCCTGCAGCAGAAAAAGTGCTGGAGGATATGAACCAGTTCCTCGCCGCCATCACCGGGATGCACAAGTTCACCTTTATGCCCTGTGCCGGCGCCCACGGCGAACTCACGGGCCTGATGATTATGCGCTCCTACCATATGGGGCGCGGGGATTTCGGCCGCACGAAGGTCATCGTCCCGGACAGCGCCCACGGCACCAACCCGGCATCGGCCGCCGTCTGCGGGCTGGAGGTGGTCCAGGTGAAGTCCCTGGAGAACGGACGCATCGACATTGAAGCCCTGAAACCCCTGCTGGACAGCTCTGTGGCGGGCATTATGATGACGAACCCGAACACGCTGGGCCTCTTCGAGACGGAGATCAAGACCATCGCCCGGCTGGTCCACGAGGCCGGCGGACTGCTCTACTACGACGGGGCCAATATGAACCCCCTGATGGGCGTGGTCCGTCCCGGGGATATGGGCTTCGACATTATGCACCTGAACCTGCACAAGACCTTCTCCACGCCGCATGGCGGAGGCGGTCCCGGCAGCGGCCCCGTGGGCGTAGCGAAGCATCTGGTCGGCTGCCTGGACGGCCTCAAGGTGTCCGGTTTCCACGGCAACTTCGGAGTGATTCTGCGCGCCTATGCCTACATCCTCACCCTGGGCCGCGAAAACCTCCGGAAGGTAGGGGAGTACTCGGTCCTGAGCGCCAACTTCATCAAGGAAAGCCTCAAGGACGTGTACAAACTGCCCATCGAAGGTGTCTGCAAGCACGAATTCGTGTTTGACGGCCTCATCGACGACGGCGCCCGCGAGGACGTTCCCGGCGCCACCACGCTGGATGTCGCCAAGCGTCTGCTGGACTACGGCTTCCACGCGCCCACCATCTATTTCCCGCTCCTGTTCCACCAGGCCCTGATGATCGAGCCCACGGAAACCGAGAGCAAGGAAACGCTGGACGCCTTCATCGCGGTGATGCGCAAAATCGCTGCCGAGGCCGCCGCAGACCCCGCTCTGCTGCACGCCGCCCCGCACAACGCAGTGATTTCCCGCCCGGACGAAACCGCCGCCGCCCGCAATCCCATCCTGAAGTATCAGGATACGCTGTAAGTACTTCATTTAGCCCTCTTTTTACGATCTTACCCTGATTTTAAGCCATATTTCAGGGTAAGATTGTTTTATGGTGCAATCTTACCTCGGTTTATTGGGCAAAATCAAGGTAAGTTTGTCGGCGTTGGGAAGGGGAGACACGCTCCGGGGGGCTTGTCCACCCCCGGACAAGTATAGGGGGAGGGGCCCGCCGGATGCAAGTTCCCGAAGGGGACGCCGCAGACGGTGGGAGGGGCCGGAGGGAGCGCAGCGACCGGAGTCCCCCCGGAGCGTGTCTCTCCTTCCCTAGCCCCAAACGCTTGTTCGAATATGAAATAATGAGTACATTTGTGTAGTTCAAGTTTCGCAATGAAAGTCTTTATTATCATTTGGCTCATCGTTCAGACGGTATTGTTCTTCGGCGGTTATATATGGTCCTATTTTGCTAAAAAGCAAGGGAAAAACCCGAAAAAGGCCTATGTAACCATTGCCGTGGGATCATTTATGATGGCTGCCTACTTCCTTTTCTTTATGCCCTACTTGAGAAAAACCTCTGGGCAGTTAAGGAACGGAGACCTGGTTTTCGTGGGGTTGCCGATGGATTATCAGGTGGATTCGACCTCGATGGATTCGGCCATTTCATCGGCCACCGGCAAGGACGGAGCGCTCAACCTCATCCATGTGGCCATTGCCGAAGTGAAGGTCGACAGTATTTGGATTATCGACGCCACTATCGCGCACGGGGTGGACCGTCACCCGCTGGACACCTTCCTCGCCGACTTTACGCTGAAGGACGGCAGTTATCCGGCGTTTCTCATCAAAAGGGTGAAAGGCGTGGATGCCGATGCCGCAGTGGAAAGGGCCAAGTCTTTCTGCGGCAGGGCCTACGATGTCCGTTTTCTGCCGGATAACGAGGACCTGTATTGCTCGGAACTGGTGCAATTATCCTTTCTGGACAAGGCTGGGAGGCCGGTTTTCGAGAGTGAACCGATGAATTGGAAGGCGCCGGACGGAACGATGCCGCCCTATTGGGAGTGGCTCTTCGGCCAGCTGGGAATGGAGGTGCCTCAGGGCCTTCCCGGCACCAATCCGCAGCGAATGTCGGAGGATCAGCGCCTAGTCCCGGTCAAAGCCCCAGATTTCGGAAGATAAGACAATCCGGAGCGTGTGTCTCATTCCCGCAGTGGCGATAAGAGGAAAAGAGGAAAAATTTGTATATTTGCAGTTCGCGATGGAAACACGGACACTGCATACGATCCTGAGCGGCTTCGGGAAACCGGAGCTGGAGGACTTTGCGAACCTGCTGGGGCAGGAGCTGAGTCCCCGTCTCAGGAAGTCCCAGCTGGTGGAAAAGATGGACAGCTATCTGCGGGGGAATCCCCAGAAATGGATGTCCCATCTGATGGAGCGCGATATCAAGCTCCTCAGGGACCTGGTACACGCCGGGCCGGAGAAAGTGCAGTATCTGGATTTTGCCGATTATCCCTCGCTGCTGGAGGTGACGGGCCTGGTGGCCTATGACGACTCCGACGAGAATTACCACAAGGTGTGGATCAGCAGGGAAGTGTACGACATCGTTTCCCCGGACATCGACAAGGTTATCCGAAGCGCCGAAAAGAGCGGGCAGTATGAACTGGAGCGGGTTGGCCTTGGGTATCTGAACCTGTACGGCATCCTTTCCACGGACCGCTTCGTGAACCTGGTGATGGACTGGTACGAGAAAACCCACACCAGGGCGGACTACCGGGCCCTTTCCAAAATGCTGCACCAGAGCCCGCTGGTGAAGATGTACCGCTATACGGACAGCTGGGGCGACTATGTGTGCTCGCCCTGCGTGGAGAACATCGAAGAGGTGTTCACCCAGCGGGAGGAGCTCAAGCAGAAGCGTTTCCCCGTCTTCACGCAGCTGCAGGCCCGCGAGGCCGGGTGCGGCGCCCCGTACTTTACCATCGGCCTGAAAACCCCCGAAGGGATGCGCCTGGAACAGATGTACCGCCGGGTGGGCTACGAAGGCTTCGAGCTGGTGAAGGCCGAACACGACACCTGGATCGAGGCCCAGTATACCGTGGGCCCCAACGAGGCCCTTTTCCAGCCACTGGAAGACGCGCCTCTTAGCCCGGACCTGGACGATCAGAGCTGGCTGGCCTGCTGCGAGATCGTGGCCCAGTACGCCGACAGCGTGCCCAAATGGATCCTCTGCGGGCGCACCGCGGCGGAAACCGGACTTTGCAAGGCCGATCTGGAGGCCGAAAAGAACCGCATCCAGCAGGCCCCGGAAAACCCGGAAGGGGAGTCCTACCCCAAGTGGAAGATGCCCGAGCCCACCATCTCGGACGGATTCGCCGCCGAACTATCCGGCGATTTCCTTCCCCTCGGGTTTGCCATCCCGCACGTGGCGCCGGACGATCCCTGTCCCTGCGGAAGCGGCCTCAAGTACTGCCGCTGCCACGGCAAATACCTCTCATAATGGAAATCAAGCCCATAGCCGTCTACCGGGGCCCCTTCGGCTCCAAGTTCGGCATACCCCGGCAGAGCAGTCTGGCTCAGGTGGAGGGGCGAATTGTCTTCGAGGAACCCTACCGCGTCAAAGAGGCTTTGAGGGGTCTGGAAGGATTCGGGCGAATCTGGCTCATCTGGGGCTTCTCCGCCAATAAAACCGCGCAGTGGCAGCCCACCGTACGGCCTCCCAGGCTGGGCGGAAACACCGCGATGGGCGTCTGGGCGACACGTTCCCCTTATCGGCCCAATCCGCTGGGGCTCTCCTGCGTGGAACTGGTGGACCTCGACGGGATGGACCTCCTGGTGAGGGGCGCCGACCTGATGGACGGCACGCCCATCTACGACATCAAACCCTATCTGCCGTATGCCGATGCCTATCCGGAGGCCAAAGCCGGATTCGCGACCGAAGCGCCGGCGGCGAAACTGAAAGTCATCATCCCCGAAGACATTCCCGACCGGGAAACGCTGGCCGAAATCCTTTCCCAGGACCCCCGTCCCGCCTACCAGGACGAGCCCGACAAGGTTTACGGAATGCTCTACAAAGGCCTGGATATCAAATTCAGGGTAGAAGGGGACGTCCTTACCGTCCTGGGGGCGGAAAAAGCCTAGAAAGACACGTCTACGCCCAGATTAACGCAGAAGTTGCGCTTGGCCTCCTCCCGGTGCGTCAGGCGCCAGAAGCAGTCCACGCGGAAGACGCGTAGGATGTTGCCGATTCCCACGCCCGCCTCTACGTAAGGGGTATTGAGAACCCCCGTTTCCTGCAGGGCATTCTGCCGGTTCGTCTCGCTCAGGTCCCCCCAGGCGAAGCGGACCGTAGCCACCTCACGCCAGTCCAGTTTTTTCAGCAGGGGAATCTTCCCCAGGAAGAAACCGTTGAAATTGTGCTCGTAAAAGCCGGATATCCAGCGGTCCGAGGCGAATTCATAGGCCTCCATACAGGAGAAGGCGTGTTTGTCGTAGAAGAAGGTGGCGTTGCCCGCGTGCAGGTTCAGGAGCGTATGCGGCACGTTGCCCCAGATGATGCCGCCCTTCAGATAAAGGTAGCCGAAGCCCACCGCCGTGGAAGGCACCCGCCAGGTGAGGATGGATTCGGCCTTTGTATAGGCGAAGTCGTTCTCCGTGATGCCCTTGAAGCCCTTGGTGACACCGACCTCGAGGATCGGGTACTTGGTGAAGAGATAGGTCTTCCGGAAATAGTTTCTGTGCACCTTCTCATCGAAGGAGAAGCGAAGGAAGGCGCTGAGCGCGTGCGCATCCATATACTCCATCACCGTCCTGGAGCCGTCCACGGCATAGATGGGGACGTTGGGATTGGACCACATCCGCTGGCTCAGCCACTGGAGGTCCGCGTTCACCGAAGGGTGGAACTCGTGCTCGTAATGGAGTTTCGCCGAGCGGACATAGGTCTGTTTATTGGCCAGGGCGGGCGAAATGATGGAGGAGAAGATGTTTGGGGCCGAGAAAACCCCGGTGCCGGCGCCCAGCCGCTCGTAATCGTCCTTATAGGTGAGCGTGAGCTTGCGGGTGCGCTCGCGGCGAATCTGCCATTCGGCCTCGGCCATCCCTTTAAGGCGCTTGTCCTTAAATCCATAGGCCAGGTACCCGGACAGGCGGATCTTATCCGACATCGTGTAGAGCGTGCGGCCGCCCACCTGCAGACGCAGGCCTTCGAAGTCGTTCCAGGTGACGGTGCGGGCCCATCGGCCGAACTCGAAATTGAGCGCCGGAACCTCCCAATAGCCGGTGATGAAGGTGTCCAGGAAACCGTAGGTCCACTTGTAGAAGTCCGTCTCCTGAATCTCGTCCACCATTTTGTAGATGCCCTTTTCGCGGGCCGAAAGAGGGTAGGGGCGCACGGCGTCCCAGTAGGCGTCGTCCCCGCGGATCACGTCCCGCATCACCACCGCGTTCTCGTTCTGCAGGGCCTCCCGGTTCTCCAGCGGCGTGAAATCGGGCTCCTCGTAATGCATACTCCGCCGTCCCAGGATGGAGATGAGACGGGAATTGTCGCTGGCCGTGACCGAGAAGTCCAGAAAGAGGTTTTCCGTGCCATAGAACCAGCGGCCGTCCGGGAGCCGGCGGTTTTCCAGGTCCACGTTGAAGTGGCGGATCCAGTTCACGTTGGAATTCCCGGAAAGGGACGCGTGGACGCTCCGGATGCCGAAGTCCTCCGCGTCGATGTGCATCTCCCCGTCCAGGGTGGGCGAGGTGACGAGTTTCTTGGGATGAAAGCGCAGGACATAGGTCTTGCGCCCTTCCACCTGCAGGCTGTCCACCAGGAAATAGTTGTAAAACATCCTGGAGGAGGAGGCAATGGGATTGGGAATCACCAGGTTGAACACCCCGATGCTGGACTTATAGAAGTTGGTCTTCAGCAGATAGGTGCCGGAGAACTGCTTGACGGCGTTGTTCTCGTCCGGAATGCCGGAGATGCGGCTCGCCCGCGTGAATTCCCGCATAAAGGAAGGCCGGGCCGAATGATACACGTCCGAGCGGTTCTCCGAGAGGATGGCCGGGATGAAGGACTGGCCGGTGATGGCCGATGTATCCGCGTAGTCGCGCACGAAGCCCAGGTTCCGCCCCAGCGCACCCACGGACAGGACGTCCTCCATATTGGTGAGGTCGAACTCGATCTTGGTATAGACCGTGCTCTTCCAGTCCGGGGCGTTATCGGGGTCGTGCTTTTCGCGGGCCTCGTCGATCAGGCGGAGGATGGATTTGATATAGCGGTCGTCGGGGCGGACCACGGCCCCCTCCAGCTGCCGGGGATCCGGCTTCAGGAGGAAGTCGATTTCCGAGAAGGCGCCCGGTGTGACCGGGAGCGAAACGCTTTCATAGCCAAGCAGTTGCGCCGTGAGAATCTGCGCATCGGGGCGGCGGGTCTCCAGGCTGTATCGGCCCTCCATATCGGTGGAAATGCCGATGGTAGTCCCGTCGAAGTACACGCCCGCAAACGGCAGGGGCTCGCCGGTGGCGGCATCGCGCACCACTCCGCGCACACGCGTGGACTGGGCCATCACCGTAAACGGGACCAGCAGCAGGAACAACCAGAGGCCTACTTTACCCATAACTCGCTGCGAAGGGTAAAATGGTCGGGGAGGGGCATCTCATAGACGCTCCGGCGCAGGAAGGCCTTGAAATCGGCCTCCGGAACGGCGTCCTGCTCCTCCACGGAAATGACCTCGCCAATCCCCACGCGGGGATGCGTTCCCCGTTTGTTGAACACTTCGTGAAACAGGCGAGCGAAACGGATGCGGTAACCCAGCAGACCCAGCCCGTAGTAGAGCCACGAATTGCGGTCGAAGAAACGGATGGGCACCACGGGCACGCGCGCCTTGCGGATGAGCCTGACAGCGGCATCCTGCCAGTCCCGTTCGCTCAGAATCCAGCCCTGGCGGGGCTTGAGGTCCGCCACGGCCCCGGACGGGAAGATGCCCAGGGGTTCGCCTTCCCGCAGCTGCAGAAGGGCGCTTTTGACGCCGCTGACGCTGGTGGCCGTGGCGCCGCTGCTGCCGCTGATAACGGGGTTCACGGCGATGAAACTGGGCCTGAGGCCGTGAATCCACATCAGGAACTCGTTCACCATCACCTTGGCCTTCGGACGCACGTGGCCCAGGATATCCACCAGGCAGATGCCGTCCAGATGGCCGTAAACGTGGTTGGCGATGGCGATGAAAGCCCCTTGGGGAAACTGTTCCAGCCGTTCGGGATTGCCGATGCTGAAATCAATCTGAACGTCGTCCAGGATGCCCTTGGCGAAATCCGGCCCGGGTTCGGTACCCAGGTCCTCCACCCGCTGGTGAAGGCCGTTCACCTTGTCGATTGCCGTCACTTTGAGCCCTATCTTAAAAAGCAGCCGCCCCCATCTTCCTTTGAAAAAGGGGGACAGTTGAGGGGCTTGTTCGGGCGTGATGACCATAGGCTACTTCTTCGGGGGATCCAGTTTCGCGAGCTCCTTCAGGTCCTTGAAGAATCCCTTCAGGTAGAAGAAGATGATCAGGAGCGCAGCCGCTACGGCGATGTAGTCGAACAGACCCACCTGGAACTCGTTGTGGAACAGCCAGACGGTCTTTTTCCACTGCGAAAGCCAGGGGATGTACATAAAGCAGACGTTCACGATAAAAAGCAGCAGCCGGAACTCCGTGGGCCCCAGGCCGCCGTAGGTGAGACGCATCTCGCCCTTTACGTGGCAGTCGATGTACACGTACACGCTGATCATAAAATAGGCTACCAGGGCGAACATCGCAAAGCTCATATTCACCAGGGGACTGCAGCCCACGCCGATGAACATAATGGTCTCGTTGATCACGTCCACGTTGTGGTCGATGAAAAAGCCGTAGGTCTTGCGCTGGGTACCCCGCACGCGGGCGAGACTTCCGTCCAGGGAATCCCCGAACCAGTTCACCAGGAGGCCGAAGCAGGACAGCCACATCCATTGGAGGTTCAGATTCGAAAGGGCATAGCCGGCGGCCATAATGAGGGCGCCCACGAAGCCTACGAAGGTGAGAAGGTCCGAGCTTACCCAGGCCGGCATCCGTTCCGCCAGCCAGACCAGGACTTTCTTCTCTAAGGGGTTCAGGATCGATGTCTGGATCCGTGTCGCCTGTTTATTCTCTTCACTCATTTCTTTTTCCTTTTAAAGCGTTTGAGGATCTTGCGAAGATTCTGCTGCAGGAACGTGTCTGAATGTCTTTTCCGTTTTTCCGGATATAAATCCTTATAGGTGACCAGGATGCCGGAATCGTAGACGTCGCCGAATTCATCGTTGATGCCGGTTCCGAAGTAAACCATCGTGGGGGATAGGTTCATATAGGTGTTCACCAGCGGGGGAATGGCGACACCCAGCTCCTGTACCTTTGCCTTGAGCACGCGGTAGCCCTCCTTGTAATCCAGGCCTTTGAAGATCCTGTAATAGCGGGCGCGGGTCTTCTTCTCCACCTTCACCTCCTTGCGGATTCTGAGGAGCCGATGGCCCCTGCCGAAGTATTTCCGGAGGAAGCACATCACCAGTTCGCGGGCCTCCGTGGGATATTCGCGGTAGATGGTGGCCTTCCCGAAGAAATACCGGATGTGCTTTTTATAGAGGATGCCGATGGCGGCGATTCCGTCGAAGAGGTTGTCCAGGGCGTAGAGGCTCTTGGCGCCGGCCTTCGAGCTCTGGTACTCCACGGAAACGAAGCTCCTGCCCAGTTCCACCGTATAGGGAAGGTAGTGCTTGAGGAACTTCTTCGTGAAGTGGAACATATGGGAGGACGTGAGCACCGGCTGCCCTTCCCGGTCGAAAACGGCTTCGTCGCAGAGGCAGTAGCGGTAGCCGCCGATGATTTCCTCCACCTCCGGGTCCCAGAGCACCAGCTGGCGGTAGCCATAGGCCGGGTCCGTGTCGAATTTGTCTATATCCAGCGGTTCTCCGGTGCCGCCTCCGCCGGCGCGGAAGGCGATTTCCCTCAGGCGGCCGATCTCCCGGATCACGTTCACGGCCTCCGGGCCCACCACATAGAGCTCGTTGCCCGCACGGTTGGTGGTGCGGAGCAGCGTCTGCGGGTTCAGTTCGGCTTTGAGGGCCTCCCGGCTCACGGGCGGAATGACAGGTTTCATATCGGAATGCTAAATTAGCCCAATTTTGCGACAAAAGCAAAAATATAGTATATTTGTATACTATTTCGACAACTATTGAATTATGAAAGATTCCATCATCATCCTTTGTGGCGGCGGCCCGGCTCCGGGTATGAACACCGTCGTTATGTCCGTGGCTAAAACCTTCCTGTCGAACGGTTACCGCGTGATCGGCCTGCACGGCGGTTACAGCGGCCTGTTCAGCAAGGCTCCGCGCACCGAAGACATCGATTTCTTCAAGGCCGATTCCTACTTCAACCGGGGCGGCAGCTACCTGCAGATGAGCCGTTTCAAGCCCACCGACAAGGATTTCGAGGAGAACTTCAACCTGGCCCTCTTCCAGGAGAACAATATCAAGCTGCTGGTCACCGTGGGCGGAGACGACACCGCCTCCACGGCCAACCGCATCGCCAAGTTCCTGGAAGCCAAGCACTATCCCATCCATAACATCCACGTGCCCAAGACCATCGACAACGACCTTCCGCTGCCGAACAACGCCCCCACCTTCGGCTTCAACTCCGCCAA